>JAISQD010000162.1 GCA_031274415.1 Tannerellaceae bacterium | reverse complement strand
GCTTTAGATGGTTTGCCTGCTGGAAAATCCAATACGGCAAGAAAATTGAACGGCGATTTGTTTGAAAATTTCATCCGGCTGATTATTCAAGAAATAGGAATTGCTTGCAGGTCGGGAGTTATTCAACTTCCGGTATATATAGATAATGAAATAGCTTTTAATATGAGTTATCAGCATGATTTGATAATTGAGAATGATGGTGAGATTAAAGTAATAGGTTCGGTTAAGACCTCAAGTAAAGACAGATTAGACAAAATTTTTATAGACAAATTTCTTTATAACAAACTGACCGAAAAAGCGACACCACACATTGCAATATTCCTTAACGATGTCCAACGGAAAGGGAAAGAGCCGAAATATGGAATAAACGCTACTTTTTTGCCCGGTCATTTCAAAGGTTACACCGTAAAACTCAATCCACTTGATGGCGTATATTATTGTGATATTCGTCCGAACATGCAAACGGAAAACATCCTGAAAGACCATATAAGAACGTTTGATAATTTATTGATTGAAGATATATGGAGATTTGCATAAAGATACTATGGTAAAAATAAAAATTGAGAACATATTAGATGCATTATTTTAGCAAGAAAACAATATGGAAACAGATGTCATAGGTAAAATAAACGAGAAAAAATTGGCATACAACAATACATTGTTGCCTTTAAATCATATGCTACCGATTCCGGGTTCAGAGCATTACCGGATAAAGACGGCTATTTCTTTTTTAATGATAATTACAATATGTATGTAGAGATAATGAGTTTTGATAGAGTTTTGAAGAACTCAAAAGCTGCGAATCGGGACTGATTCATAAGCGTCCGGCGGTTTGGGTGGTGTTTCTTCCCGCTCCTGTTTTTCCGCCTGCTTGGGAAATGACAGGCGGTATATCAGGGACTTGACACTGGGTGGGTGTCCTCTCCGGTCCGGAAGTTGCGCCTTCGGCTCCACATCCGGTTATGCATCTCCCGTCCCCCTCGCGGGGACTTTCCTATACCCATACAAAACGGTATAGAGCCAAATTCAAGTTATTTACGTTGAAACTGCAGAGAGCAAAAATAAGTCTGGAAAAAAAACGGAAAAAAGGTGTGTGATTCTCCGGAAAAGCATAATTTTGTGTGGCTAAACAACTTTTGGAAAACAAATACAACAATAAAATGGATATTATGAGAAACCGATTGGTTAAAGCATCCCTCATCGCAGTGGCTACCCTGTTGCTGGCCTCATGCAGTAAAGACAAATTAGCTGACGACTTTGCGTCGCCGGACACAATGGCGACGGGCGTCTATTGGTATTGGATGTCGGACAACATCTCCAAAGAGGGTGTCGTCAACGACCTGCAAGCCATGAAAAAGGCAGGCATCAATGCCGTATTTATAGGGAATATCGCCGACGACACGCCATACGGCAAGGTGAAACTCTTCTCCGACGAATGGTGGGACATACTGCACGCCACGATGAAAACGGCCGGCGAACTGGGTATCGAAATCGGTATGTTCAATTGTCCGGGATGGAGCCATTCCGGCGGGCCATGGATAGAAGCCGGGCAGTCCATGCGCCATATTGTCGCCTCCGAGACGCGGATAACAGGCGGCGACCGGGTGAATGTCAAACTGCCCGTTCCCGAACAGCCCACGCAGTACGAAGACTGGGGCAATATATTTTTCGATCATGAGGGCAAACCGTCGCCCTACTTCCAGGATGTACGGACGCTGGCGGTGCCTGTGCCGGACAATTACCGGTACAACCTGTTCGACGCGGCCGGCGCAAGGCTGACGGTGGCCAATATGCGTCCGCCGGCAGGCGCCTCATTAGACCGTCCCGCATTAGTCAAGCCCACTTCGCCGCTTGCGGCCAGATTTGTCGTGCCGAAGGAAGAGGAGGCGTCGATCACTTTGCGTCTGCCTGAGCCACAAGATGCCCGCTCGCTCAGCATATATCCGTCAAGCCATTGCCGCGGAGACGGGGAATTGCAAGCCAAAGTGGACGGGCAGTTCGTGACCGTCGCTACGTTCCCGATCTACCGCGTCTTTCCTATCCCGTCGGTAGGCATTACGCCTTTTGCGCCTACGGTGGTCGGCTTCCGGAAAGTCACGTCGGACGAATACCGTATCATCTTCCGCCATACCGAGCGCGATGCCGCCATAGGCAAGATCGTCCTCTCTCCCACAGCCGAACTCGACAAACACCCCGAAAAGTCGATGGCGCGTATGTATCAGGGCGCCAATCCCCCATGGACGGAATACAAATGGACGGCCGTACTCGACGTGCCCTCTGTGGATGACGCCGCGCAGGTTGCCGCTCCCGAACAGATCCTCGACATCACGGACAGGATGCAGCCCGACGGTACGCTGGAATGGGACGCTCCCGCCGGCGAATGGCTCGTGCTGCGTATGGGTATGGTGCCCAACGACGTATTCAATTCCCCTGCTTCGCCCGAAGGGAAAGGGTGGGAAATGGATAAGCTGAACTCCGTTTATCTTGAAGACCATTTCGACCGTTTCCTGGGTGAAATACTGCGCCGTATCCCTGCCGAAGACCGCAAGACGTTTAAGGTAACGATCATGGACAGTTGGGAAAAGGGCGCACAGCTGTTTACCGACGGCTT
>JAISQD010000160.1 GCA_031274415.1 Tannerellaceae bacterium | reverse complement strand
CTGCGGGTTGGTTTCCCATTTAATGATATAGTTTCCAATATCATCCCTCTGACAAATAGCGCGTATTTCCGGTGTATGCGAATGACAGGCCGGTAAGGTCAGTATAACTGTCAACAAACTAAATATCCTTACAAACATGTTGAGGCTCCTATGCATTTCTCGCAAAAATAGCGATAATTCGCTATCCTTGTTCCGCCATTAATGATATTTAAGACTGGTTGGTATACGTTGATGCAAAGTCTTTTGAAATATAATTATCGTTACTCAGGCAAACTTCTGTCGCCAGATCCATCCCGCACCGGATGATCTTTCCCCACTCCTCTTTTCCGAGCGTAGCCAAATCGTCGTGGCGGATATCATATTTCAATAATCCGTAGATCAGGCCTGCATTGAAATTATCTCCTGCCCCTATGGTGCTTACAGGGGAGATCGAAGGGGCGTTAAACCGTTCATGGAACGAGCCGGTGAAAAGGCTGACCCCGTCGGCTCCATGTGTGGAAACGAAAAGGGGACAATAAAATTGGATATGTTCGGCATACGTTTGTGCCATGTTGGTTTCGCCAAAAAGATGGAAAAAGTCCTCATCCGAACCGCGTACAATATCCGCATATCCGAGATTGTCGAGAACGGTAGGGGTTAACCGGATCGCATCATGGGCATGCGCTTTACGGAAGTTCGGGTCGTAATATATAATGGCTTTCCTTTCCCGCGCATAGTCCAGAAATTCCACGATCTGTTCCCGCAAGACAGGATTCAGCGCATAGTAAGAACCGAAGATAAAGATATCATCTTCTTCGATCTTGGGTAGTGGAACGGCCAGCCTTTGGTCGGGATAATCGTGGTAAAACACATAATCCGCATGATGCTTTTCGTCCAGAAAAGCTAACGATACAGGACTTTTCCTGTCGGGATAACGGTCGAGGTATCCGGTTGATATGCCGTTTTCATCCATAAACCGGTGGATCATGTCGCCTACGGGATCGTTGCCCAGCTCGCTGATAAAGATGCCCGGAACGCCTAACCGCCGGAGGGAGACAAATCCGTTGAACACAGATCCTCCGGGAATAGCGCGGTACGGCACCCCGTCTTTAAAAAGGATATCCAAAATCGTTTCTCCAACGCCAATCACTTTTCTCATACCGGTCTGTTTTTATTCATGTTCGCTTTGTTTGCGGCTTTTCGAGCCTAAATACCCTCCATGATGCCGTTTGGCATAATCCTTATTGGTGAACCGGACGCGGTTCATGGTATTCACCACCAGAATATCACCGATGACCGTCATGACGGTCGTCGACGTAGTAGGCGTCAATCCTAAGGGGCAGACCTCTTTAGGCGCGCCTGTGAGCAGGCAAACGGTCGCCTGTTGGGCCAATTCGCTGTCGGGGTTACCGGTGATGACAATGAACTTCATGTCGGCGACTAATCCGCGTGTCAGCTCGACCAATTCTGTCAGTTCGCGTGTCTTACCTGAGTTGGAGATCAACAACATCAGGTCGTTTTCTCTGATAATACCCAGGTCGCCATGCTGTGCTTCGCTGGGATGAAGAAAGAACGCCGGCGTCCCCGTAGAGCTGAATGTCGTGGCGATATTCATGGCGATCTGCCCCGCTTTTCCCATGCCGCTGGTAATGAGCTTCCCCTTCCTGTTGTGCACATACTCGACAATAAGGCCGACCGCCTCCTCGTAACCCGGCGTGACGGGTATATTCAGCACCGCTTCGGCCTCTTGCTGTAAGATATGTTTTATGTCGCTGGTAACCATTGCCTTTTCGCTATTAAGATGATACATAACGTGAATTTTAAGGCAAAAGTGCGAATTATTGCTCAATATATTGATAGATAATTCTGTTTTTTTGATCAGTATATTGATAGATTATCTTGGTCTGGCGCTGAAATCAGGAATGAAGTTTGACTCAGCCATGTCAACAATATATATTCTTTTTGACAACCAGCCTAATTTTTTCTTCAATTTGCTGGCGCGTATAGATAATTCAACCTTTCTCTCTTTCGACTGTTTTTTCGTTTCATCAAGAAAACAGGATGCTACTTTCATCAAATTCTTTCATTTCGAATCATATCTTTCAAAATACGCTTTTTCCATATCGTAAAACCCTGCATATTCATCTAAAATAGAGTTATTTTGAATATCAGATAAAGAGTCTCCTTCTTCAATAACAACAGAACCGCCTGATTTATCTAAGCTGAAAAATTTCATTTCAGGAACATGTTCTTTAAATCCTCTATATTCGGCATTTAGAGAAAGCTGATGGGTCAATAAATAATCGTGTGTGGCGAGAAATATCTGTACGCCATTATTTGCCAATAATAATAAGAATTTTGTAACGATAGATATTAATGATGGGTTTAAATTGGATTCCGGTTCATCAATAAAAAGGATACTGTCGGGCACTAATTCCTCATTGCTGACCAAGCATATGAGCGATGCGATTTTCCTCAATCCTTCCGCAACTAAATGAGCCTCATACTCGCCGGTTTCATCTTTAATATAAAAACGATTATTCTTCTTAAATACATCAACATCCCAATAGTTCAATAAAGGATCCAATAGCCTTTTTTTAACTTTCTGATAGCTCTCTCCCTTCAGTAAAGGCGCATTTAAAGCACGGGCTAACTCAACATATGTTCCATCAAAAGATACCTCTCTTTTTTCATATAAGCTGAGAAAGCCTTCATATAAAGAAAACATTTCCCGCGGAGGGATATAAAGTGAAGAGGGAAGATTGAAATAGCGATTATTCTCGGTTTTTACCAGTTTCATGGCATCTGAAAAGGAAAAGGAAAGAATTTCGTTATTTACTTTCATTCTGACATATGCCGCTCCCTTATGTTTCTTTACCAATCTACCTAAAGAATCCGGTTTGAAATAGGACATCAAACGATCAGTAACAATTTCTCCATACCTGTCTTTAGTCTGAGACGTCGCCATTTTAAAATCTTCATTCGCTTTTAAAGAAGCGGCTAAACATTTCATAATATGAGTTTTTCCTGTTCCGTTTTTGCCGATTAATACATTAATCCCGGAACAGAAAATCAATTCATTCTCATCAAAACAGGTAAAATCGTTTAAATCAATATATTCAATCATGATATCTCTTCATACGTCAAACTTTGCAACAAATATACTCATGTTTATCGAACTATCAAACTATCCCATCCCAAATCAGGGCCAATGTACAGGTTTGCCAGCGGATCAGTACCTGAAAGCCTTTGCCATACCTTCCTGTTCCAGACGGGATATCTCTTGTTTTGTGGCTATCTTCCGCCAGGAGGAAACGGAAGATCTTACGTCATTTAATATCGTGTTCGCTTGCCTTCCGCTCAGTCCGAAGTATCCGGCGACGCTCACAGCCAAATCAAAGTCCAACGAATTATCATTTTCTGAAATATTTAATTTCAATCCCACTCCCTGTTTGTCAGGGTTGATATCATAGGCCGGAGAGAGTGTCCAACCTTTCGGGGTAAGCAAAAAGCCATGGTTGCGTAAATGGTCGTCACAGTTGGATACTGCAATATGGAAAACAATCCTTCGCCAGAGTTGAGCCAGGTTGTCTTCTACATTGTCACAATAACGACCAATCCATTCGGCAAGCTCCAAATAACTGACACCTTCCTCCGAATCAGCGCCATCCGTATAACCAAGCAAGGTCATTGCAGAAGCAAAATGAATGCGTTGGCCATGCGTTGTCCGATCAAAACGTTTTGTCAAAAAAGTATGTTGTTTACTACTGAATTTCATGGCTTTACTTTCTGCCATCCGGATACCGCACCCTTTTGCCAATTCTGCCACGACAGCTTCCCATGCTCCCATATCTTGATCGTCATGGCCGCTTGGAAATTTGGCAATCCATAATGCGCCGTTTCTATCAACTATATTTGCTTTCGGCCTGGCTCCTCCCAATGAAGATCCGGGTGCAATCAGCATGTTGAGCCATTGCGTATATTCCGTATCCTCTCTTGATTCATCTTTTTCAATTTGCAAACTGGCATATTCCAGATTCCGGATAGAAGCCCACGGAGGCGTGGCCATAGCCTTGTTGTTATCCATAAACTCGCCACCGGGGGATAATGTAAAGCGCAATGCTCCCATCCGGTTGCCATCGTAAACACCCATTAGATAATCCGTTTCGGAGAGCGTTCGGGCAGGGCGGTTTTCAGAACGGGCGGCAATCGCTTCACGTCTTCGCATCAATACCCGTCCCCACCTGTCGGGGGATGAATCAAGAAACATCCCGAAATTACTTTTATCAGCCGGCAGATACTGTTTACCGGCAAATTGCCCTAAATCAGGATCTAATGCTCGAAATGCGCTGCATTTTAACCATTCCGGGTCATTCTCAAATGAAAATACCTCTTTACCCCGCATCATTTCGCTATGCAGTAAACCCATGAAGATGGGCGTTTCCCTGTCTGCCCAATCCAGATATACACAGATCTCTTTGTGTTGCGCCATCGTCTATTTTTTTGAAGCTCGTTCCTTTACTGTTAATTTAGCATCTTGCAGCCTGCGCCCCAACTCGTCATCTTTGGCAACAAGCAACAGATCCTTATCCAATCCCAATACGGCAAGAACCCTGAAATAATAACCTATTGCAACGCCCTCACTTCCTTTCTCAATTTTTATAAGGGTATTACGTGAAATTCCGGCGCGTTCTGCCACCTGCTCCGACGACAAATCCCGGCGCAGACGCGCATATTTGATGTTTTCCCCAAAGGCATTGAGTGTCCTCTGCTGGCTTGGCAATAATACTCTTTTCATGCTGCTAATGTATCTAATTGTGCGCAAAAGTAACGAATATTGCTCACAAATGAAAACATTACATCATGTATTTCCAAAAATATGCGCCGGAGTCTCCTTCACAGGGTATCTCCGGCGCTAAAATGCATAATTAAAACAAAATAATCAATCCGTCCGTTCTACTTGAGATGGTCGGAAGAGGTAAAATATAGTTATTCCCAGTGCAACGTCGGATACTTGGGCGTACCGTCATTCCATCCTCCAAGGGATTTCCAATACGTATTGTCTGCCTCGCCGTTGCCCCAGCCCCAGCCGGACATGGAGGCGTCAGGCCATGCGGTGGCGCTAAACTCTTCGGTGGTGTCGGTACCGCTGCCCACGCCTCTGGAGACATCGCTATCGCCCTTTGTCCAATAGCAGGAAGTAATCGCTATGTCGTAACTAAGATCATAATATCCGCAGATAAGGCCGATGTAATTGTCATCGCCGCCTGTCACTGTTCCCGTATTGTAGCAGGCGCTGATACTACTTCCTTCGAAATCAAGCGACCCCACAATGCCACCAGACTCTCCACCGCCGCTATTGTTTACAGTGCCGGTATTATAACAAGCCGTAATGATGAGATAATATCCAAGATTATACCCTGCGATACCGCCGGAATAGTTGCTGTAACTACTACCTATTATGGAGCCACTGTTGCGGCAAGCGATGATCGTGGTTGCGTTACATCTTCCTGCAATGCCGGCGATACCTGAGCCGCCTGCTATTTCCCCACTGTTTTCGCAGTCTTTAACTGTCACATAACCGGCCGCTCCTAAAATGCCGGCAACGCGCTCGCTGCCCGTCACATTTCCTGTATTGCGGCAGGAGGTGATTGTACTGGAAGTCTCCCCCTCCCCGCTAATACCGCCAACAGCCATACCAGTACCTGTTACGGTAACGTTGGAATGAGAGTTGGTGATAGTGGATACATTGATATACCCACAGATGCCACCTACATAATTATTTCCGTTTACCGTGCCGGAAACAAGGCGGATATTGTGGAGCGCGGCATTTTCGATCTCTCCGAAAAGACCGACCCGATCTTTGGTTCCATCTATATTCAGGTTCGTGATGTCGAACTCTCCCCCGTCGTATTCGCCGGTGAATTTATTTTCTTGATTTCCTATCGGCGTCCAGTTTTCTCCCATCAGGTCGAGGGCGGCTTCTTGTTTGTATCTATGGCCAAGGTTGGCCACTTCGTTGATGAGCTGAAATTCGGCATAGCTACCGATGGGGGCATAGCCATCCACCGAGTCGCGAAGTATGAGATTGCCCGTATCGTCCACCTTTAACGACAGGAGCTTGTTGTTTTCTACCTTGCGGCCAATCAATATGGGGTTATCCGGGTCGCCGAGTGTCAGGCTGTAAACAGCGTCGCTACGCATACGGTATAAATCGGCCTTACCGTCAGTGTCGAGGGTAAGCGTCTCCTGATCGCCGGAGGTATACCGTACCGTTACCGGTTCGCCGCTGTATCCTTCTATCTGAAGATTCATCGTTGAAGGCGGGTCGGGAGCAATGCTGCCGCCCGGCTCTTCATCCCATGCGGAAAGATGCCCCTCGATCGAAAGCTCCGGTTCACCAAACAACACTTTGTAGGTATAGCGTTTCCCTTTCACCAAGGCATTACCGGTGGCTGTGGGCGGGAGAGAGGCACTGTACGTTTTGCCGTTCAGCGTGAATGTCAGATGGATACTGCTCGCATTCTCCGTAGGAATCAACGTGGCCTCCATACGGACCAAATCCTTTGTCACCGAACGGGTGATAGGAATGATTTGACTCTCTCCCACGCCATCCGAAGCCGGATCACCGTTCGATAAATCGAATGCGGTAGAGGGGTTGACATTCTCTATCACCAATTGCAATTCCTCAAGTGATTCGTCGCTGCTACCCGTACTGGAGGCGTCGAAAACGATCCGGGTCATCAGGTGCTCGAAGTACAGATCGGCGTCGTGATTATTTCTGTTATACGCCGTTTTATTGTTGCTGTACAGGAGGTCGAGCCGCTCCGGTCTGCTCTGGTCGCTGATGTCCATCATGTACTTATAATCGGCGGTTACCACGGTTTCCTGACCGGAATAGGGGTAGTAGGAGACGAAATTCACATCTTCCCCTGTTGGATAATAGGTTGTGTCACTTGCCGTCACGAAGGATGCCGTACTTGTCCCTGCCCCGCTCGATACGGTATAGGGCTTGTTTTTTGCCTCTTCGCGGATAGCCTCGTCATTGAGTGTCCCGTTTGCCTTTATCATATACACCCCGATCGTATCGGTGGCATCCCATTGATTCCCTTCCGGGTTACTTACTCTTGTTTCAATGTCGATACCGGCATTGAAACGCACCGATGCGTCACCGGTACCCTCTCCGTCCCTAATCATCTCCTCTTCCGCTACACAGCCTGTCAGCAACACCGCTGCTGCCACCGCCGGTAACCAACGAAATATAAAAAACGGATTGTTTTGTGTCTTTTGGTTTGAAATTTTAGTTTGCATATCTTTGTTTTTTTAGTTATTCCCAGTGCAACGTCGGATACTTGGGCGTACCGCCATTCCATCCGCCAAGGGATTTCCAATACGTATTGTCTACCTCGCCGTTGCCCCTGCCCCAACCGGGTATGGAGGCGTCAGGCCATGCGGTGGCGCTAAACTCTTCGGTGGTGTCGGTACCGCTGCCCACGCCTCTGGTGGCATCGCTATCGCCCTTTGTCCAATAGCAGGAAGTAATCGTTGAGTTGTTTTCGCCAAGACTCCCGCAGATAAGGCCGATCGTATTGAGATTGCTGCCTGTCACTGTTCCCGTATTGTAGCAGGCGTTGATACTAGTTCTGAAAACAAGACCCCCTGCAATGCCGCCGGAATCTCCAGCGCCACTACAATTTACAGCGCCGGTATTATAACAAGCCGTAATGATGATATTATTGCCAGCACTATACCCTATGATACCTCCGCCATAGCTGTATTTACTTATTATGGTGCCACTGTTGCGGCAAGCGATAATATTGGTTGAGGTACATTTTCCTACAATGCCGGCGAGACCGCTACTGCCTTCTATTTTCCCACTGTTTTCGCAGTCTTTAATTATCATCAGACTAATGGTCGTTCCTACAATGCCGCCAATGTCCTTGTAGCCCGTCACATTTCCTGTATTGCGGCAGGATATAATAGTAGTCTCTCCGGCCTCCCCACAGATACCGCCAGCAGAATAATCACCAGTGCCTGTTACGGCAACGTTGGAGTGAGAGTTGGTGATAGTGGATGCACCGGACCGCCCACAGATACCACCAATATAATTATTTCCCTTTACCGTGCCGGAAACAAGGCGGATATTGTGGAGCGTAGCATATTTGGTATATCCGAAAAGACCGACATCATCTGCGTTTCCATCTATATTCAGGTTCGTGATTTCGAAATCTCTCCCGTCGTATTCGCCGGTGAATGAATCTTGTTGATTTCCTATCGGCGTCCAGTTTTCTCCCATCAGGTCGAGGGCGGCTTCTTGTTTGTATCTATGGCCAAGGTTGGCCACTTCGTTGATGAGCTGAAATTCGGCATAGCTGCCGATGGGGGCATAGCCATCCACCGAGTCGCGAAGTATGAGATTGCCCTCAGTGTCCACCTTTAACGACAGGAGCTTGTTGTTTTCTATCTTGCGGCCAATCAATATGGAGTTACCCGCGTCGCCGAGTGTCAGGCTGCGGACAACGTCGCTAAGCGGACGGGTTAAAACGACCTTGCCGTCTACGAGGGAAAGCGTCTCCTGATCGCCGCAGGTATACCGTACCGTTACCTGTTCGCCGCTGTATCCTTCTATCTGAAGATTCATCGTTGAAGGCGGGTCGGGAGCAATGCTACCTCCCGGCTCTTCGTCCCATGCGGAAAGATGCCCCTCGATCGAAAGCTCCGGTTCGCCAAACAACACTTTGTAGGTATAGCGTTTCCCTTTCACCAAGGCATTACCGGTGGCTGTGGGCGGGAGAATGGCGCTGTACGTTTTGCCGTTCAGCGTGAATGTCAGATGGATACTGCTCGCATTCTCCGTAGGAATCAACGTGGCTTCCATACGGACCAAATCCTTTGTCGCCGAACGGGTGATAGGAATGATTTGGCTCTCTCCCACGCCATCCGAAGCCGGATCACCGTTCGATAAATCGAATGCGGTAGAGGGGTTGACATTCTCTATCACCAATTGCAATTCCTCAAGTGATTCGTCGCTGCTACCCGTCCTGGAGGCGTCGAAAACGACCCGGGTCATCAGGTGCTCGAAGTACAGATCGGCGTCGTGATTAGTTCTGTTATACGCCGTTCTATTGTTGCTGTACAGGAGGTCGAGCCGCTCCGGTCTGCTCTGGTCGCTGATGTCCATCATGTACTTATAATCGGCGGTCACCACGGTTTCCTGATCGGAATAGGGGTAGTAGGAGACGAAATTCACATCTTCCCCTGTTGGATAATAGGTGGTGTCACTTGCCGTCACGAAGGACGCGGTACTCGTCCCTGCCCCGCTCGATACGGTATAGGGCTTGTTTTTTGCCTCTTCGCGGATAGCCTCGTCTTTGAGTGTCTCGCCTGCCTTGATCATATAGACCCCGATCGTATCGGTGGCATCCCATTGATTCCCTTCCGGGTTACTTACTCTTGTTTCAATGTCGATACCGGCATTGAAACGTACCGATGCGTCACCGGTACCCTCTCCGTCCCTGATCATCTCCTCTTCCGCTACACAGCCTGTCAGCAACACCGCTGCTGCCACCGCCGGTAACCAACGAAATATAAAAAATGGACTGTTTTGTGTCTTTTGGCTTGAAATTTTAGTTTGCATATTTTTGTTTTTTTGATATCATCCTCCTGCTTCCCTTCCGTTACGGACGGCAGGAAAATGACTGTTTTGACGTTTAATTGTGATCCTGCAAAGCGGGCGCTTTGCGTTTTAGCCTCTCGTAACAAAGCTGTTACGCCGGTTAACCCGGAACGGCGGATCCCTCAATCCCCAACAATAAGAGGATACATATCTTGTTCCTTTTTTCATAGCGTGCAGGTTTGAAATACATTTTATTTCTTTTCATCCCTTATCTGTATAACAATCCGATGGGGCAAAAGGTTTCACTATTTTATCAGTCCAAGCGCGTATTTAACGTTTTTTGCCAAAAAAAGCACCATGTAGTCTAAATGTAAAAAAATAAAAACACCCTCAAAAGAGCGGCTCTTTTTCCTTGTTTTTAGTGCTAAAAACCGTTAATTTTTGACGTTATGTCAACTAAAAGCCCATTTCGCTATCTTTAACATTTCAAAAAAAGGGGAAAAAGGGGGCAAAAAAAGCCGCTTTTTATAATTTTATGCCTTTTTTGGGGGTCGATTTACATTCGTTCACTAAAAACATAAGCAATTTCCTCCGAAATGATGCTGATCATTTTCCAAAAACAATGCCGTGTTTTCCCAAAATCATAAGCATCATTTTCAAAAGTGATGCCGAAAAATTTCCGGAATCAGTTAAGCTTGCATAAGTTTTCGTTAAATCAACATTTTTTATGTCCCGTTTTCGCTCTTTTTCCACACCTAACGAATTTGACATATTGATGCTAATTTCAGTTAATTCGCAGATAAATGATAGGAAAACAGGTCTATTTAGTCTATTAAACACCTTAAAGTCCTCAAATTGCTAACAAAATGTATTTTTCAAAACCCTAAAATCCGCCATTTTTCCCATTCACGGAGGGATTTCGGGGGGAAAAAACGGTTTTTTGCGGGTCTATTTTTGACAAATTGTCAATCAAGGGGGTGTTTTTGACACTTTGCTATTGAAAGTGGCATTTTGGGGACAACAGCGCAAGTTGTGCTTACGCCGGAGGCGTTTCCTCACGCAAGACAAAATCGAATGCATTGATTATCAGGATAAACACGCGCATTGTCATTTCCCTTCTTGATCAACGCAGTTTATTGGAAACTTATCATGACGACGAATACAATGGCCTGAA
>JAISQD010000015.1 GCA_031274415.1 Tannerellaceae bacterium | reverse complement strand
ATGCCTACCGGATGATGCACCAGAACGGCCCGCAGGGGAAAAGCGCCGCCGATGTGGCGACCATCAAGTCGTTGTTGGTTTCTCCCGATATTGTGGCGATTGATACGGCAGCCCTTGGTTTGTTCAATCAGGTAAAGAAGCTGGATATGGCCGCCGTAGGCCATATCGGGAAAGGCGAAGAGTTGAAGCTCGGGTCTACCGATTTAAGCCGGATTTCGATCAAACGCATCAAGATATAGCCGATGAAACGAACGAACCGTCTGAAAGGGTTGCGACTACTGTTTGCAATCCTCTTTTTCATACCCATCTTGCTCTATTTTGTCGATTTTGCGCGGGTAGTCCCTGAATACGCACGGGTTTTGCTGCATCTGCAAATCGTTCCGGCTATCCTTGCCGGAGCGATGGGTATCCTTGTTTTTCAGTTTCTCCTTGTCCTGGTGTTCGGGCGTATATACTGTTCGGTGATCTGTCCTGCCGGCGTGTTTCAGGACGTGGCGAACCGCCTGTTTTGTATGGGAAAGAAAAAGAAAAAGGGCAGCCGGCGGTTTACCTTTCGTAGGCCGCTGAATATTCTGCGGTATGCTGTGCTGGGGCTTGCCGTTGTGTTGGCGTTGTTGGGGGTGATTGATTTGGTTCTCGGGTTGGATCCTTACAGCAATTTCGGGCGTATGGCGTCAAACCTGTTTCGTCCGGCGGTGATGTGGGGGAATAATCTCCTGGCGGATGCGTTGATGAAGATAGACAATTATTCCCTTTACCATGTGACAGTCAGTACGGTATCTGTGGCGGGGATCGCGGCGGGGGTGGTGGCTTTGCTGGTTTTCTGCCTGATGGCCATCTGGCGCGGGCGTCTTTTCTGTAATACCTTGTGTCCCGTCGGAGCCCTATTGAGCCTGGTTTCCCGTTATTCGTTTTTCCGTATCTCCTTTGACCGGTCTATGTGCAACGGTTGCGGCAATTGCGAACGCTCGTGCAAAGCCGAAGCGATTGACAGTAAGGCGATGACCGTTGATACGTCCCGTTGTATCACCTGTTTTAACTGCACCTCTACGTGTCCGAAAAAGAGCCTGAAATACCGCTTTAACCCGTTCAGCGGGAAAGACAGCCGGCCGGCTGCGGCGGACAAAAAAGAGGTGGTCAACAGCCGGCGCTCTTTCCTGTCGACGGGCGCAACGGTTGCTTTGTCTTTACCGGCGGTGTCGGCAGTGGCGCAAGCGGCGAACGGCCGCGCCCATCGGGGCGGAACGCCTGTTACCCCTCCGGGTTCTATCAGCCTGTCGCGCTTTAAGGAAAAATGTACGGCGTGCCATATCTGTGTGGTGAAATGCCCCAGCCAGGTGTTGGTTCCTGCGGGGTTGGAGTTTGGCTTCGGCTACCTGCTAAGGCCGTATGTGTCGTACAAGAGCCATTATTGCAACTACGAATGTACGGTCTGCTTCGATGTCTGCCCCGTCCATGCCCTGAAGCCGTTGACGGTGGAAGAGAAGAAGACGACGCAGGTCGGTATCGCCACGTTCCATAAGGGGCGCTGTATCGTGCATACCGAGGGGACGGATTGCGGCGCCTGTTCGGAGCATTGTCCTACGCAGGCTGTCCACATGGTGCCCTACAGCGGCGTGTTGACTATCCCCAAGGTAGAAGAGGAGTTGTGTATCGGTTGCGGGGGGTGCGAATCCATCTGTCCGGTGAAACCGCTTCGTGCGATTGTCGTACAGGCGAATGAAGAACACCGGCTGGTGAAAATGCCGGAAGTCGAAGAGGTGAAAGAGATCGAAATTGAAGACTTCGGATTCTAATGGAAAATTACGTACCTTTGCTGCAAAATTGACGGCATGAGGTTCGAATTACACGGTAACGATATACATTCAAAGGCGAGGGCGGGGGTGATGACGACCGCCCACGGGATTGTTGAGACGCCTGTGTTTATGCCTGTGGGGACGCAGGGTGCGGTAAAGGCGGTGCATATGTCGGAATTAAGGGACGATATCCACGCGCCGGTCATACTCGGGAACACGTATCACCTCTACCTCCGTCCGGGACTTGAGATATTGGAAAGGGCGGGAGGCTTGCATAAGTTCAACGGCTGGGAGGGGGCGATCCTGACGGATAGCGGTGGTTTCCAGGTCTTTTCGCTGGCCGGAAACAGGAAGCTGCGCAAGGAAGGCGCCGAATTTCGTTCCCATATCGACGGCTCAAAGCATCTTTTTACTCCCGAAAATGTGATGGATATCCAACGCACTATCGGCGCGGATATCATCATGGCGTTTGACGAATGTTGCCCGGGCGACGCCGATTACGGCTATGCCAAGCAGTCGCTTGAACTGACGGAGTGCTGGCTGGATCGCTGTATCGACCGCTTTGGGCATACGGATCCCAAGTACGGGTACGAACAAAGCCTCTTTCCCATTGTGCAGGGGTGCGTGTATACCGACCTGCGGCGGCGTGCGGCGGAATATGTGGCCGCGAAAGGGGCGGATGGGTATGCCATCGGGGGGCTGGCCGTCGGCGAGCCTACTGAAAAGATGTATGAGATGATCGAGGTCGTCAACGACATACTGCCTGCCGACAGACCCCGTTACCTGATGGGGGTGGGGACGCCCGTTAACCTGCTGGAAGCCATCGGGCGCGGCGTGGATATGTTTGATTGCATCATGCCTACGCGCAACGGGCGCAACGGACAGCTGTTCACCCGCTATGGTACGATCAATATCCGGAACAGGAAATGGGAGGATGACTTTTCGCCTGTCGATGCCGACGGCCATTCGTTTGTGGATACGCTGTACAGCAAGGCCTATCTGCACCATCTGGTTAAGGCGGAAGAGATACTCGGGCTTCAGATCGCCTCCATCCATAACCTGGCTTTTTACCTCCGGCTTATGAAAGAGGCGCGGAGGCATATTCTCGCCGGTGATTTTACCGCATGGAAAAGGGAAATGGTTCACCAACTATCAAATAGGCTGTAAATGGGAAAGTTTGGATTAAAGCGCATTGACCGGTATATCATCAGGCAGTTTCTGGGTACATATATCTTTGCCATAGCGTTGATACTGGCCATATCCATCATGTTCGACATCAATGAGAAGATCGACCGTTTCCTGAAACCGGAAGTCCCGCTAAAAGCGATTGTTTTTGATTATTACCTCAATTTTATTCCCTACTTCGGGAATATGTTCAGCCCCCTGTTTACGTTTATCGCCGTTATTTTCTTCACCTCCCGGCTGGCCGAAAGATCGGAGATCATTGCCATAATGGCGGCCGGCGTCAGTTTCAAACGGTTGATGCTTCCGTATGCGATTTCGGCCTTTGTCATCGCGTCGGCTACGTTTGTATTGAACGCCTATATTATTCCCCCCGCCAATATTACGCGGATCAATTTCCAGAACAAGTATATCCGCGACAAATCGGTAGAAAGCGCCAGTGACGTGCAGTTGGAGGTCGAGCCGGGTGTGATTGCCCATTTTGACCGGTACGACGACCGGGCGCGTATGGGCTACCGTTTCTCATTGGAGCATTTTGAAGATAAGAAGCTGATATCCCGCCTGACGGCCGGTTCGATCAAGTACGACTCGTTGTATAACTGGACGGTGATTGATTATATGATCCGCGACTTTGACGGGATGCGCGAACTTGTCAGTTCCGGCAGCCGTAAAGACACGGTGTTGACCATCATCCCCTCCGACTTCCTGATTTCCGTAAACGACTGCGAAACAATGACCACACCGGCGCTGAACACCTATATCAACCGGCAAAAGAAGCGCGGAATAGCGAATATCCAACGATTCCAGATCGAATACCACAAGCGCTTTGCTGCGGTGATGGCCGCCTTTATCCTCACGTTGATCGGTGTCTCCCTCTCGTCCAGAAAGATGAAAGGGGGGATGGGATTGAATATCGGGATAGGATTGGGGCTTAGCTTCTCGTATATCCTGTTTACGACGGTCACATCCACTTTTGCGATTAACGGCTACGTCAGTCCGATGGTGGCCGTCTGGATTCCCAATGTCCTCTACACCTTCATCGCCGCTTTCCTCTACTTCAGAGCGCCCCGCTAAAAAGGGGACGTGCCACCCGCTCAATCATGATCTCCGTCGGAGGGAGCTTCAATCGTCAGCGAAACCGGCCCCAGTAAACCAGCCGTACCGTCGCCCTTGTAAGGTGTCGGAATGGTCTGATAGTGATTGGACAAGGTGCTGTACACTAATATTTCAATATCGTTCTCTCCCTGTTTCGCCTCCTGGCTGATATCGACCGAATAGGGATCGCTCATGACAATACCTACCGCTTTTCCGTTGATTTTCACTTCGCAGGAAGCAACAACTTTTCCCAAATGGAGCGTTACCTGACGGCCTGCCACCACTTCAGGGATGTTTATCCTTTTCCTGTAATACATCCCGCCGGAATAATCTTTCAGTGCGCCTGTCTCCGACCAGTTGCCGGCCTCCAGCAATCCCTTGCCTGTTTTCAGGCTGACGGGAGCGCAGATAACAGCTGCCCCCTGATAACCCGGCTCTCTTCTGACTGAAAAAGCCACTACACCCGGCTCTTTCCCCTTTTCGGGCATCATGACACGATATGTCCGGATTCCGGACGGTTGGGTTGAAATGGTGCGGATATGCTTCCCCATTATTTTCCGCCCGTTAAACCAGACGTTCAACAGGTCGCCCGCTACGGACAGTTCCATCCCTTCAAGTCCCGGCGCCGACCGGAAACGATAGTTCCAGACACGATTCCCGCCTCTGTAAGGGTCATACAACAGATGATCGCCTGCATGCCAGACTGTCGATATGACCTTGTCGTACGGTGACGGTTTTTGGGGAACAGGCGAGGATTGAGGGAACAGTACAACGGCGCCCCTATTATGGAAATCCGTAGATAACTGTCCTTCCACGTTGTGTTCCGTCTTCGCTGTATTGGCATAAGCAACAGACAGTTGGTGCCAACCTTTGTCCAGCGTTATGGTTTTACCTGCCTGTTGTTGCCCGATCAGCAGGTCATCCGGTTCCGTGCCGTACGCTTCAATCCGGTAATGGTCTTTACGGGGTGCATATACCCAGGTGTGGTATACCTGGTGGCCTCCTTTGTCGAGGATGAAAAAGCCATCACTGATTTTCCCTTTCAACCCGTGGTATCCTTGTGGTCCCGGATTGCCATAGACGCCATATTGCCATGAAAACTCTAGCATGTCACCCGTCTCTTCCTTTTCCTGCTGAAGACGAAACTGTGCACCAAAGCCATACATGCTTTCCGCCCATTCCGAGTCGTCAAAATCAGGTTGTATCCACTCTTTAGGCGACAATGCCGCCGGCAGATGCCTGAATGTACGCGCTTCCGCACCGATCATGCCGGATGCGGGGAAACGGAAATCACCCCATTTGTTGTCCATAGTAGGCAGTAACTCTGTTTCCCATATCCCCGAAATGGATGCTTCGTATACCTGCTTCTTCTCCCTCCTGCCTCCGGGCTGTATATCAGGCTCACCAGGAGAAAAGACCAGCAGGTAGGAATTGGATGGCTCTTTTTCAAGCGAGAGCCATGTTCCCTCGTCCGTTTGCCGGACAACGGGGTAACGGCTTACCGTTCCGTCGGATGCGTTCCACAATTCGACTTTTCCGGTAGACCGGAAAAAACATTCGCTGCCGGCGGGAACATCCATCACCATATACACGTCACGTTCGCCCGCACGACGGTGCAATACTTTTCCTGTTCCTGTTTCCGGTTTGAAATCAGGCGTGATTAACGACCATATTTTCTTCACCGGATCATGATCGGTGATATGGAATCCCGTTCCGTCGGATTTACCGAAAATTTCCCGGACTATGGCCTCCACTTCGGGATCATTTTTCCCGTTTCTATCGCTTGCCTCAGGCAGTTTACCCATGGCCAGCACGATGCCTCCCGAACGATAAAAGTCCACTATCTTTTGCAGCGACCGGTGATGCATGGCCTGCATATCAACCAACAGGATCACCCTGTATTTTTCTCCGGCTACCGACAAGACGCCATCCTGTACTTTCGCTTTATCAAGTGAGCGGTAGTCCATAAAATCGTAGTCCAGCCCGGCATTGCTCAATTTCATAGCCTGTTCGAACAGGTAATCGGGCGACGCGCCCGGAAATGCCTGCATCGTTTCGGTGGGGTACATCAGGGCTATGTCGCAGACGTGCCTTCCCTGACTCATCAGGTAACTCAGCCTTTCGGTATATTCGAGCCATTTCTTTATATGCGGCCAGTAAGGCATCCTGAAATGGAAACAGGGGGGCGCCCATTCCCACCAGCCACCGTGTGTGGAATAGTATAACCCGTGCATACACACCAGGTTTCCACCTGCCAGAAAATGATGATCCATCTGACGGGTCAGCCATGCCCCGGAGCTTCCCCAGCCCATGCTGTGGAACGCCTCCAGCCAGGTACGCGGCCGCTCGTACAGGTGGGTGATGGAGCTGGACACTTTGGTTTGCAGGAAACTGGAACCTGTTGAAGGTGCATCGTTTCCCGGAGCGGTGTACCACGAATTAGCCCTGAAATAGTCGACATAGGCCAACGGATCCTTGCCGCGCCCCAGGTTGTCGCTCCCATATATCAGTCTGCGCGAAGCATGCCATTCATAGATGGGGCGGAAATAGCGTTCTTCGGCCAGATCCATCAATACATCGCAATAATCGAGCCGTATTTTGGGCGTGATGTCGCCTATGTCAGCTGTCAATGCGGGAAGAAAAAGCGTCAGGTCGTACCCTTTCCGTTTCTTAAATTCATCCTCGAAATCTTCCGACCATGTCCCCATTCTGATGGGATAGGAAAGCTCATCCTGAAAGAAATAGTTCATGCCGTCAGCGGCGGCATTCCCCATCTTCTTTTCAAAACGGTCAAAATAGACCCGTACATACTCTTTCCCGATATCGGGATGCAACAGATAGCCTGCTGTTGTTGAAATAACATATACGGTATATGCGTTGTCGCCGGGTACCTGCCATGTAAGCCGCCCATCGTTGATGTATCTCGTCAGGTCTGTTTTCCCGGGATAGGCAACTGCCGTCACGATCTCTTCGGGGATATCGCAGGTGAAAACGGAGCCCGGTTCGGCAGGTAACGGCGTAATCTGCAATTCTCCCCTGTAACCAGCAAATTCCGGCATACTTTGCAATTCATCGGGATAAAACCCGTTTCCTATCCAGCCTACCGTATAATCATCCAGCCCCAGACCGATATTCCTGGAAGCACATTCCTCTGCAAACCAACTCCATATATCCCACCACTCCTCAGAGAATACCTCCGGTTTGCCCGGCTCCGTCTTCCCGAAAAGTCCGTATCCGCCTTTCATTTCTTCAACGTCTACTTCGGGATGAAGATGCATATAACTTACCGCAAACCCGTCCAGCGCCGATGACGACAGGATATCCAACTGTTCCCTCAGCCTGTTTTTATTCAAGCTATCGCCGTTCCACCAATAAAAAGGAACGTTTCCATACCCTTTCGGCGGATGAATAAACCCCGGAAGAATATCCACATCCTTTTCCGGATACCCTTTTAACCTCTGCGCCTGTCCGTAAACTGCCTGAAACAGGATAAGCAGATTGATCATGATCGCAACTTTTTTCATGGGAATGATATTATATTAATTCTCACGAAATTAAACAGGTTCAATGACTTTTGCAAGTCTTTGTCCAATAAAGTTACTATTTTAGTGAATAGTGAATCTGTAACCTTTTCGGAAGAATGGCGTCAAATGTGATGAGATAGATAAAACAGATTATTCATTAAAAAAACAAAGTAGTATGTTGAATTTTATTACTATCCCGCTTGTTGCCGGGATCATTAGCGCGGGGATTTATGGCATATTCGAATTGCTCATTTGCAGAAAAAGAGGCTGTCCATTTTTGAGACAGCCTCGTCGCTTGTTTGTGCATGTCAGAAATAAATTTCTCCAAAAAAATCCGGCCGGTGGAAATCGGGAGTATCCGTTTCGATCCGGCTCCAACTCACAAAGTGGGGAGCCGTCGTCTCGTCTGCACACTTATAGAAGTTGCCCAAAATCTTTTCAGGAAGATTCTCCGGATCCAATCCCATCAGTTTAAGTGGAATAGCCACGACCAATTCCCATGAATAAACGCCTTTCTTTTCAGCGAAAGGCTTACGTTCCATACTGGAATAACGGCGAATAGACTTATACTCATCCTGTGAAAGCGGCTGTTTTACATCACGGGAAAAGCGGTATGCCGCATCGCATACGCCAAGGCAATTGAACTCAAAATTCATGTACCCTTCGCTGTCAAGCCTTTTCATAAAAAATTCTACGCAACTATCTTTATGAACAGGTGAATTATCGGTACTGTAAACAGCTTTTAATGAGTTTCCTTTTACAAAAAAACGGATGTATAAACTCACATTCGACCGAGCAATATCAAAAATAACAATGGGCTTGTATGGATACCCAGACCAATTAATCACATTAATATATTCCCGTTGAGCTTTATTCTCCAACAGAAATCCTACTGATGACAAATCCAGCACATCAAGCGCTACAAGACAAGGGACTTTGAGTCTTTTCATATTATATAAATTTTAGATAATAATCAGACATAATATACATATACAGATAAAACACCGATTACGGACAACGATATAATAACCGAACCTACGATTCGATTTAACACCCAAATACCACGAACATTAAACCATACTTTCATTTTATAAACAATATATGTAATTCCAAACCACCATAATATTGCGCCCAATCCGATGCAGATAATACCTCCAATCAACATCCAGACAGAATATTCCGGCAATACGAATCCAAAACGCGCAAATAATCCAATAAATAACAGAACAACTAAAACGTTGCTAAATGTAAGCAGAAAAGCTGTAATAAAGTCTTGTGTATAGGACATTTTTTTCTCTCTTTGCTTTTTTAAACTTTTTGTAGGATTCGTTTGATAAATATAATAGCCAAAAAGACCTAAAACAAGACTTCCTGCCAATTGCAACACCGCATAATTGGCCTCGACAAAATTCACCACCACACCCATACCCAAACAGGTAACAGTGGCATATATGATATCAGAAAGCGTAGCGCCTAAACCTGTGATAAAACCGTGCCAACGTCCTTTACTCAGAGTTCTTTGAATACATAGCATACCAACCGGCCCCATGGGCGCTGATACCAACACTCCAACGAGAACACCTTTTGTGACTAATCCCAACATGTAAATATCTTTGCATTTTTATTCGGCCACAAAGATACACTCAATTCGCTATAAAACAAGAAGAATAGGAAACAACAATTATAAAAATAGTGAACAGCGAATAGTGTTTTCGTTATTCACTATTCGCTATTCGTTATTCGCTATATTAATAGCCGGGGTTTTGTTTTACAATGGTTTGTCCTTCTATAATCGCGGACTCTTTGATGGGGAAAAGATGGTGCTTTTCCGTGACTAACGGCTGTTGGCCGAAAGCTGCGCACTTTTTGTTCATCTTTTCGACATACGAACCGTCGCGTATCAGGTCTTGACGGCGGCTACCCTCGTAGTAGAGTTCGTGCGCCCTTTCCATTAGCAGTTTGTCGAGGAAGTCGCGGGCGTTGGCGAAATCACTTCCCGAATAGGCAGGGAGTCCGGCGCGTGTCCTTACCCGGTTCAGCAGGTCAATGGCTTCGGAAGTGACGGTGTTTCCGTTGCGTACGATGGCTTCCGACAGTAGCGTGAGGGCGTCGGCATAGCGGTAAACGATCCAGTCGGTCTGGCAATGGTCTGCCACATTCGGTTCGAGCGCATATTTGAGCGGGAATACGCCATGGGCGAGCGAGCTACTTCCCGTCCCTTTGTTCCGCTCATTCAGCAGTTTCCCCTGCGATGTTTTATATTCGTAGAGGATCGTCTCCTTGCGTTGGTCGTCCTTCTCGAAGGTCTTGAAGAAATCCCATGTGATCTTGTAACCGCCCCAGCCCTGATTCTTGAAGGGGGCGTAGTTGTTTGGCAAGACGTGCGGGTACCACAGGTGTATCTGCGTTCCTTCCAGACAATTGACAGCCCATATGGTTTCGACGTTTTTCTCGTTTACTTCGGTAAAGATGTTTTTGTAGACGGGTACCAGCCCGTAGCCGTATTCCGTTTTCATCAGTTCGCGCCCTTCGGCTATGGCTTTGTCCCATTGTTTGGTCTGCATATAGAACTTGAGCAATACCATGTGGCACAGGCCTTTTGTGAAGCGTCCGTAATCGGCGTCTCCCTTTTTGTAGCTGTAGGGTAGGTACTTTTCCGCTTCGGTCAGTTCGGTGACGATATATTTCCGGGTCGCTTCTTCGGAGAGTCTCGGCAGGATTTTTTCGTCCAGCGGATTCTTCAGCGTCTCCAGGTCGGCTACGATAATCGGGCCGAAGAGGTCGTAGATGAGGAATGCCAGGAAGCCCCGTCCGCATCTCAGCTCTGCGATGTACTGCTTTTTGATATCTTCGTCCATCTTGATTCCCGCTATGCGGTCTATGGTCATTGTCATCCGGCTGATGTCGTTGAGGAAATCCCAACCGTGTGTGACGTTACGCGTGTCATTGGGTGTCCATGCGCCGAAACAGAGGCGGGGCCATGCGCCGTTGTCGTCCCACGAACAGTAGCCGTAATCGGAGGCGACGTCGGCGGTAAGGAAAATGCCGGTCGCCGCATTGAATATGCCATCGTAAGAGCTGTTACGGAACGCGCTGTAAGCGTTTGACGTCACCAGATCCTTGGCATCCCTTGCTGTTTTGGGATAGATCGTAGGATTGATGGCGTCGTACATTTCCGATTTCAATTCACAACTTTGCAGGGCGGTCATCAATAGCCCTGAAAGGATATATATAGTTATCTTTTTCATAAAATTCCCGTTTTAAACTGTTTAAAATGCAATGTCCACGCCAAGGCTAAAACTTGTCACATTCGGGTAAGCGTATTTGCCCGTGTCTGTTTCCGGATCGACGCCGTTCCAATTTGTTATGACAAACGGGTTGTTGACATCGGCATACAGGCGGATATTGTTCGCTATTTTCTTTGCGACAGGGAGGGTGTAGCCCACCGTGATATTCCTGCACCGGATATAACTGACCTTCTTCAGCCAGTAGTCGCTATCGTAGGAGGAATAATGGCTGGCAATCACACTGGGGCGTTTCGTATTCCGGTTGTCATTGAACCAACTGCCGAGTGTCCCTCTTGATATATTGATGAAATTGTTGCCTGTATTTCCTGCCACCCAGCTGTCGTAGTAGCTTTCCGACCTCCATCTGCCTACTTCGCCATAGAAATAGATATTGAAGTCGATATTCCTGTACTTGAGTGTGTTGTTGAATCCGAATATCAAATCGGGGTCTGACGATCCGATCAATACCTTGTCATATTGATCCAACACATTTTCGCTTCCTTTCTCGTCGTGCCGGTTTTTCAGTTTGATCTGTCCGGGCAACAACGCCGGTTGCCATGCGGAGGGGGTTTCACCTACCTTCAACAACCCGTCGGACTGGTAGCGGAAGATGGCGCGGATAGGGTCATTAACCGATTCGTAGACGGCCGGTTTCCACTTTGGATCGCGTTCTTTCCAACGGTCTTTAGAGGCTGACAGGGTCAGGTCGGTACTCCACAACCACTCTTTATTTGTGATATTGACCGTGTTGAGTGTCCATTCAACTCCCTGGCCTTGTGTTTTCCCTATATTGGCCGCTATTTTCGTGATCTCGTTATAGGAGAGTAACGGTTTGTTTGTCACCAACAGGTCGGAGATGACTCTGTCGTAATACTCCACCGAGGTGTTTATCCGGTTGTTGAAGAAGCCGAGATCCAGGCCGATATTCAATTCGCTTGTCGTTTCCCATGTCAGTTTAGGATTGCCCAATTGTGTTGCCCTGACACCCGTGTATCCTGCTTCGCCATACACATAACGGTCTCCTGAACCATAGGTGTCGAGTATCCGGTTTCCGACGTTCGAGTTACCCGTTCTTCCGTATCCGCCCCTTAGTTTCCCATTGGAAAGAATGCCGGACAGGGACGTCATAAACGCCTCATCGCTGAAGCGCCATCCGGCCGAGACAGAGGGGAAATAGCCCCAGCGGTATTTGGCATTGAAGTTGGATGCTCCGTCGGCGCGTATCGTGGCCGTCAACAGGTATCTACCCATAAACGAATAGGTGATCCTCCCGAAGTAAGAGCCTAACGCATTTTTGTCGGCCCATGAACCTACCGAAGGTTTTGCTCCGCCGCCGGCCCCTATATTGTTGTATAAAAAGCCGTCGATGGGGAAATTGTAATTTCCCGCGCTGAATCCTTCATTGTTGAACTCCTGGTAAGAATAGCCCACCAGTGCGCCCAGGTTGTGATGGCCTATGGCTCTGGTATAATTTGCCGTCAAGTCCATCAGGTAATCCATCTTATCGTCCTGTGCTATGTATGCGCTTCCGTTGTTGACGGCTCCTGCAATGGTGGTGGTGGGTAAATAGTTTTTACGTTTCGCATCCTTCCTGTCTATACCCAACGAGGCTTTCAGGAACAGGTCTTTTACCGGTTCGACTTGTATATAGGCCGACCCCAACACCCTGTCTTTCGTTGTCTTATCCGCTATCTCGAGCAAGGATACCGGATTGGGGATCTGTCCCATATCGGGGTTCTTGGAGTACTCGCCGTTTGCGTTACGGACAGGTACGCCGGGTGCAAACCGCACAGCGGAAACAATGATACCGGAATTTTCCCATTCGCTGTCGCCCAACGGGACATTGTCGTACTTGTTGTGGCTCAGATTGAGCGACAGGCCTGTTTTGACATAGTTGGACACTTTCTGATCCAGATTGACATTGATCGTCATGCGATCCATATTGTTATTTTTTATCACGCCCTTTTGGGTGAAGTAATTCAGGGAAGTCAGGTACTGTGTCGATTCACTCCCTCCGGCCAACGACAGGTTGTGTGATTGCTGGAATCCGGTACGTGTCACCTCTTTAAACCAGTCCGTTGTTTTTGCGTCGGCGATTTGTGCATCGCTGTATCTGGGAACAAACGCTGCCGGGTTCGACTTAGGTTTGATGTATTTGGCATAAATACCCATCCCGTTACTTTTCAGGTACTTTTCGTGCTCGACCTTGTTCCAGTGCCTCATATATTCTTTGGCGTCCAGCATATCGTAAGCGTTCCTCATCGTCTGCACGCCAAAGTTTCCCGAATAGTTCACTTTCGTTTTCCCCTGCTTGCCCCTTTTCGTTGTCACGATAATGACACCGTGTCCTGCCCGCGACCCATAGATGGCCGTAGAACTGGCGTCTTTCAAGACCTCTATCGACTCGATATCGCTCGGATTGATGGATTCCAGGACATTGTCTATCGAGCCGGCGCTGTATCTGTTCCCTGACGCCAGGTTGCTGGAAGAGCTGACGGGAAATCCGTCGATGATAATCAGCGGGCTGTTTCCGGCCGAGATAGAGGTCTCCCCGCGAATCCTGAACGTCGCCCCGCCGCCTACCTGTGCGCTGCTTTGTGACACCCTCAGTCCGGCGGCTTTTCCGGCCAGGGCATGGCTGACGGTCGAAAATGTCGCCACCGGCGCGTCGTCCATTTTGATGGAGGAGACGGCGCCTGTCAGGTCTCTTTTCTTTTGCACGCCGTATCCTATGACCACCACTTCGTCGAGCGACAGCGCGTCTTCATACAAAACGACCGAGAAATCATGTTGGTCTCCTACGGTGATTTCCTGTCCTATGTATCCGATATAGGATATTTTCAGGACGGTATTGTCGGAGACATCCAATGAGAAGGCGCCATTCGTATCCGTCATGATGCCGTTCAGTGTCCCTTTTACAGCGACATTGACGCCGGTAAGCGGTTCGCCCGACTCATCTTTTACTACACCTGTTACTTTACGGCTTTTTTGATTGTTGGCCTGCTCTACGGCTACTACTTGTGAAAGGCCAATGACCAGCATCAAAAGCGTTAAATTCACTATTTTTATCCACCTTTTTAATGCAGTAGTACCTACAATAAATTTTCTATTCATATCTTTGAAATGTTTTAAGATTAAACACATAAAATTCCACGGCAATGGAAGTTTAATTGAAAAAACGTGATGGGAAGAGAGGATCCTTTCAGGATTTTCTCTTCTTTTTTTCCTGAGTTTGTCAGCTACTGTTCATACGTTCATTATTTCAGAGTTTCATTCATTTGTTCATCAAGAGAGGCGTTCGGTCTCTTATGCAATTTTAGATATAACGGATGTGAAGAAAAAAATACTCACAACCAATTGTTTTAAAATAGCAGCAACAGGAAAAACAGCTGGCGGGGGATATGTTTCCGAAGGTAGATCAATGAACGGTATAGCAGGTTTTCCACCGTGCGGACGGAAAGATGCAGTTGGTCGGCAATCTCACTGGTTTTCAGTTCGTCAAAATAAAACATATGGAATATTGTCCGGCTGCGTTCGGGCAATTTGTCGATCCTTTTTGTCAGGAACGCGATCAGGTCTTCGCGCATAAACAGTTCGTCGGGCGGCTCGAAAAAATCCAACTCATCCATCTTGAGTTTGATCGCCCGCTTGTCGATCGTTTCCTGCTCCGAACTCAGCCGGCGCAAGTGGTCTATACAGGCGTTTCTGACGGCGGTATAGAGCATCCGCTTCAAATCGGTCTCCGACAAAAAAGAGATTTTCTTATCCCAAAACTTCAGGAAGACATCCTGCACTATATCTTCGGCGTATAAGCGGGAAACATATTTTTCCGCAAACCGGATCAACATAGGGGCGTATAACAGGTATACGCTATGATAGTACAACGTATTTTTATCTAAGAAAAACATATCCAAATATAGAAACTTATTTCTCATTCACCTAATTTGATTTACCTTTGTGTGTATAAATAATGAGGGTACGTGGAGGACTATTTGAATCAATTAAATGAAAACCAGCGTCAAGCAGTGGTCTATACCGATGGGCCGCAGCTGGTTATCGCCGGAGCCGGATCGGGGAAAACACGTGTTTTAACGTATAAGATCGCTTACCTGTTGCACAAAGGATGGCCTCCTCAGAGTATTCTGGCGTTGACGTTCACCAATAAGGCGGCGCGTGAAATGAAAGAACGGATTGCCGCCATAACGGAAACGTCCATAGCCCGGCGTTTGTGGATGGGCACTTTCCATGCTCTCTTTTCCCGTATCCTTCGTAGCGAGGCGGACAGGATCGGCTTTCCGGCACATTTTACCATCTACGACTCGGCCGATTCCAAAAGCCTGCTGCGATCGATCATTAAAGAGATGCAGTTGGATGATAAGGTCTATCATGCGGGAACCGTTCAGAACCGGATATCGAAAGCCAAGAACGCCTTGGTCACATGGAGCGCTTATGAGAAAAACAGGGAATTGGTAGAGAGTGATATGCACAGTAGAATGCCTTTGATCCGCGACATATACAAGCGGTATCAGAAACGGTGTCTACAAGCCGGCGCCATGGATTTCGACGATTTGTTGCTGCATACCTATCTCCTGTTTTGTGATCATCCCGACGTGCTTGACAAATACCGTGGATTCTTCCAATACATCCTGGTAGACGAATATCAGGATACGAATTTTGCCCAACACATGATCATACAACAGCTTGCCGGATCGCACCGGCATATTTGCGTGGTGGGAGATGACGCCCAGAGTATCTATTCTTTCCGGGGTGCAAATATCGACAATATGTTGAAATTTAAAGAGGTATATCCCGAATGCAGCATCTTCAAACTGGAACGCAATTACCGTTCGACACAGAACATTGTCAATGCGGCCAATAGCTTGATATATAAAAATGAGGAGCAGATACCCAAGACGATCTACTCCGAAAAAGAGCCGGGCGGCAAGGTACGCCTCTTCGCCACCTATTCCGATTATGAAGAGGCACATCTTGTCGTGTCAAAAATACAGGAGATGCAAAGGGAGCACAAACCGTACACCTTTGCCTCTTTCACGGTATTGTACCGCACCAATGCCCAGTCCCGCATATTGGAAGAGGCGTTTCGCAAGCAGAATATCCCGTATAAGATATATGGCGGGCTTTCTTTTTATCAACGCAAGGAGATCAAGGATATCCTCTCTTATCTCAGGCTGATCATCAATCCGCACGACGAAGAGGCGTTGAAGCGCGTGATCAATTATCCGGCCCGCGGAATAGGGGATACGACGGTTAAAAAGCTGATAACCGCTGCCGTTGAAAACAATGTGAGCCTTTGGACAGTCCTTGGCGCGCTTCAGGAATTTGCCGTACCGGTGAATAAAGGTACGGAAAACAAGCTGGCGGTGTTCAGGGAGCTAATGACCACTCTTATTGTGCAGGAGACCGGACTCTCCGCCTACGAAATAACCATGCTGACCGTTGAGAAGAGCGGCATTTCCGGCGATATATTTCAAAACCGTACGGTAGAGGGCATCAGTAAACAGGAGAATCTACAGGAATTATTGAAAGGGATTTCCGAATTTTGCGATATGAGGCGCGAAGAGGGAGTGGAGAAGGTCACGCTTGCCGATTTCCTTTCCGAAGTTTCCCTGTTGACCGATCAGGACAACGAGAAAGACGAAAACACAAACAAGGTGACTTTAATGACGGTACATGCCGCCAAGGGACTTGAGTTTAAAAATGTCTTTGTTGTCGGACTGGAAGAGGATCTCTTTCCCTCCATAATGTCGAAAGACAGTCCGAGGGCGATCGAAGAGGAGAGACGCCTCTTTTATGTCGCAATAACCCGTGCGGAAGAGAATTGTATCCTGACATATGCAAAAAGCCGTTTCCGTAACGGACAAAACAACTATTGCTCGCCAAGCCGGTTTCTGAAGGATATCGCCATCGAATTTTTAGATAGGGGCGGAACAAAACAGGCCGTCAACCTCTTTTCCTCTACCACTTCCACCACCTCCACTCCGGTGGCTGTCGATCCGGATCCTTCCGGTCTAAAGGTGGGCGTAAAGGTGCAGCATGACCGTTTCGGGGTAGGGGTAGTGACGGCGATCGAAGGAAATGGGGGAGATACCCGAGCGATTGTTCAATTCGTCCATTCCGGAGAGAAACGGCTACTTCTGAAGTTTGCCCGCTTGACGATAGTGAAGCGCCCTTCCGACTGATTTTGAGAATGGCCGGCGGCCTGGGGAAGGGATTCAAGCGAGTGAAAACGCCCCTGCCCGGAGACGTCATTTCTCCTCCCAGAGTTTTTTTTCGGGCAAATCGCTGTCACTTTTCTTGTAATCCATTGCTATTCAATAAATAAAGGGTGACAGCAGCAAAATAATCGCTGTCACCTAATTTTGTAAATCTTTGTGATTCAGTGAAAAAGAGGTGACAGCGATTTTTTCAATCGCTGTCACTTTGGCCAATCGCTGTCACCTTTGAGAAAAAC
>JAISQD010000058.1 GCA_031274415.1 Tannerellaceae bacterium | reverse complement strand
TAGATAGATAGATAGATAGATAGATAGATAGATAGATAGATCCCAATCGTTAAATATCGTTATCTTGTTCTGATGATTATATATCGTTATTCCAGCCATTGCTTGTTGAGACGGCATGTGTATATTCCAATGTCTCCTATTTGTACAACAATCCAAAAGGAAGAAATGTTTACCATTTCCCCTACACAAGCTTTACATTTAACGTTTATTGCGAGTTCCTGTCCAGTATGCTTACTAAACTGTGCTTCATACATGAAGCGGGAGCTAAAGCTCCTAAAAAAGCCTCCTCGTTACGTTGTAGAATAGAAGCCGGTTTCTCGTAAAAGAAAACACTTGCAACCTTGTACCCACACCAAACGGTATAGAGCCATATTTTTTATATACAGATTAATATTGTTCTTTTTCGTTGGGGAAATCCTCTCTTTTCACATCTTCTATGTAGGCTTGGACGGCAGAGGTGATCACCTCTTTCAGGTCGGCGTAGCGGCGAAGGAAACGGGGCGAAAAGCCCTGTGTCAAGCCCAACATGTCGTGCATCACCAATACCTGTCCGTCTACTCCGCCACCGGCCCCGATACCGATCATGGGGATAGAGAGTTCGGAAGCGACACGGGTAGCTAATGCCGCCGGTATCTTTTCCAGCACAATGCCAAAACAGCCGATCTCTTCCAGCATGTGGGCGTCTGCGATCAGTTTCTGCGCCTCCTCTTCCTCTTTTGCCCGCACGGTATAGGTGCCGAACTTGTTGATAGACTGCGGCGTCAGTCCCAGATGCCCCATAACGGGGATACCGGCGCAAAGGATCCGTTCGATCGACTCCCTCACTTCCGATCCCCCCTCTACCTTGATACAGTCGGTATGTGTCTCCTTCATCACCCGTATGGCGGAGGCCAACGCCTCTTTCGAGTTCCCCTGGTACGTCCCGAACGGCAGGTCTACGACGACAAGGGCGCGCTGAACGGCTTTCACGACCGATTTCCCGTGGTAAATCATCTGGTCGAGCGTAATGGGAAGGGTCGTCACATTACCCGCCATCACGTTCGATGCCGAATCGCCCACTAATATAACATCCATACCCGCCTGATCAATCAATTTGGCCATAGAGTAGTCGTAAGCCGTTAACATGGAAATCTTTTCTCCCCGCTTTTTCATCTCTACCAGACGGTGGGTCGTCACTTTCCTGTTTTCCAAATCCCTCTTCGCAACTGACATACTATTCGTTTATTTTAGTTTATAGAGTGCAAAAGTAACGATATTTCAGATAGAATGGCTCTCGTGAAAAATAAATGTTGTCGCCCCAATCGTGATGATATCCCCCTCTTCGATCCTTGCCTGTTCCTTTTTGCCGAGACAGGTATTTCTCACGAACGTCCCGGTCAGGCTCGGGAAATCACGGAGCGTATAGGTGAATCCCTCCCCGCCGTGCCGCTTGACATGGATGACACAATGTTTGCGCCCCATGCTCGGATCGCTCGTTACGATGGGTACATCGACACCGGTGGTATCCTTATTGCTGCGCCCGATCACATTGTCTCCCAACGCCAGCGGCAGCTCCTGGGCGTACCCGAATCCATTCTCTATCACATGGATATACCCATATTTAGCATCCTCTTTCATACTCTTAAAGTGATCAGTTCTTTCAAATCCTTATCGTTCAGGTTGCCAATCCATGATTCGCCTTTGGAGACGGCAAGGTTGGCCAGCTCTTTCTTATCCTGTATCATGGCGTCGATCTTTTCTTCCAGCGTATTTTTGGTGATGAAGCGGTAGACCATGACATTTTTCTGTTGTCCGATGCGGAAAGCGCGGTCGGTAGCCTGTGCTTCAACAGCCGGATTCCACCACAGGTCGTAATGGATCACATGGGACGCCGCCGTCAGGTTCAGGCCGGTTCCTCCGGCTTTCAGGCTCAGGATCAAGGTGTCGACATCGGGGCGGCGTTGAAAATCGTTCACCATATCGTCACGCTCCTTGCGGCTGCATCCCCCGTGCAGGAATAATGACTTCTTACCGTAACGGTCATAAATCATCTCCAGCAAGATAGAACCCATTTGGGCATATTGCGAGAAGATCAACACCTTTTCGCCTGATTCATAGATATTATCAAGCAACTGAAAAAGCATCTCCGCCTTTCCCGAAAGAGAGGGCGAATAGTCGTTCTTTTTCAGGTATTGGGAGGGGTGGTTGCATATCTGCTTCAATGTACCCAAGAGTTTCACGACCAGCCCCAGGCGTTCCGGCCCGTCGCAGCTTCCGAGAAGCGCAAGGTTCGTTTCCACCGTTTCGTTATACAGCGATGTCTGTTCGGGAGTGAGCGTACAGTATTGGTTGTTTTCTATCTTGTCCGGTAAGTCATTGATGATCGACTTATCGCTTTTTTCGCGCCGCAGGATAAAGGGTTGGGTGATTTTCCGGAAATTCTCCAGCTTCTTCCTGTCTTTATTCAGTTCGATGGGTTTGGCAAAGTGTTCGTTGAAAAAGGGCAGGCTGCCCAGGTATCCCGTATTGGAAAAGTCGAAGATACTCCAATATTCCGAGAGGCGGTTTTCCACCGGCGTACCGCTCATGGCGATTTTCACTTTCCCTTTCAGTTGCCTGATGGATTTTGCCTGGGCCGTTTCGCTGTTCTTGATATTCTGCGCTTCGTCGACGATGACGGCGTACCACTCTATTTTCTTGAACTTCTCCGTTTCGCTGCGGGCAATACCGTAGGATGTCAGCACGACGTCGCTGCCCAAAATAAACTCCGGTTTAAGCTTCCGTCCCGTTCCGTGATAGATGGAGGCGTTCAGGCCGGGTGCGAATTTGCGGATCTCTTTATCCCAGTTTGTCAGCAGGGTGGTGGGCGCCACGACCAAAGCCGGATGCCCCTCCAGCCGTCCCTCTTCTTTGAATTTGAGCAGTGTGGTGATCACCTGTAAGGTTTTCCCCAGCCCCATGTCGTCGGCCAGTACGGATCCGAAACCCAGCCGGGCATTTTTGTACATCCAGTTGAACCCGCGTTGCTGGTAAGGGCGGAGCGATGCCTGCAAGTTCTGTGGCAGTGCGATCTCTTCTTCCCGCAAGAGCCGGCGGATTTCGTTCCGCAATGCTTCGTCAACCTCTATCATAGCCCCCTCATATTCTTCGCTCAGGACGGATTGAAGCAGTTTCAGCGAACTGATATCGCGGCTGGAGGAGAGCGAGCGGATAATCTTTTTGATCTCATCTTCCGTCATCAGCGCATAGCGGTCTTTGATACGGACAAGCTTTCCTGCATTCTTGGACAGCTCCCTGAACTCCTCTTCCGTCATCAGGAAATCACCGAGTGCAACCCGCCAGTCGAAAGCAAGCAGTTCATCCAAAGAGAAATAAGACTTTATGTCTGCTTTTTTGATGATCTTCATCGACACCTGGGGTTTCAGTATCGCCTGCAGTGATTTGGGCAGGAGTATCCGTATGCCGAAAAGTTCCAATGCAGGCAGGGTCTTTTCCAGCATCTCCACGACGGTGACGTTGTCGAACCGTATCCAGGTTCTGCCCGACGAGGTGATGATCCCGTTCAGTTCCGGCATATATTCCGCCAGCATGGCCAGGTCTTTGATCAGTTCCATTTGCTGAGGCAGGTGCGAGGTGTCCGACAGAAATTCCTGCAGGGAGACCGGCGCCTCCAACGGCCTGTCTTTGCTTTCTACCAGCACGCTACATTTAAAAAAGTCTACAAATTCGTCCACCGCCAATACGGGGGCATAGTCTTTCCGTGCAATATTGAAGCGATTGAGCCAAAGCTGAATGGCGTTCGGTATCTCCTTCTCGGTAAAGGCCGAAAAGTGTTGCGTCCCGGTACAGAAAAACAATTCCGCCACCTTGCTATTGTGCGAAACGGCGCTTTCATGAGGCACTTTCGGCGCTTCCTCCGATTTGAAGAAGAAATCCAGAAACAGGGCGCACAGCGTCTTCAGGTTCTCATCGCCCGGAAGGTATTTTTCCGCGACCTTTCCCCGTTTCCCCATGATTTCCAGGCGGCAAAAACCGGAGGGTGTGATTTGTTCCAACACCTCAAAAACAGCTTTGACCTCCTTATTGATCAAAGCCGGAACCCAACGTATCCGGTAGCCATGCTCGCCGGTTTCCATCAATTGAGGCAACAGGGCGCCCTGTTTGACCAACCGTCTGCAATAATGGAAAATATAATAGAGCGCCGAGAAATGGGGCGAATAGTTGAAAAGATGTTTGGGAGAGGTCTCCCTGAGCAGCGTGCATAGTTCGGTGAGGCTGATTGTTTTTTCCTCTTCGTGAGCGTATTGATACCGGATAGCGGGCGTACCCGGCTGCGGCAGGCAAACGGAGATACGGCTGTTCCTGATCGTTTGGAAAGCGGACGTATCGGCTTCCAGCGGCGCTTTCTCAAAGCGCTTGATTTTCGTCTTGTAATGAGAGGCCAGAAGCGTTTGGAAATCGCCGTTGAAAAACAGGGTTTTGGGGGGATAGAGTGAAATAATCTGTTTGGTAAGCTCCGGGATGGTGGAGAAATCAATCAGGTCATAAGCCTCTTCGGGAATCTGGGATTCAGGCAGGTTTTTCTTGTTGAGCGCCGTGGTGGAAAGGTTGAGAACCGGCTGCTTCTCTTCGGTTTTCATATTCTTTTCCACCTCTTTCAACTGTTCGAGTATGTCGAAATTATGGAGCTTGAAGACAAGGAAGGGATTCTTGTCTATCTCATTGGCAATAATATAAATAACGGCAGCCAGATGCTTACAGGGAACAGCCCAGTCGGGGCACGAACAGTTCAACTTGATATCCTGCCAGCTTGAAGGGAAGATTTTAATTCCGCTTTGTTCGGCAATCTGCATCAACTCCTGAGGCAATTCGCGGTTAAGCAGTTTGGCCAATACCAGCGGGTTGGATTTGATGGCCTCCATCAACACCGACGTATGTTCTTCGTAATAGGGCGGAACGATAATGCTCACCCTGTACGGCGCTTTCCGTGTACCCTGTACTTTGGCTTCAATCCGGTTTTCTTTAATTTTTATCGAAGTCACTGCGCCCTTATTGGCATATGATTTCCCCCGCGGTAGGCGGTTAGAGAAGTCAATACGGTTTAGTGCGCCCAACCATTGTTGCCCCCACCATGTATTCCCAAAAGATATAGACATAGGATATGTTTAATTAAAATATATATAATTGATGGCAAAGATAGTAAAAGTAAAAGTACATCGTACCGTTTTTTGTTTTTTACAGGAAAAAGATGTTACTTTGTTGCATGAAAAATTTAATGCTTTTATCCTTTATGGCTTTATTGTCAATTACATCCGTTGCGCAACCCACAAATCCGCAATTATTGGGTGTCTGTTCGCTCGAGGAGCTGAAAAAAGAACCCTACGCCGAATGGTTCATCACGAACTATACGGCATATGTACCCAACGAATCCGTTGTTAAGCAGTTGAAAAACATGCGTCTGAAAGATTATTCGGTCACCATATTCTTTGCTACGTGGTGCGGTGACAGCAAGCGGGAAGTACCGCGTTTTATCAAGTTGTTGGATGTGCTGGGCTTTCAGCCGTCGGCATTAAACCTGATCGCCGTCGACAGCGCCGATTCCCTGTACAAACAATCACCCGGACACGAAGAACGCGGCAAACATATCTACAAAGTCCCTACATTTATTATATCGAAAAAAGGGAACGAAGTAAACCGTATCGTCGAAATCCCCGCCCTGTCACTGGAGCGGGATTTACTCGCCATATTGACGGATAACAAGGAATACAGGCCGAACTACCCTTCGTATGTCTATCTGTCAAAATGGTTTGACGAAGGGATACTGACAGACGATAATGTGTCACTTCCCGGCCTGGCCAACCAATTGCGGGGGCTGACCCGTTCGGCAAACGAATTGAACACCTTTGGACGTACCTTGCTGAGCAGTAACCCTGATCACCGGAAAGCAGTCCTGGCCGTGTATCAGATCAACTGCTATCTGTATCCCGATAGCTGGCAGACCCATTCACGATTCGCCGAATTACTCCTCAATGCCGGCGAATATCTCCGGGCGGAAGAGGTTCTCCATCATGCCATAGAGGTAAACAATGACCCTGAAAATGTGGAACAATTACTGAAACTATACAACGCGGCACGCGACAAAACACATACTCATTAAACATATTAAATCCATTGCGCCATGAAAAATTCAACTATATTATTCGTTACAACACTTTTTATGTTGTCCGGTTGTTCCGACCGGTCTACTCCCGTTTATAAGGACGCATCGAAACCGGTGGAAAAGCGCGTGAACGACCTCTTGAAGCGGATGACGCTCGAAGAAAAAGCCGCACAACTCGATATGATGGATGCCGGCTCCATCCTTGCCTCTTCCGACAAGATCTCTCCCGAAAAAATGGAGCGGATGATGAAAGAAAACACGATGGGTTCTGTTCATGACATGTACCCCCTTTCGGCATCCCTAAGTAATGATATTCAACGGTATGTACGCGAGCAGTCACGCCTGGGCATACCGCCCATCATGATTGAAGAGGCGCTTCACGGCTACCAGGGCGCCGGCAGTACCACCTTCCCGATCCCCCTCGGCAATGCTTCAGCCTGGGACACGACGCTGATGTATAACATTGGCCGCGTGATCGCTACCGAAGCCCGTGCGCACGGTATCCACCTTGTGCTGGGGCCTAACCTCGACCTTGCCCGCGAACCGCGATGGGGTAGGGTAGAGGAGACTTTCGGCGAAGATACCTACCTGTCGTCACGGATGGCGGTCAACATCGTGAAAGGGCTTCAGGGAAACTCCCTCAAAGATCCCGACGCCGTGATTGCCGAACCGAAACATTTTGGCGTTCACGGGATTCCGGAGAACGGCAGCAACCTTAGCCCCGTGTATATCGGCGAACGCGAAGCCCGTGCAGCTCACCTCTATGTGTTTGAAAAGGCGATAAAAGAGGGGAATGCCCACTCCGTCATGGCCGCCTACCATGAGATTGACGGCGTGCCTGTGGCAGGGAACAGGTGGCTGCTGACCGACGTGCTGCGCAAGGAATGGGGTTTCGAGGGGTTTGTCATCTCGGATTTGGGCGCTATTGCCCTCCAATACAACAAACACCGCACGGCGGCTACTGAAGAAGAGGCGATTATCTCTTCGATCAACGCGGGACTGAATATGCAATTCTACGATTTCCCACACGAAAAATATGCCGCTGCGATTCTCTCCGGCGTAAAAAGTGGAAAGATATCAACCGAAACGCTTGACCATGCCGTTGGTGAGATCCTACGTATGAAGTTTGAATTGGGGCTTTTCGATGACCCCTATACCGATACGACTTTGGTAGCCAGGGTGCATCATTCGCCCGAACACCGGCAGCTGGCTTACGAGGCCGCCCGATCGTCCATTGTGTTGCTGAAAAACGACCAGGAGACGCTGCCTTTCCGTCGGGATGTGAAAAAGATCGTGGTCGCAGGCAAGCTGGCCAACGTGTCGTCGCTGGGTGGCTATTCGCCAAGGGGCGCGCATGGCGTTACAATACTGGAAGCATTGAAGAAACGCTTCGGCAATGAGGTGGAAATCGAATGGCTGAACGGCGATATTTCACCCAATTTCACCGATATCCCCACCTCCGCATTTTCCCGCGCAAAAGGGGAAGGGGAGGGGCTTGATGTCGACTATTTTAACAACCTGGATTTTTCCGGTACTCCCGCCTATACCACCGTCGAACCCAGCCTGTCGCATTATTGGCATAACCTCAGCCCAGCGCCTGGAGTCAATCCCGAACCTTTTTCCGCACGTTTTAGCGGTAAAATTCACGTGACAACCAGCGGTATGTATGAGTTTAGCCTGATTGCCAACAACTACGGACGGCTCTATTTCGACGGTAAATTAGTCCTCGACAACTGGACGGACAAACTCACCGAAGTGACCACCACCGCACAGATATACCTCGAAAAAGGCCGCGAAGTACCGGTTGTTTCCGAATATGGGAAAGTAAGTGATTTCGCAGGACAGCGCATTAAATGGAAATACGTGGGCGGGGCTTCGCTTGCCGATATGAACCGCCGGATCACACAGGCGGCAGCCGGAGCCGATGCCGTCATTGTGGTTCTCGGAGAAAGCGCCGACGAAGTAGGGGAGGCAAAAGACCGGCACGACCTGCATTTGCACGGGATAGATATTGATATGGTCAAAGCCGCCGCCGCATCCGGCCGTCCGGTGACAACGGTGCTGCTGAACGGGCGTCCGCTAATCCTGAATGAGATCAACGACATCTCGTCGGCTATCGTCGAAGCATGGTTTCCCGGAGAGGCGGGAGGCGACGCGATTCTCGACGTGCTCTTCGGCGACTACAACCCTTCGGGCAAGCTGACCATGAGTTTTCCGCGATCAATGGGACAACTTCCGGTGTATTATTCCCGTAAAAGTTCGGCGTCGCGCGCGTCGATTGACGGAAGCCCCGAACCGCTCTACCCATTCGGCTATGGGTTAAGTTATTCGACGTTTGCCTATTCCAACCTGACAGTCACACCGGAGCAGCCGACAGTCGACGATCAGGTATTGGTTTCGCTGGATGTCCAAAACACCAGTGAAAAGGACGGGACGGAAGTGGTGCAGCTATACCTCCGCGACATCGTCAGCAGCGTAACGACGCCCGAAATAGCCCTGAAAGGCTTCTCAAAAGTCTTCCTGAAAGCCGGCGAAAAAAAGCGGATAGAAATGACGCTAACCCCCGAACATTTCTCCCTGCTAAACATCGACATGAACCGCGTCACCGAACCAGGCGACTTCGACCTCCTGATCGGCAGCTCATCAACAGATATCCGGCTGAATCAGAGGATTACCCTAAATCGTCCGAAATAGTCGTCTATTTCCGCTCGTAGTTCAATGCCTGCCTTTTCGAAACAGTCAAGCAGTTCGGGATATGTACCTTTAGTTGCATATATAATGCTCGTAAAGTTTTGACCAATTAAATTATGTCTTCAGAATAATTAATACATTTTTCCACTAATTCGTTAGAATTAAAACTATTGAATATATTATCGTTTTTTATTAAAGATAAAATTCTATGTCGCTCAAATACTAATATTGCCTCACCAAATTCGTGGTGTTCATAAAATGTAAGATCATTATAATTGACAAGAGAATAGGGAATAAATAAAGAATGGCTTATTTCTGATAAGTATATTTTCAAAAATTTGTTATATCGTCTTGTCTCATTAAGTTTTTTGTTCCATTCTTTACCACAAGCACATTGTCCAAAAACGGATATAAAATTACCAATATTATCTTTCAGAGGTAACCAACCAACAACATCTAAACCTAAATCTTGCGTTCCTTGTTGCGAAATTGTATTCAAATAATCTTCATCGATATTAACATTCATCAATTCCGCTAATTTTTTAATTTTGTCGTATACATAGCCTTGAAATTCAGCATTTTTTCCAAAACTTTTTACTATTGCAAAATCAGGCAAATAATTTTTTAATGCTTCCCTTGACAATAGTTCAAATTCTTTTGTTAATTCAGATTGAAACTCATTGAATAAATTTAGGTTAGAAGCAAGAAGTAAAAAAATATACAGTTTTTGTTTTTCACTTAAGTGTGTTTTTAATGAAATGGATAGATTTAAATAATAAAATGGATAATCATTGCTAAAAAAACTGTCTCTTTGACGAATAAGGTCAAAGACTTCCTTAACAAATGCTTCTTCCGTATCATTTACTAACGATTGATTGTTGAAGTCAATATCTTCGTCTTCAATTATTAAACGAATAATGTCTTCATCGTGTAACCTATCCAACATATCGCTAATACTAACTGATATGTTACCATTAAACAATGCAACTAATTCAAAGTAATCAGCGTACAGATAAAGTTTTGTTTTACGAGGATATTTTTCGGCAAGTCGTAGTGTAAATGACGAAAAGAACTTATCTATTTTATTCATTTTCTTTAGTGGCTTTTACTGTGGATCTTATTTTATCTGTCAGCAACTTGATTTTACGCAAATCATCATCTAAATCAATATAAAACTTTTTGACCTTAATAACCATACTATCTGCTTTTTCAAGATTAATTAAAGCATTGATAACGCAATTCATAAACACATTATCAAGTTCTCCTGTAAGTTCTTTAGCACGTTCCAAAGAATAACCTTTAACATCAAAAGCCATTAACGAGACCGAATTACCTAAAATAGCATTTAAATCATTCAAGTCAGAACTGTTACCGATTAAGCGTGTCCTATTTTGGTCGTTTTTCTCGAATAGCCAATGTGTCCATTTTTTCAGGTTTTCTTGTGATAGATTTTCCAAAGGGTGCTCCGCATCAAAATCAACTCCTATAAAAGTTCTAATATTTGTTTTATTCAAACTATCAACAATGTAATTAAAATAAAAAGTAGTGTCATTTAAATCTCTTATTTTATAGAAATTTTCGTCTTCTATTATTTTATATACTTCATATCCAACTAATACTCGTTTAACATAATCTGCCCTGCTACCAATCATTTTGGCTATTTCTCGTGAGA
>JAISQD010000031.1 GCA_031274415.1 Tannerellaceae bacterium | reverse complement strand
CGGTTGCATCCACACCGTCATCCTCACCCGTGGTTGCATCGGCATCGGTAATCGCATAAGTCACGCTTCGACGCGGAGCGGGAAAACTGAAAGTCAAAGTCCCTGTCTGACCGATTGTCTCCGGCCTGGAGACAGACTCTTCACTGCTGCAACCGGACAACAATCCGGCGGCAACAATAACCATTGATTGAATCGCTTTTTTCATAAATTTGAATTTTGTTAATGAATTTGAATAAGTATATATTGTCCAACAAATATATTGAATCCGGTTGGATAAGCTGTTACAGATTTCCGCCTTTTTATATTCAATTAGCGGAATTTGGGATTGAAATCGAACAGAGAGAGTGTGTTTTATGCCTGTGACGTCATTCAAGCCTGGCTGATCTTCTCTTCAAGGCAATTTAAGGAAATTAAAGAATTTAAGGAGTTTAAGGAAAATGAGGAAGCTGAAACATCTGCTCAAACCGACGCATCATTCCGACTGAAATTTGAATTGAATTGAATTGAAAATCGGCAGAGCCAAAATCGACGTAGTCAAACGCCGGTTCGACGCAGTCAAATACACCCGGGCACACCTGTTTTTCGGAGACGGGCAGAGAAAAAGATTTGGGCCATTAATCATCCCCCTGCACTCTGAAAATCTTAAAGCGTATCTACAAGACTGCGTTGATAATAAAAATATTCATTTCTCTGCAATTCTCCCGATACGGAAATCAATGTAGAGAACCTCATCAACGATTTTATCCAGCGCTTGTGATTGTCACATATTACAGGATTGTTACAAGACAGATAATTGATGCAATACAAACCTATCGCACTGGCCTCATAATTGGCGCCGGACATATAGGTATAGGTACAATCGAACGAGACATGGGATATATAGATATCAAGTTTCCTGCCACCCGGCGATAGCCCCGAAACCGCACAATTCTCCATATCGTCCAGCATCATGTGAAGGTCTTTCTTTATCCGGACAATTTCCTCATTTGCAATGATTTCTATATTATTGAAATATTTTACAATTTCTACAAAATCAGAAAAAATATGCTTGTCAAAAATCAGAACAGAATTCACACTATGAACCGCCGCCGCCGCCTTCTTTTGCAAGGCATACGCTTCTTCCGAAATCTCGACTTTAGAAAATTCTTTCGATACGGATTGCGGATACAACTGATAAAGCAATATATAGAGGTATACTTTTCCCAATAGTTGATACTTGAACAGAAACTCTTGAGGCAATGCTTTGTAGGCCATATACAAAAAACTTTTCGGGTCTTTTCTTATATATTCAATTCCCTCGGTTATATCTTTCATCATGCGACAATATTCGGCTATAGGCTGTTCTGTAAAAACCGCGCTCAAATGAAAGGCGTAAGTGTTATCATGTATTGTCCCAATCAACAAGTCCAGCGAAATATTCATCTTTCTGCAAATATTAACGGCTTCATCCAAAGTGAAAGGTATCTCTCCCCGAAGCCGGCGGTATGCGGCCTCCTTTCCCATGGGAATAATACTCATCAACAAATCCACTGTATTACTTTTATCGGGAGTGTTTATCTTCAATGCGTTAATTAATTCTTCGTTTATAATATCCATGAAATCATTTAAGGTATAATTACCAACTACGCCCAAATTACAATATTCCGGCAAGAAAACAAAATTAAAAAATTAAAAATATTCTGAAAGTTCCTGTTTCATGATTTCATATTCAATAGCTAAAAGACCGGTAACAAGCAGAGTAAAAGCATATAAAAACGCCTCGCCTGTTTTCTGATTTCAAGCAAAATCAATAATTGGAAATTTCTGTTAAACGGATCTTTATATATGCAGGAAACCGGGATTGTCTCAATTACCGGTTTTAGCCATACGCTTACGATCGTTTTCGTCCAAATATATCTTCCGCAAGCGAATAGAGTCAGGGGTGACCTCAACATATTCATCTTCCTTGATATACTCCAAAGCATCTTCCAGACTAAAAATAATCGCAGGAGTCAACCGTACCTTGTCATCCGTACCCGAAGCGCGAACATTTGTCAGTTTTTTCGACTTTGTAAGGTTTACAACCAAGTCTCCTTCCTTGTTATGTTCTCCGACAATTTCCCCCATATAAATATCTGTCTGGGGTTCAATAAAGAAACGCCCGCGATCCTGAAGTTTGTCCAAGGCATAAGCAAAAGCATTACCCGATTCGCCGGCAATGATGGAGCCATTCGCGCGCTTCTCCATATCTCCTTTCCACGGCTGGAATTCAAGAAACCGGTGCGCTATGACGGCTTCTCCGGCCGATAATGTAAGAGCGGCGTTATTCAAGCCTATTATACCTCTCGAGGGTATTGTAAATTCAAGATACACACGATCTTTTTTACTTTCCATCATTGTCAGTTCGCCGCGACGGCGCGTTACAAGATCGATGATTTTACTTGAATATTCCTCCGGCAGGTTAATTGTCAATTCTTCCACAGGCTCATGCTTAACGCCGTTTATATCTTTTATGATCACCTTGGGCTGCCCTACCTGCAATTCATATCCTTCGCGACGCATTGTTTCTATAAGGATAGACAAGTGGAGGATACCGCGTCCGAATACGGCCCAGCTATCGGCGTTTGCTGTAGATTCTACACGCAGAGCCAGATTACGGTCGAGTTCCCTCATCAAACGATCATGTATGTGGCGCGACGTCACATATTTACCGTCTTTCCCGAAAAAAGGAGAATCATTGATAGTAAAAAGCATCGACATTGTAGGCTCGTCAATATCTATGGTCGGTAACGGTTCCGGATTTGCCAAATCGGCTATCGAATCTCCGATCTCAAACCCTTCGATTCCTACAAGGGCGCATATATCTCCGCATTGAACCCCCGAGACTTTTGTACGTCCAAGCCCTTCAAATGTATTGATCTCTTTTATTTTAGTCTTGATTATAACACCGTTTCCCTTACAAAGGGAAACATCCATATTCTCCTTCAATTCGCCGCGGTGAACACGGCCTACGGCTATACGTCCGACATATTTGGAGTAATCAAGCGATGTGATCAGCATTTGAGGAGTACCTTCCAACACACCGGGAGCCGGAATATGTTTTACAATAGCATCAAGAAGCGGCGTAATATCTTCTGTGGGTTTACGCCAGTCTTCCGACATCCAACCCTGTTTTGCCGAACCGTATATGGTCGGAAAATCCAATTGCTCTTCCGAAGCGTCCAGACTGAACATAAGATCAAAAGCCATTTCGTACACCTCGTCAGGGCGGCAGTTAGGCTTGTCCACTTTGTTTATAACGACTATCGGCTTCAAGCCTATCCGGATCGCTTTTTGAAGTACGAAGCGGGTTTGCGGCATAGGGCCTTCAAAGGCGTCCACCAACAGCAGGCATCCGTCGGCCATATTCAATACACGCTCTACTTCGCCGCCAAAGTCGGCGTGTCCGGGAGTATCTATGATATTGATCTTTGTTCCTTTATAGTTGATGGAAACGTTTTTGGACAGGATGGTGATCCCCCGTTCACGCTCCAAATCGTTATTGTCAAGAATCAGTTCTCCTGTTGATTGATTCTCTCTGAAAAGTTGCCCGGCAAGGAGCATCTTATCCACAAGGGTAGTCTTGCCATGGTCCACGTGCGCGATTATCGCAATATTTCTAATATTCTGCATATATATAATTTGAGGGTGCAAAGGTATTACTTTTTAATAACATTCAATCAAAAACAGCCGTGGAAACTGTTTAAATTTTCTACGAATATTTTCATGCGTATATATTTACAGTTTTCCGGTAATACATCACTCCTTTTTTTATACATTTGCATTCCGGTATCAGTAATAACTTAAAAAGTAACTTATGATTACGTCAGACCAACTCAAAGAAGTACTGGAACGCGAGGAAGCGTTAAGGAGGCATCTTTGACGTCGATACGAAAAGAATACAACTTGAAGAAGAAGAATTAAGGACGCATGCGCCCGGTTTCTGGGACGACGCCAAAACGGCGGAAGCCCAAATGAAGGTCGTCAGGGGATTGAAAAGCTGGATAGAAGGATATGAAAGAGTGAAAGGCGCAACCGAAGAGTTGCAATTGGCATTCGATTTCCAGAAAGAGGGCGTGATTTCCGAAGAAGAAGTGGACGACGCATACGGCAATGCGGTGACGCTGATCGAAAGCCTGGAACTGAAAAACATGCTCCGCCGCGAAGAAGATAAACTTGGCGCGGTATTGAAGGTAAACAGCGGCGCCGGAGGCACTGAAGGTCAGGACTGGGCGTCCATGCTCTTCCGCATGTATCAGCGCTGGTGCGACGCCGGAGGCTATAAAACAACCGTTACCCATTGGCAGGATGGCGATGAAGCCGGCATCAAAACAGCTACATTGCAGGTCGAAGGCGAATATGCTTACGGTTATCTCAAATCTGAAAACGGAGTGCACCGTCTGGTACGCGTATCTCCATATAATGCGCAGGGCAAGCGGATGACTTCATTTGCTTCGGTTTATGTCGTGCCTTTGGTAGATGATACAATTGAAATCGCGGTCAACCAGTCCGACATTACATGGGATACTTTCCGTTCCAGCGGAGCAGGGGGACAGAATGTAAACAAGGTGGAAACAGGGGTTCGCCTGCACTATAAGTACAAAGACCCCGAGACGGGAGAAGACAGGGAGATTGTAATCGAAAATACAGAGAGCCGTTCCCAGTTTGGAAACAAGGACAATGCGATCCGTTTATTGAAATCGCAGTTGTACGAAATGGAACTGGAAAGGCGCAGCCGCGAGCAATCGAAGATAGAGGCGGGCAAGAAAAAGATAGAATGGGGATCGCAGATTCGCAGCTACGTATTTGACGATCGCAGGGTGAAAGACCACCGGACAAATTACCAGACGTCGAATGTGAACGCCGTGATGGATGGCGATCTGGACGATTTCATCAAAGCATATTTAATGGAGTACGGAGAAGAAGCCTGACAGCAGGTTTCTCTCCGAATACGCCTGTAATCTAAAAAAACATTGCTATGACAGGAAGAACATTTCAGGCATGCGTCATTCCATGCATCGCGTTATTATCCGCGCTTTCGGGCATGGCCCAGAAAAAAGTATTGGATCATTCGGTTTATGATACATGGAAAAGCCTTTCCAATATCAAAATGACAAACGACGGCAAATATGCCGCCGCCGTGGTAAAAGAACAGGAAGGAGATGATCATCTTCTGATAAAGAATACGGGTACTCAAAAACAATTTGTGCTTCCTCGCGGTTATACATATACCATCGCGCCGGATCAAAAATTTGTAATAGCACAGATCAAAGCGCCGTATGCCGTTACCCGTCAGGCGAAGATAAAGAAAACGGCAGATGAAAAACTGCCGAAAGATTCACTGGCAATCATATCTCTTGACAAATTTACCGTATCCAAAATCCCCAATGTAAAAAATTACAGGCTGGGAAAGGATTATTCGGATTATGTAGCCTATACTTTGGATGATACAATAAAAGTAAAGGACAAGAAGGAGGTAAAAACATACTCGCTTGTGCTTCGGAACCTTTATTCGGAAAAAGAGGATACAATCAGGTATGCGGCCGAGTATGCATTTAGCCGCAACGGTAAAAGTTTCGCAACAATATTGAACCCGAATGTCAAGGATACGGTAAATAAACCGGCAGTGTTGTTTATCAATCTGGATAATCAGGAAAAGAAAACTGTTTCCACAGGTAAAACAATTTACAAAAGCGCGGCTTTATCCGAAACAGGCGGCAAGCTTGCTTTTCTGGCAACAGCCGATAGCCTGAAAAAAGAAATCAAGGATTACGGTTTGTACTGTTTCGATATGGCGCATGACTCGGCAAAACTTATCGCAGACAAAAACAAACCGGGGATGCCTGATAACTGGACTGTAAGCGAAGATTATCCGCCTGTTTTCAGTAAAGACGGGAAACGGCTGTTATTGGGAATCGCCCCTGTAAAACTACCGAAAGATACAACCCTACCCGATTTTGAAAAGGCGCAACTTGATCTTTGGCATTGGCAGGAACCGCTGATTCAGCCTCAACAACTGGTACAACTGGAAAAGAAACAAAAACAGTCCTGCCTTTCATATATAGATTTAAGTACAAACCGGTTTTATCAACTGGGATCAGAGGAGATCCCGGACATAAGCATCTCCGACGAAAATAACGGACGGTATGCTTTGGGCAAGTCCAATCTGAAATATCAGCGTGAAATGCAATGGGACATTTGGGCGGAATCGACAAATGAAATATGGCTTTTTGATTTGGAAAACAATACAAGGAAACAGATTAAAACAGCGCTGAAAGGGCGGACATATTTTTCTCCTCAAGGGAATTATTTGCTATGGTATTCCCCTGACGACAGAAAGTATTATGCCTGTTCCGCCGCCACGGGAAAGGAAGTTTGCCTGACAGACAAGTTGAGCGTCAATTTCTGGGACGAAAAAACCGATACGCCTATGCAGCCTTATCCCTACGGAATCGCCGCATGGATGGAAAATGACGACGCCGTCCTTGTTTATGATAAATACGATATATGGAAACTTGATCCAAGCGGCGTGAAAAAGCCGGAAAATATAACAAATGGCGTTGGACGGGACAAAAAGATCATATTCCGTTATATTAAAACAGATCCTGAAAGCCGCTTTATAAAGCCGAATGAAAAGCTGTTGCTATCCGCATTCGACGACACGAGTAAGGAAGCGGGATTTTACGAGTTGAACAAATCAAGAACCGATCTTCTGGCGATGGGTAAATACACCTATTCTACTCCGGAGAAAGCAAAAGATAAAGAGATTTACTGTTTTACCAAAAGCAACTTCAATACATCGCCGGATCTGTATGTAACCGGTAACTTATGGAAAACGGAGGTTAAGCTGTCGGATATAAATCCCCGGATGAAAGAATATAACTGGGGAACAGCGGAATTGACGTCATGGACCATGTTCGACGGGAAACCCACGCAAGGAATCGTTTATAAACCGGAAAATTTCGATCCGGCGAAGAAATATCCTGTAATAATTTATTTCTACGAGCAGCACACCGACAATCTCTATCGATATTTCCCGCCTGCGCCCAGCCGTTCCACAATCAATATTCCGTTTTATTGCAGCAGGGGATATATCGTATTCACTCCGGATATAGTATATACAACCGGGCATCCCGGCGAAAGCGCATATAACGCAATTGTTTCCGGCGCGGAAAAACTGGCTGAAAACGCATGGGTGGACAAAGACAATATGGCTATACAAGGCCAAAGCTGGGGCGGTTACCAGACTGCTTATCTGATAACCCGTACCGGGATGTTCAAGGCGGCGGGCGCAGGCGCTCCGGTATCGAATATGTTTAGCGCATACGGAGGTATCCGGTGGGAGAGCGGTATGAGCCGCCAGTTTCAATACGAGCAAACACAGTCGCGTATAGGAGCTACAATATGGGAAGCTCCCGAATTGTACAGGGAAAACTCTCCCCTTTTCTTCGCGGATAAAGTGCAAACGCCTTTGCTTATCATGCACAATGACAAGGACGGGGCAGTGCCATGGTATCAGGGCGTCGAGTATTTTATGGCTTTGCGCCGTTTGAATAAACCTGTATGGATGCTCCAATACAACAACGAAGCGCATAACCTGAAAGAACGGAAAAATTGCAAGGATCTTGGCATACGCCTGCAACAATTTTTTGACCATTATCTGAAAGGCGATCCGATGCCTGTATGGATGAAGACCGGGATACCGGCTATCGAAAAAGGACGGAATTATGGTTTCGGAACGGACTGAAAACAGATATGACAAAAGAATTACATTCGTCAAAATAAAAAAGGGCGTTGAAACGTCGGTTCGACCGCTCAAATGCATCCGTTCCATTTAGCCGGAGCGTTGTTTTTGCACGCAGATAACGCGGATTGAACGGATGACCGCAGATCATGGACGATGAGTTTCTATCCCCCATATAACAAACACGAACAATCCGGTTCGGGCGGACATTGCTGTCGAGTAGGCAAGGGCATTTCAGCCCAAGCCTCTCACGGAACCGTACGTGAAAGTCTCCCCTCATACGGCTCTTCCTGTCAAACCTTTCGATTTCTACGTTTTGGATTCAGTGGAGGTATTACCCCATATTGCCAATGGTAGAACAAATTTGGCTCGCGACGACTTATTTCCCCCAACCAGTACAGTCCACGGTACATTTTACCATGGAAACGTTTGTATTTGGCGGTTGCCCATCGCGCCAACTTTTCGTTCAAACATTTCAGGTACGATTTCAATCGACTTGGGTAGAACTTTCCATAATACGTTATCCATCCGCGTATCACGGGATTTAAGCGCTTGGCTATCAGGGACAAGCTTGTCCGGATACGACGGTTTAGATTCCATTCGCGCATCTTTTCGCCTAGCTTTTTCATAGACTTTCGGCTGATAGCCGGCAAGAAGCCAAGGAAAACAACCTTCTGCCTGTCTACTGCTTTGCGAGGTCTGAATTCATACCCGAGAAAGTCGAAATTTATATGTTCATAATCTTTCCGGCGCCTATTGTCCTTGCAATAAACTATCTTTGTCTTTTCTTCATTCAATTTCAGATTGCACGCCGATAGACGATCTTTTACCGCTGCAAGCAACCGCTTCGC
>JAISQD010000017.1 GCA_031274415.1 Tannerellaceae bacterium | reverse complement strand
TTGTTCGACGACCATACCAGCTTCACATCGGCGGCATCGGACGGCGTAAATTTCACCTTTATCCGGGCGCTCTCGCCTACCGGCAATATGATCGATTCCATATTAACGGAGAAATCCGTTAATGCCGCATCGCTGCAACTTTGCAGCGCGACAGCGGCAAGAACACACAATATAAAAAATTTCTTTATCATAATTTTAAACATTTAGAGATTAAGTTACTTCAAAAGCCACATCAACTGATTCTCGTCGTCGACGCCATTGAATTGCCGTTGGACGGCCTCCGTCAGGTTTGCCTGGTTGTACGACAGCTCACCCGCCGGGTATTTGATGCGTACCTGCATACGGTCGGGCATGATATTGAGCGACGTAGACGGATCAATGGCGAAGGCGGGATAACCGGTACGGCGGTAATCCAGGTAGGTATCCCGCTGATACTGGATAAAAGAGGCGATGTATTTCTGCTCGATGATCTTCTCCAGGTCCGCTTCGAACGAGCCGTTCAGCTGGACGGACGGTTTTGCCAGGTAAGCCTGGATATAATCCGGCGTAATCGGGCGGCCGTTGGCGTACTGGTTCGGCGTATACTGCATCGTAAAGGTCATCGACGCCTCGATGCCGCGCCGGTAGTAGTCGGCGGCCGTTCCGGGTATCCAGCCCCGCAGGGCGCCCTCGGCAAGGACGAAGTTCATCTGGGCATAGCCTAACCTGGCGAGCGGTTCTCCCGACCGGACATTGATATACCGGTCGTTGATGTTGCAGCCTCTGGATTGGTTGCTCAGGATCTGTATCTCGCTGAAAGGCAAGGTGTGGGCAATGCCGATATAGGCATCATACGAATCGGCCGGCGTACCCTCGTCAATAAGCGGTTGGGCCGGTTTGGCGAAGCTGAACAGGCGGTAGTCGTCGTAGCGCTTCAACATTGAAATGAAGAAGTCGGAGAGCCACATATTCAGGTAATGCCGTCCCCTTATTTCGTTCATCGCATAATACATCCCGCCCTCGTCGGCAAAGGTGAGGGCGAGGTTGTCGGCATTTGAGGTGAACAGCGGCCGCGAACTGACGATCTCCGCAAAACGCTCTTTCACACGCAGTCCGGCTTCAGACTCTTTCTTCGAGAGGGTGATGAGGACGTTCAGTTCGAACGCGCTGACCACTTTCTTCCAATTTTCCAGATTCCCGCCAAACACGAAATCGCCCGCCAAAGGCGCTGTCGCCCTGGAGAAATGCTCATACGCCAGATCGAGGTCGTCCAGGATCTGCGCCATCACATCCCGCTGTGTATCGTACTTGGGCGTCAGCGTCAGCGTTTCGCCCTGAATGGCTTCGCTGTATGGGATATCGCCGTAGAAACAGGTGATATAATACAGCTGGTACGCTTTTATAAAGAGGGCGAAACCCTTGTACGTATCGTAGGTGTTGTCGCTGGAAAGCGCAACCATTTTCTCGGCGTTACGCAAACTGCCGAAGCCCATACTCACGTAATCTCCCATGACGGCGAAATTATCCATGAAATAATTGCTGTCAAATTTGTTATACTGCACGCCGGATATTTCCGTACTGTAAACGGCCATTTTGACTAAGAAATAATCCTCCATAAAATAGCGTGTCACGCTGTGGTTATCCGAAATAGTGTACCGCATAATGTTCCCCAGCAAGGTGGCGGCCAGCGTCGCCGAAGTGGCGGATGTCGGCGAATCCCGGTTCGTATTGATTTCATCGAAATCACCTGTGCAGGACGCGCATATATAGGCAGTTAAAAGGCAACCGGCAAGAAAGGATCCGAAGATACCGCCCGGCTTTTTCCCTGTGAATACTTTTTTCTTTTTCATAACTCTTCTGTATTAACCATGTTCAAAAATCAACTTTCACATTAAACCCGATCTGGCGCGGCGTGGGAGGCTGCAACGACAGTCCTCCGTTGTTCCATTCCGGATCGGCGCCCCAGATTTCTTTTGTCCAGAGATAGAGATTCTGCCCGACGAGCGATATTTCCACTTTGGAGGTGTGCAGTTTGTCGGTGATGGCTTTGGGGAGCGCGTAACCGATATTGACCTCCCTCAGCTTAAACCAGTCCGCCGGCTTGATATCTTCTTCATACGTATAATAGGCTCTGGCATAGGCCTGGTATGAAACGGGCACATTGTTGATGGCAAAAACGCGGGTATCTTCGAGGATGTTTCCGTAGGCGTCGTATTTGGCTGCGCCATATACGATTTTCAGCCCCTGGCCTACATAGTTGGTCAAGCCGTTTACCACTTCGTCGTAGCGGTATTGGTTGTCGCTGAGCGGATGCGCCCCGGCCTGCCACATGTAGTTGTTGATCCGGTTAAAGAACAGTCCGCCGACTGAGCCGTCGAACTGGAATCCGAACAGGAAGTTTTTGTAGCGGAAGTGATTCGTCCAGCCCCAGTTCAGGTCGGAATCCGATTTCCCATGCGATTTATTGTATCCCAGGCTGAGTGGCAAACCGTTTTGGTGGATGATCTCCCCATCATACGTCTCTTTTCTTCCCCAGACTTGCTGATTGATGTATCCGCCCTCCTTGACCCAGGGGTCTTTCGAGGAATAGACGGGGTCTAACTTCCGGTAGCGGTATTCGTAATGGTCGAGATTCACGGACGTAGTCCAGGAGAAGTCTTTTGTCTTGAATACATCGCCCGTCAGGGTCACTTCCACACCGCTGCGCACCCGCTCTTCGCTGTTGTTTATTTTTGCGTTTTCAAACCCTGTGGTGATCGAGATGGGCGCGTTGACCTGCATGTCGTAGAATAGCTTTTCGTAATAGGCGACGTCCACTTTCAGGCGGCTGTCGAGGAACCAGGCGGCTGTCCCTATTTCCCATGTCTTGGTAGCGCTTGGGCGGAGGGTGGCTGCACGAATGGTACCCGGGTAGCTGGCGCCGGGCGTATTGTCCCATACATTGCTGTTGAACGAATAGGTCTGGTTGATCGCATAGACGTCGGCAGGCTGCTTCGTTTGCGTCCATGACCCCCTGACTTTCCAGAAGTCCAGCCACTTGATCTCGGGCAGGAACTCGGTCAGCGAAATACTGCCGGACACCGAGGGGTAGAAAAACGACCGTTCGGTGGCCGAAAGCGTAGATACCCAGTCGTTACGGCCGGTGATATCCAGGAATATGGCGTTTTTCCACGAAAGCCCCACCTTCCCGAACAAACTCTGGTCTTCGCGGCTGCTTTGTCCAAATTCCCGTCCGATCTCTTCATACCAGTAAGCCATCGAATTGTTTCCAATACGTACCGGATCGTTGGACGCTCTGAGGGAATAAAATCCGGGGACGCTCAGTCCGCCCTGGGTGGCCGCATACAGTCCGTCGTTGCTGTAATAGAACATGGAGGTACCGGCAAATCCCTCGATGCGGAACGCCCCGAACGTCTTGTCGACCTCAAGCAAGGCCTGTGCGTTGAGGCTCCAGCCGCGCCCGCGCCCTACTTCATAGAAGCTCTCCGTTCGCGTATCGCCCCATGGCACGGTGGTCTCCTTTTCGGCGCTGTGTGCGTCGGCGCCCGCCCTGACGCTGGCTTTGAGCCAGGGGGTGATGGCGTAGGATGCGTTTGCCTGTGCATTGTAGCGCATCTCTTCGTAATCGCTGGTCATATCGTAGGCGATATAATAGGGGTTGTTGCTGTAGGAATTCCACCAGTTTTGTGTGATCAGCTCCTCTCCTTCAACCCATTGCTGGCGGTAGTCGCGGATATCGAACTCAGCCCCGTAGCGGTTGTTCAGCAATTGGAAATAGCCGATATTCCAGCCGCTGATCCCGAACTCCTGCGGCGTGGCGTAGCGCCCGAACGAACCGGAAGCATCGAGCGTAAACTTGCCGACCTTGATATCGCCCGCAATGCTGTAGGTATAGCGGTCGTCTTTGTTGTTCGGCCAGTTGGCCTGGCGATGGACGTAGGTCAGCGAATTACGGAACGTGGCGTTGTCGCTTTTATAGGCTACATTGACGTTGTCGTTCGTCATCCAGGGCGTTACCATGAAGTTCTGCAGGTTGTTCTTCCCTTTGGAAACCAGCGGTTGCATACTCCACGTATAGGTATAGGGGTCGTATTGCAACGCTTCGCGCCCGATGTCCAGCTTATCGCCCCAGCGGTCGACCACATCCGGGTTGTATTTCCCGTTGATCCCCGTACTGTACGACGTCTGCGAAGTGGGCATGGCCAGCCAGCCGGCTTCAAAGGTATTGGTACTGCTGACCGATACCTGCAA
>JAISQD010000001.1 GCA_031274415.1 Tannerellaceae bacterium | reverse complement strand
ACCACGAATAGGGGAAGTTTTCGACTGCTATGGCGTCATCCAGATCCTTTACGATTAAACTGATACACTCCGACGTTTTGTTGCGTGGAACCAACAGGTCGTCCGACAGATTCTGCACTTTCATAACCATCGGGATGCCGCCGTAGAGACTGACCATATCAAAATAGCGCCATGCGCGAAGCACCAGTACCTGCGCCTTGTACAGTTGCTGTGTGGCAGCGTCGATAGACCCTGTTTCTATCTTTTCGATGTATTCATTCAGCATGCGTATGCGGTCGTAGTGCCAGGTATCTTGTGTGTTGTTGGCGTTCAGTTCGCCGTAGATAAAGAGTCCGGAGTTCCGGTCGTCGCCTGCTTCATCACATTCACTTGATATACTTGCGCTCCAGCCCGGCAGATTGGCATTGACCAGATAGTCGAGATAGGCTTTTGCATACAGGGCGTCGTTCCACACGTCCGTTTCCGAGATGGCGCCCAGATCGTTTTTATCCAGCACATCCGAACAGGAAACACTCAAAGACGCCGCCAACAAAATTGATAATAAATATTTTATTATGCTTTTCATTTTATTACTGTTTTAAGATTTTAAAAACTAAGATTAATTCCCAATGATAAACTTTTCATGATTGGATAACGCTTGATGTTGCGGTACTCATTCCCCAGACCGGGGTCAAAGTATTTTACATGATCTTCCAGCAGCAGCAGATTTGTGCCGGAGAAGAAGATACGCAGTCCGCCTATGCCGGCTTTGGACAGTATCCGGCGGGGGAAGGTATAGGAGAGGTCAACGTTTCTCAGCCGCAGGTATGCTCCGTTTCTTACCCAGAAACTGGAAGCGGGCTCAGTCTTGTTAGATGAGACGTATTCAAGGGGAAATTCCGCGTTTATATTTTCGGGAGTATAATGGTCGTTCCAGAATGCGAAATTCTTCCTTGACGCTCGTGCGTCGTATTGACGTTCGTCGATGATTATATCGTATCCGGCGACCCCCTGGAAGAAGAGATTCAATGCTATACCTTTCCAGCTTCCTCCTACGGAAAATCCGTATGTAATCGGTGGAGCAGTACGTCCCAGTATCCATTCCTGATCTTCGTCGGTAATTTTCCCGTCAGGTTCGTCGGAATTGACGCCGCGCACATCCTTATAGTTCAACATGCCCAGTAGAGGTGCGGCGCCTCTGATGGTATATCCTTCGGGCAGGGCGTCGAGGTCTGCCTGCGTCCGGAGTATCCCTGTGTAAACAAACCCTCTCGACCGACCGGTATTATAACCTATTTCCGACATATAATCCGGCAGGTTCTCCGCTTCGTCTTTCAGGATCACTTTGTTGGTAGCATAGCCGAAATTTCCTGAAACGGTATATGTGAAGTCTTTTCCTATCTTGTCGGTATATCCCAGTTCCAGTTCGACTCCGCGTGAATCGACCACCCCGTAGTTTTCGGCAGGCATTGAGGCTCCGAAAGTTGAAGGCAGGATATTGGTGCGGGTTCCAAGAATGTCGTAGGTGTGTTTATAGAATAATTCAAGGCTGAGCGTCAGTTTGTTTTGCAGAAATCCGGCATCCAGACCGCCGCTGTAGGACAGTGATTTTTCCCAGGTTACTTCTGTATTGGGTACCACATTGGGTGAAATGCCCTGCGATTTAATGCCGTACAACGCCCCGTTGTCGAATTGATAGCGGTTCATCCACTGCCAGCCGCCAATGGCGTCGTTTCCCAGTAAAGCCACGCCGCCCCGGAGTTTCAAACTGCTGATGAATTTGATGTTTTCCTTAAAAAAGGATTCTTCCGACACGCGCCACGCAGCCGATGCCGAGGGGAAAAGTCCCCAGCGACGTTCGGGGGCGAAAATAACGGAACCGTCATAACGTATGGAGAGTTCGAGCATATACTTGTCGGCGTATCCGTAATGCGCCCAGCCTGCATACGACATTCGTCCCGTTTCGGAGCCGCTGCCGCCAACGCCGAAGTACGTAGGTTCTATGCTTCCGGCAAAGAGCTGATCAATGGCGTTTGAGATGAATCTTTGTGTGCTTGCATTGAAATTATCTCCGAATCCTTCGGCTTGTTCGTAAATAAACTTGGCGCTGATGTCATGCTTCCCGAAACGCCCGTTGTAGTCGATAATCCCGTTAAACTGGTAATTCCTGCCCGTGTCGTAGTTCTCCTTCAGTTTATTCCCGTAATCAATTGTCATCATGTTGCCCGTAGGCTCATCGGTGATGATGTGGTTATGGCTTCCGGTCATTTTAAATTCATACAATTGATATGGACGATAAAATTCTTTCTGGAAGGAGTGTCGGCTGTAATTGTTATACAGCGCTTTCAGGCTCAGTCCGGGTATAAAGGGGACATTGTACTGAAGTGAGAATGTGGCTTCGTAGTTCGAATATCGTTTGTGATAGTATCCCATTTTTTCCACCAGTTCGGGCACGTGCCCCGACATGTTGTTACCAACCGGCATGCCGTTGATATATGCCGGATACATGCTGCTGGCATAGAGCAGCGCGAGTCCGTACAAATCGTACAGGGAATCGCTTCCCTGGTCGTTTGCCCAGTAGGGTTTCCGGTCATGACGCATGTCCATGTTGAGATTCAGCGAAGCAATCAGGTTTTTGGTGATATTGGCTTCGATGTTTCCACGCAGGTTGTAACGGTCGAAATTGGTATTTTTGAATATCCCCGTTTCATAATAATAGGTGCCTCCCATGAAGTATCGCACTCGTTCGTTTCCTCCCGTGGCATTGAGCGAATGGCGCGTAACAATGGGATTTTGCCAGGTTTCCTCCATCCAGTCGTAGGTATGGGTCTTGTAATAATCAAGTTCATCGGCTGCATAGAATCGACTGTCCGACGGGCTAACTCCTCCCGCTGTCAGTACATCATTGATAAATCTTGCCTGTTCGTAGGCGTTTTGCGTTTCGGGAATCCTTGTCGCATCCGACACCCCGGCGCTTCCGCTGTAGGTAATCACCGCTCTTCCCTCTTTTCCCTTTTTGGTATTGACCAGCACCACGCCATTGGCTGCTTTCACGCCGTAGATAGCGGCGGAAGCGCCGTCTTTCAGCACGGAAAAGCTTTCTATATCGTTGGCGTCAAGTCCGTCAAAGGCGAACTTGTCACGAATCACGCCGTCGATGACATACAGCGGGTCGGTGTTGTTCCACGAGCCTCTTGCACGGATGGAGATGGAGGAACTGTTCCCGGGGCGTCCTCCGTCGCCCTGCGAAACAAACACTCCCGCAAACCGTCCCGCTAAGGCGTTCGACAGGTTGGACGCCGGAATGTCCTGAATGGCTTCCGCCTTAATTGTCGAAATGGAGCCGGTCAGGTTCATTTTCTTCTGCGTGCCGTATCCCACCACTACGACTTCTTCTATTTCCTGCGCATTGTCGGTCAATATGACATCAATAACGGTTTTGCTGCCCACGGTAATTTCCTGTGTAACAAAACCCACAAATTTAAATTCCAGAATACTTCCCACAGGCACGTTGTTCAGCACATACTCGCCGTTGTTGTTTGTTGCCGTACCATGGTTGGTTCCTTTTATAAGTACAACTGCGCCGGACAGGAGGTTCCCGTCCGAATCGCTTACTTTTCCTTTGATCTCAAGGTTTTGCGCATTTTGCGCATTCAAGTCGATAGTAAGGAAAAACACAGATAATAAGAGATATAAAACTATTATTCCCTTTTTCTTCAATTTTTCAATACAGATATTCATATTCTTCAATTAAAAAGTTATATGTTGAGAAACGGTTGTTTGGCTTAAGCCGATTTACTTTTTATTTTTTTACATTACAGTTCTCAACAATCGGTTTAAAATTTGTTTAAATACTCTTGCCGAAGCAAAAGTTGATAGATAGTTCAATACTATTAAGTATTTCAGCGCTGTTGAAATTTGAAATTTCAGATAAAGACG
>JAISQD010000182.1 GCA_031274415.1 Tannerellaceae bacterium | reverse complement strand
GCTTACTTTTCCGGAAAGAACCGATATCAGTCTTCTTTTCTCTTTTGTTGGCATGGCCTCGATCGAAACGGTCGTGCGGGACGTAAGTGTGCCATTGCATATCGTGATGAAAGAAGATGAAATTGCGGCAAGGGAAATAGTTGTAACCGGATACTATACTTTGTCCAAGGATCGCAGTGCCGGTTCATTTGTCCGGGTAGAAGGCGAGGTGCTGAGCTTAAAAACAAATCCGGGCATATTGGATCGCCTGAATGGTTTAGTCGCCGGGTTTGTTGTGAACAAGACAGGAGAAGATGCCTATTTGCTACGGGGTATGACTTCTATTAACAGCACGCGCGGACCCTTGTTTGTTGTAGACGGTATGCCTGTTGAGCGTAATGTCCTTGAATCGACCGTTAACCCGGAAGAGATAGCCCATGTCAATGTCCTTAAAGATGCAACCGCAGCGTCTATCTGGGGTGCCAAAGCGGCAAATGGTGTTGTTATCATCACCACCAAGCGGGGACATTTGAAGGAGAAGATGAAGATATCTTATACGGGTTCCGTGCAATTGCAGGGGACGCCCGATTTCGACTACCTCGATTATATGAATGCTCGAGATTACGTGGACTTTGCAGTCGGCGTATATGATCCTGCCTATAATTATGCCAATGTGATAGCCAACTATGGTGTTATCTCTCCGATTGAGCGGATATTGTATAAAAAGCAGACGGGAGCTTATACGGCAGATCAGGCGGAGCAGGAACTTAACAAACTGAGGAACTCGGATAATCGGCAACAGCTCATCGACAACCTCTACCGCCCGAAAACGGTGCAACAACACAATCTAAACCTCAGAGGAGGCAACGACAATGTCGCCTATTTTGTCTCGGTCAATTATCGAAATACCAAGCCTCAGCAAAAAGGGATCAACGAAGACCGGATTATTGTTGATACGAAGAACGATTTTACTCTCACTCCCCGGTTGAAGCTGACATTGGGAGCTAATGTCTCCTTTCTGAACACAGCATCCAATCTGACACCCAATGTCGTTGGCATGGTTCCTTATGAACTGCTGGAGGATGAAAATGGAAATCCCCTGTCGCAGCTGCATATGTTTTACAGCGATGAAGCGGTTGCATGGACGCGCAATGAATTGGACAAGCGGAATATGGTGTCATATGATTACCGCCTGTTGAACGAGCTGGACAAGCAGGAGCATATCAGCAATGCTGTGAATACCCGTCTGCAGGCAGGGTTGACACTGAAGCTGCTCGAAGGGCTGGATTTTGAATCCAATTTTCGGTATCAACGCGGAAGCGGTTTATTAGAGCAGATTGACAAGCCCAATTCGTATACCGTATTAAATCTGCGGGCGGAACAGACATCGACAATTACAGATTCGCAGTCGCGTATCCCGATGGGAAGTATTTTAGATAAAACATGGTCAAGTTCTATGGAGTGGATAGCGCGCAACCAGATAGTGTTTAACCGTGCTTTGCAGGAAAAGCATATGCTCAGCCTGCTTGCCGGGACGGAAGTGCGCAAAAACACGACGGAGACAGATAACCGCATCGTGTATGGATATAATGAGACCAACAAGCAATACACTCTCCTTGATCAGGTTGCCTTGCAGGAAGGATCCACAGGAGGCAGTATTGTGCGCCCGACCAGCCAGTCTTCCACGCAGTACTTCACGAGAGGTTTTGGGACGGGCGTTTTAGGCAGTGATTACCGTTTCTTCTCTTTGTACGCTAATGTGGCGTATGATTATGACGGACGCTACGGTGTCAATGCCAGTGTGCGTATGGATCAGGCAAATTTATTCGGTACGGAAATCAGGAACAAACCGATATGGTCGACCGGTCTCCTGTGGAATATGCATCGTGAAGCATTTTTCAAAGAATCCGGGTTTGCTTATTTGACCTTGCGTGCAAGCCAGGGTATTGCCGGCAATACTCCCAACTCTCATGTCGGCGGTCCGTTTGACATTATTTCCTACGGGACAAGCAATAATTTTTATTTTGCACAATCCAATAATATCGTCGACATCGTTTCCCCGTCTTTAAAAAGCCTGAAATGGGAGAAAACAACCATTACAAATGCAGGTGTGGACTTTTCCCTCTTAAAGGGTGCTCTTTCGGGCTCGCTTGATTATTATTTGAAGAATACGAATGATTTGATTGGTCTGCAAACGATAGATCCTACAAACGGCTTTTCCTCCATATCGACCAATATCGGTAGAATCAGGAATACAGGTATAGAAATTGAGTTAAACTCTGTAAATATACGAAATCGGGATTTTCAGTGGACAACCAATCTCATCTTCTCGTATAATAAAAATAAAATCACGGATATCTATGTTGAACCGCAAGTCACGGATTATGTCAAGTCTTTTGAGTCGGTTTTTATACAGGGTTATGCAGCATATAGCCTTTTCTCTTACCGCTGGGCGGGCTTGAATGACAAGGGAGAGCCGATGGTATACGACGAAAACGGAGAGCCAACAGACGAAATGGTGACCGATCTTGACGCTATAGTCCATTCGGGAACGGCGCAGCCGCCCATTACCGGTAGTTTCTCCAATACATTTGATTATAAAAATTTCCGTCTGGGCATACAACTTATCTACAATTTAGGAAACAAGATAAGGAATGATGTGCCCGGAGTCAATATTGACAGCAGGGTATTGTATAATCAGAGCCTTGATTCACGTTCGATATGGGTAAACCCTTTGCACAATGATCTGAGGTATGCATGGCAGTACCCCGGAAACCAGACCAATGTGCCCCGCTGGTTGCCGGAAGGGGAAACACGCAAGGGGCGGGATTATTACAGCGCGGCGGATATAAATATTTTAGACGGATCGTATATTTATGTCAATGATATTACGCTTGGTTATGCGTTGCCACAGGTATTTGTAAAGCAATTCGGTGTAAAAGGCTGTGTCGTATACGCTCAGGTTTCCAACCCGTTTTGCTGGGCATTTAACGGTGAGGGGATCGATCCGCGCTATGTCTCTTCGATGGTAGGGTATCAACGAACGTTGAAATACGGTCCGGAATATATGCTTAAACTTAACATTGATTTCTAACAGTAAAAAAGATACATGATGAAACATTATTATAATCAAACAGCTATGGCTGCTATTTTATGCATGACATTCGCCATTACCGGATGTGATGACTTTTTGGACATACCGCCCACTACCAACGTCGCCATTCCTTCGTCGGCAGCAGATTACAGGAAGATGCTTTATCCATTGGGGCTTCACTGGAGTGCTGAGGCCAGGATTGGAGTAATGGGGGACGATGTCTATTGGAGCAGTGCTTTTTATAGAGAGCAGGCGGAAGATGAAACCTACCGCAGGTCGTACCTGTGGAAAGATGAGGTTTTTGATCTTTCCATCATACCGGAAGGATGGTCGCAGCAATATAAATTTATTTATACGTTTAACAAGATAATCAACGAGGTGAGGTATATTTCCGGCGAAGCAATGGGTAATCTGATCGATATAGAAAGCGAGGCGCGACTGTATCGTGCCCTGATTTATTTCCATTTGGTTAACCTGTATGCCAAACCGTATACACAGGCGACTGATTCGGATTCGGGCATACCTGTTATTCTTGAAAACAACGTAACCGAAACAAACCGTTCCCGTACGCCGGTGCGTGAGGTATACGCTTTTATACTGAATGATTTGGATTCGGCAATCAGGTATTTGCCCGATTATCCTTCTGGTGCCTCCCGTTTTCTGGCTTGCCGTATAGGTGGCTACGGAATGAAAGCCAGGACGCTGTTCCTTATGGGGCAATATGACGAGGCATTGGATAATATCCTTTCCCTGCTGGATATTCTTACAACAAAGCCTGCGCCATTTGATTTCCAATATTCCCTTCTTGATTATAATACCCTGGCGTTGATGGATGATAGCCAGCCGTGGATGGGAATGGATTGGAATGCTGATTTTCCGTCTTCCGTTTTTGAACCAAATCCCGAATCAGTCTTTACCTCTACTCTTTATATTATGGATCCGACCTTGGGGTACGTCTATGGAGGGATGAATGCCGTCTTTGCATCGGATCATGTCATGAAACTTTTCTCATCCGAAGGGGATTTGCGGAAGAAGTATATGTTGCCGGATAAGAATATGTTTGGCGAACCATGGGATCCGGCGGAGCCTGAACGTTTTGTGAAATGTGAATACTATTCCAATGCAGGTGTTTCCCTGCCGGATATCTATCTGATGGCTGCCGAATGTTATGCGCGAAAGAATGATGTCGACAATGCGTTAGTATACCTGAACGAATTAAGAAAAAACAGGGTTTCGGCAGACGTATATTCGGATTTGTCGTCAAATGATGACACGCAGGTATTGACCTGGGTACTCGAAGAGCGGATGCGGGAATTTCTGGCTACGGGACATCGCTGGTACGACATGCGTCGCCTGTGGGATGACCCTGTGGGAGGAAAGATGATCGAAAAAAACAGGATATTCGATGGGCAAACCTATACGTTAACAAAAGATCGCCTGACAGTTCGTATCCCGGAATATATTATGCAATATCATGCAGACTGGGTGCAGCATCCGTGATCTCTTAGTATATAACTGAATTTAAACTGTGTTCATATGAAAAAAATAAGCAGTCTTTTCTTCTTTCTCCTGTTCGCTGTTGTTACCGTAGCGCAAGAGGTCGGATTGACAATCCATGTTTCAGCGGCGAATTATCCCGTAGATTCCATTGCACTGGTATGGTTTGACAGTTCGAACAGCTATCAGCGTAAAACCATTTCGCTAAAGGATGGGGAGGGGAAAATACATGTTGCAGTTCCCGGATATACTCCGTTATACCTGATCAATCAGGATGAGGCGCAGCGTATCCGTTTTGATGATGGCGTGACTCCCCCTCCGTCGTTGTTGTTTTTCGCGGAAGAAGGAGATGTGACAATCTCTTTTGATCAGGAGAAATGGCCTGTGGCTGCTATTACGGGAGGAGAGTTAAATACTGCTTATATGCGGCTATGGAAAATAGCAGGTCCTTTGGCTTTTGAAGACTTTGCTTTGAGAGTGGCTTTTAACGCTTCCGGAGCAAAAGATGACGGGGATGCAAACCAGCGGTATACAGAGAAACTGGCAGATATTAGAAATACCTCCGATATGGCTAAAAAGTCTTTTATTTCGGAAAACCCAGCTATTTATGTCTCACTGTTTTTACTTGAAGACTTGTTCCTTCATTATCCGGTGGAAGCATTTGAAGAGCAATTCTTGAATTTGAGCGATGAGGTACGAGGTACGGCATTGGGGATAAAGACGGCAGCCCGGATCAGCGAAGCAAAAGCCTTGTTACCTAATCAGTTGGCACCGGACTTTTCCAAAACGGATCAAAACGGGGATACCATCCGATTGTCCTCCTATCGGGGTAAATATGTCTTGATTGCTTTCTGGGGGACATGGTGCTTGCCTTGCCGGAAGTTGCACCCTCATCTGGTAGAATTATACAATAAGTACACTCCTTTGGGCATTGAATTTATCAATGTCGCAATGGAATTTGGAACACCGGAGCAAGTCCGTGATGAATGGATACGGATTACTTCGGATGATCATCTTACGTGGACGCAAATACTGAATAACGAGGGAATAGACGATTGTGACGTTGTGAAACTGTATGCTATACAAATTTTCCCGACAAAGGTGTTGATTGATGCCGACGGTAAAATTGTGGGTCGTTATACGGGGGAAACTCAGGAATTGGATGAAAAGCTGGGAAGTCTATTTGGTCAATAACATTAAAAAATAATGCTTGTCTTTGTTCCGAAATAGGGTGAATTGTTAAGGCTAGCATTAGGATCAAATTTTGAATCGTTTGTGTGGAATCGGCGAGGGTGGATATGCGCAATAAGAGAGGCTATGTGCTAGTTCCTTTTTTTGTGCCGTGCATGTTGATTGACTTGGTTGTGCAGGTTCACTATGGGCAGATAGTAGACAACTATTAGTGTGTCGGGGCGAGGCTGTTCATTGTGAGATGGAATCTGAAAGCAGTGTCGTAGGGTCACGAATGACGATGGCTTGCTGTAACAATTCGCCAGTATCCAGAGGATATCCGCCTTTTGCTTGCAGTCTCCTCTTTTCGGTATTTTTACCCGTCGGACGACTTGTGATTGATCGTTTCCCAGCAGTACCTAATTCAATAAGACTGTTTTATGTCCTCTGTTCAAAAATACTATTGGCAAAATCCGGTACTTGATAAATAGGGCAAATTGATGGG
>JAISQD010000165.1 GCA_031274415.1 Tannerellaceae bacterium | reverse complement strand
CAAATCGATTACCCCCTATCTTAACGAACCGCTGTATACGAGACCCGTACGTACAGTGGTGTGAGAGGCTCTCCCTGCCGACCCGTCGGCAGGGCAGTCTACTCGATTCCAGAGGTGTGTCTGTGGGTAACTCTGGATGGCGCCAGGCTTCGCCTTCGCAATGACGCGCGTTGTCATTTCCCTTATTTACGAGAAAAGTGAAAGCGATTTCTCGAAAAAAAAATGCTGGGAGGAGAAATGACAGGTCCGTGCCGGACGGCTCTTGCTTATATCGAACTCACGTTAACATAGATAGGCAGTCCGAAAAAAGAAAAGGTTGTCTCACGACAACCTATTTTCATTGCTAACCTTAAATCTAATACCATGAAAAACACGGCGCAAATATAGGCGGTTTTATATTGTACAACATATTTTTTCAGCATAAAAACGAGGCGACTTAACGATGTTTAACAGCAAAAAGGGTAAAGAGGCGCTGGTGGCAGCGCCTCTTTACCCTTTTGTTCGACCGGACGACGAAGGGGTTACAAGCTGTCCCCGAAGTCTTCCTTGAATTTGGCAATCAGCCGTTCAGGCCAATCGGATACAGGTTCCAGGCCTCCCATGAAAAAGCGCAGTACAGGCGGTTCATAGACGAACTTTAATCCGCCGATCAGGTCACGGTTTTCGTTCAGCCAGACCATTCGATCCTCTACATATTTAATCTGTGAAAGCGTGAATACACGGCGCGGGACGGCTAAACGCAACAGTTCCATGTCGGCATATGTCTCATTTCCCTCTTCGTCGCGCTGATTCGATATGGATCCGCGTTCCATGCCGCGAACGCCGGAGATCAGGAAAAAGGCCGCCGCCAAAGCGCCCGCCGGATATTGCGTTTGCGGGATATGGGAACAGACCCTCATCGCATCGACATGCGCCCCAAGCACACCCGGAGGTGTCACCATCGGAACGCCTTTCGCTACGAGGCTATTGACTAAGTAGGCGATAAACTGGGGGCTTTGGCTGATCATCGTTTCATCGAGCGTTTCGTACAGACCGACAGCCATCGCCTCTATTTCCCGTACCGAAATACCGCCATACGTCAGGAAGCCTTCGAACAGGGGGACTAACGCTTCCAATTCGCGGTATATACCCTGTTCGTTTGTACAGATACCGCCTCCGCGCGAAGAGCTTAGCTTGCGTGCAGAGAAATAAACGATGTCGCTCAGGCCGGTCATGATGGAGATGACCTCTGCCATTGAAGAGCCGGAAAATTCGGGTTCGCGTTGCAGGATCAAATAGGCGTTTTCTCCCAGCAAACTGGCGTCCAATACAATGCGCAAGCCATATTTGTCGGCGACTTTGCGGACTTCGCGCATGTTCTGAATAGAAAACGGCTGCCCGCCAATCAGGTTGGTCGAGGCTTCCATGCGGATAAAGGGGATGTTTTCCACACCTGTTTCCTTGATCACCTGTTCCAGCTTTTCGACGTTCAGATTCCCTTTGAAAGGGTGTACCGAGTCGATGTTATAGGCTTCGTCGTACAATAATTCGACAATACGGCCTCCATATTGGGTAATATGGGCCAAGGCGGTGGTAAAGTGATAATTCATCGGGATCAGATCGCCTTTTTTCTTGATATAGGCGCATGCCAGGATGTTTTCTGCAGCACGCCCCTGGTGAACGGGCAGGAGATACTCTTTCTTCAACACATCTTCCACCGCCTTCTTCAAACGGAAGAAGCTTTGCGAACCGGCATAGGCGTCGTCGGCATGCATCATGGCGGAGACCTGCATGTCGCTCATCGCATTGGTACCGCTATCGGTTAGCATATCGAGAAAAACATCTTGGGTAGTCAGTCTGAATGTGTTGAATCCGCCTTCATACAAGGCTGCCAGACGGCGTTCGATAGGAACTAAGTTCAGTTTTTGTACTACACGAACTTTGTGCAATTCCAATGGAATATTTTCTCCATTGTAGAATTTTACCTTTACAGGGTTATCTTTACTCATAAAATTTAAAAATTTAATATCGTATATTTCAAGTTTGCTAATCAGAATATAGGGTTATGCCACAAAAATAGCGCAAAAATACAAAGAACATCCTTTATAAGAAAGATAATCGTACATTTTTTCTTAATATTGCATCCTAAAAAAAACGATCAACTATGCTTGGTACTTTGGTGAATACGGCAGCCGTCATTGCCGGGAGCGGGATTGGGTTGGCATTTAAGAAAAATTTGCCGGACAAATACCAGATGATTTATTTTCAGGCCGTCGGACTGTTCACGATGCTGTTGGGCGTAAAAATGTCGCTGGAGATATCATCGCCGCTGCTTGTCGTACTGAGCCTCGTCTTGGGGGGATTTGCCGGTTTGGTGATGCGGCTTGACGAGAAAGCCGGGCAGCTCGGCGACTATATTAAAGCCAAAACGCGATCGAACAACGACCGTTTCACCGAAGGGTTAATCACCGGTTTTTTGCTTTTCTGCATGGGTTCGATGAGCATTGTAGGCGCGATAGAAGAGGGGTTTGGGAAAACGTCCGACCTGCTGCTCACCAAATCGGTCATGGATTTCTTTTCAGCGATCATGCTGGCATCGGGACTGGGTATCGGCATCCTTTTCTCGGCCATTCTCCTGCTGCTGTTTCAAGGTGGGATTACGCTGTTTGTATCGGTCGTCGGAAGAGATATTCCCGGCGAGATTGTGTCCGAAATAACGGTTGTGGGCGGCATTATCCTAATCGGATTGAGTATTAATTTGTTACAAATAAAGAAGATCGAAATCCTTAACATGTTACCCGCCTTACTGTTTATTGCTTTCTTTATGTGGCTGAAGATGCGTTTCTTTCCGTATTGCTGACAAAATGGCGTATAAACCTTTTGGCATTTTCTTTGCAGATTTGAAGGTAAAACAAGGTTGAATTTACCAAAGAAAAGGAGATATAAGATATGAATTTAAATAACTTTACCATCAAATCACAAGAGGCGGTACAACAAGCCGTTCAATTGGTTACGGAACGAAACCAACAGGTGATCGAATCTATGCACTTACTAAAAGCTGTCATGATGACAGGTGAAAGCATAACAAATTTCCTCTTTCAGAAACTGGGTGTATCCGTTCAGAACCTCAACCGGATAGTAGACAGTCAGCTGGAAGCTTATCCGAAAGTATCCGGCGGCGAGCCTTATCTTTCGAACGAGTCGAATGCCGTATTGCAGAAAGCGGTCGACTATTCCGGGAAAATGGGCGACCGGTATGTCTCGCTGGAGCATATCGTGCTGGCTTTACTGACGGAAAAGGGGATGGCCTCCCAGCTATTGAAGGATGCCGGGGTGGATGAAAAAGGGCTGCGCCTGGCGATAGACGAACTGCGAAAGGGAAATAAGGTAACGTCCCAGTCGGTGGAAGAGACCTACGATGCGTTGAACAAATATGCCGTCAACCTGAATGAGCGTGCGCGTAACGGGAAACTTGACCCGGTGATCGGACGTGACGACGAAATCCGGCGGGTGTTGCAGATACTGAGCCGCCGGACGAAAAACAATCCTGTCCTGATTGGCGAACCGGGCGTTGGTAAAACAGCGATTGCAGAAGGGCTTGCCCATCGTATTGTCCGTGGAGACGTCCCCGAAAACCTGAAATCAAAGCAGATATTCTCCCTGGATATGGGCGCATTAATTGCCGGCGCCAAGTACAAGGGCGAATTTGAAGAGCGGTTGAAGTCGGTCGTGAATGAGGTCGTCAAATCGGAAGGCGAGACGATTCTCTTTATCGACGAGATCCATACGCTGGTCGGTGCGGGGAAGAGCGACGGCGCCATGGATGCGGCGAATATACTGAAACCGGCGTTGGCGCGTGGCGAACTGCGCTCCATCGGGGCGACGACGCTGGATGAGTACCAGAAATACTTTGAAAAGGATAAAGCGTTGGAACGCCGTTTCCAGATTGTGATGGTGGAAGAGCCGGACGAAGCGGATACCGTTTCCATTCTTCGCGGGTTGAAGGAAAAATATGAGAACCATCACAAAGTACGGATCAAGGACGATGCGATTCTCGCGGCCGTGAAATTATCGGCGCGTTATATCACCGACCGTTTCCTTCCCGATAAGGCGATCGACCTGATGGACGAAGCGGCAGCCCGCCTCAGGATACAGGTCGACTCCGTCCCCGAATCGCTGGATGAGATCAGTCGCCGGATCAAACAGCTCGAGATTGAACGTGAAGCCATCAAACGCGAAGATGACAAAGCAAAATTAGACTACCTCACGAAAGAAATTGCCGACCTGAAGGAGGAAGAAAAGAAGCAGAAAGCGCAATGGGAGAGCGAAAAAGAACTTGTCAACAGGATTCAGCAGAACAAGATCGATATCGAAAACCTGAAATTCGAGGCTGACCGGGCGGAGCGCGAGGGCGACTACGGTAAGGTAGCTGAGATCCGTTACGGGAAAATCAAGGGGAAAGAGGAGGAAAATATACGTATACAGTCCACCCTGCACGAGATGCAAGGCTCTTCCGCCATGATCAAAGAGGAGGTGGATACGGAAGATATTGCCGATGTGGTCTCCCGCTGGACAGGTATCCCTGTGAACAGGATGATGCAAAGCGAAAAAGACAAACTGCTGCATCTGGAGGACGAGCTGCATGGGCGCGTGGTCGGGCAGGACGAAGCGATCGAGGCGATATCCGACGCCGTACGACGTAGCCGCGCCGGTATGCAGGATCCCAAGCGACCGATCGGGTCGTTTATCTTCCTGGGGACGACGGGGGTCGGTAAGACCGAACTGGCCAAAGCGCTGGCCGAGTACCTGTTTGATGACGAAAACATGATGACGCGTATCGACATGAGCGAATACCAGGAAAAGTTCAGCGCCTCGCGTCTGATTGGGGCGCCTCCGGGATATGTCGGGTACGACGAGGGGGGACAGCTGACCGAAGCGATCCGCCGGAAACCCTATTCCGTCGTCTTGTTTGACGAGATAGAGAAAGCGCACCCCGACGTATTCAATATCCTGTTGCAGGTGTTGGACGACGGGCGGTTGACGGATAACAAGGGGCGCGTGGTGAATTTCAAGAATACGATCATCATTATGACCAGCAACATGGGGTCGTCCCTGATTCGCGAGAACTTTGAACGGATCACCCCTGCCAATCAGCAAAAGGTGATGGAAGAGACAAAGGGCGAGGTGATGGAACTGTTGAAAAAGAGTATCCGTCCCGAGTTCCTGAACCGTGTCGACGAAATCATCATGTTCACGCCATTGAACGAGCAGGAAATCAGGAAGATCGTCCTGTTGCAATTGGAGCAGGTGAAGAAGATGCTGGCGCAGAACGGCATTACATTGACATTTACCGGTGAGGCCTTGCAATTCATAGCGGAAAAGGGATACGACCCGCAATATGGCGCCCGTCCTGTAAAACGTGTCATACAGAAATGTGTGTTAAATGAGCTGTCAAAAGTGCTGTTAAGCGGTAAGACAGACAAAACGCACCCCATCACCGTCGATATGTTTACGGACGAGCTTGTATTCATCAACAAATAAGAGACTAAAAGAGTTTGAGTGCCTTATTTGGTTTGTTTCCCAGCCACAATTCCAGCGTGCCGCCTTTTGAGAAGTCGCTGTGATTGAGCCGGATCGTGTTGTGCGGTTGATTGTTTAACATGATCTTTTGGATGTAGTCGTTTCCGGAGGTGTTTCCATTGACTGTGATCCGGAACTCCTTTCCCGTATAATAGCGGGGGTTTAGCTTGATGGTGATGTCGTCGAATATGGGGCTTGTCAGTTCATATGCCGGATCGGCGGAGCAGGTTCCCTGCAGGCTGAACAGGCCGATCGCCATGAGTGCGCTCACGCCGCCCATCTGTCCCTGGTCTTCGTCGTGTCCGCCGTAGCCGTGATTGGGCGTTGTTGCCCCGTAAGCCTGAGCCTGTACCCGGCGTACCCAATACTGGCTCAACCAAGGTTTTCCGGCATAGTTGAAGACGTGTGCATTGGAACATCCCGGCTGGTTGGCATAGCTGATATGGCCTCCGCCATACCCGAACACAAAATCATCCTTTGCCGATTGTTCAAACGCATAGTTCAGCTTGTCGCACAGCACATCATTCCCTCCCATCAACTGAGCCAGTCGCGGTATAGCGTGTGAAATTGACCATGTCGCCTGCCACGAATTGGCTTCGATCCATCCGTTGCCGTTCAGGGGGTCGGTGTGCAGCCAGTTGCCGGAGGTGTCTTTGGTGAAAATAAGCTGTTGCCCGGCGTTGAAGAGTTTTTCCCAGCCTTGCGAACGTTTGAGGTAATAGGCGGCATCCCTCTTTTTGCCCATCCGCGTTGCCATTTGTGACAGCGCCCAATCCTGAAAAGCGATCTCTAAGGATATGCCGGCATTGCCCGGATAATATCCGTTTTTAAGGTAGAATTTAATCCCTTTTTCGTCTCCGATCATGCCGCCCGGTTGATGGTTGTCGACCATGGCCTTGTAGGCTTTCCGGGGGTCTGTCTTTGTCAACATGCCCTTTTGATAGGCGCTTACGATCAGGTTGGTGGCCGGACAGCCCGTCATGATAAAGGAGTAACCGCCGATGTTGGGGCCGCGTGGCAACAGTCCGCCGTTTTCGGCATACTGAACCAGACATGCGGCGAAATCGTCAAGCGTTTCAGGCCATGCAAGTCCCCAAAGGATATTCAGGTTCCATTGCGTAAGCCAGAAAGCATCGGAATTATACATGTGGAACCTCGCCTTCCCCGTAGCAGCATCTTCCGGCAACGTCCTGACGATCAAACGGGCATTCAACGTCCGGCTTCCCGAGCGTTCGCCTTGCGTATAGTCGGGGTAGTCGCCCGACAGATCATCTATCTTGTGCCGTCCGAGCAGTACGTGCCACAGGTCGGTGTAGAACTTGGTCTGTTGTTCGGCGCTTCCTCCCTTCACATCGATACGTCCCAGCCATTCGTTCCATTCCGCTTTTGCACTTTCACGTACTTCGCCGAAATCCCAATGGTTACATTCCGTATCCATATTGTTGCGGGCATTCCCGATAGTGGTGTAGGATATGGCGCATTTGACCTGAATCTCATCCCCTTTTTTTACCTGATATACGGCGCTAACCCCGGCGGGAGGGGCGTCGGAATAGCGGTTCCGGTTTCCCTGATCCAATGCGACGGGAGGGCTTCCTTCCAGCCGGCTGATATTGCCCAGTACGGTTTGTCCGTTCCAGCCGTTCAGCGTTTCAAACGGTTTGTCGAAACGCATAACAAAAAAGATGCGGACATTATCCGGCCCTCCCCAAAGGCGTCCGGTGGTGTTGACCGAACCTTCGATTTCCCTGTCGCTGACTTTGGTTATTTCAGCGCCATTCATCGTGGTGGTGGCAAGATAGCCGCCCAGATTCACCAGGATATTCGCCGTCGCATCTTCCGTATACCTGAATTTATAGAAACTGACCCGGTCGGTACAGGTCTGTTCCACCCATATGTTGTAATCGTTCAGGAATACACGGTGATAGCCGGGCTGGACAATCTCCCCATCGTGGGAGAAGGATGATTTCCATCCCTGCTCGCCCAACACCGGATTGACCTCTCCGGCAGCCGGCATCAGGCTGATACCCGAAATCATCCATCCGTGAACCTGCGGAAACCCGAGTATTTCAGTCGAGTTGTAATTGTAACCGCCGCCCCCCTGGTTCTTATTGCGCGTCAGCGGGGCTGCGCTGATCATACCGAAAGGACGGCTGCCGGTGACGAAAAAGAAATACCTACCCCGCGCCGTTTCGATGTACGGATCGACTTTTGAGACATAATCCACATACTCCTCCGCAGAAGGATAGACCTCGATTTCGGACAGTCCCATATCCGGCCCGTCGCCGTCGGTGGTGACAAACCGGATCCATTTTGTCCGCTTAGCCGGGAAATCGACCGCTTTTGCCGTTCCGTCGTTTGGAATGGTGGTGACATATATCTTTGTGCCGTCGTCAAAGAGCAAAGTTCCTCCCGCCGTGTGGCTGTGGTCTCCGGCCCTGTCGTAGAGGATAACGCGGTTGATGCTTCGCGGCGTGTCCCAGTCAAGCTGTATCCAGGGATACCCGCTGATCTCGCCCCAGGACTGTACCTTACTCGTCGACGCCCATTCTCCTATTCCGTCAATACCGATGATCCCATCGACCGCTTTTCCCGGATCGTCACCCGACAGTACCGTTACTTTTGCAAGAGGAGCAATATTGTACGGCCCCGCTATGGCCTTTTGCGCAACAACAACTGACAGGATCAGCCATACGGTAATCTTTATTTTAATGTTCTTCATGTTTCTATTTATCCATTTTTAGTTTGAATGTTTCGATTGCGTGGTGGCCGATGGGATAAGAAAATCCGCGCTCTTTGGAGGGGATTGCCGTCGGTTCTTCTTCGATCAGGTTGGTGTGTTCCACTTGCTGTACAGGTTTAAAGAACGAAAAAGCGGCTTTCGTATCCTTGCCCTCGATATCGTAGCAGCGGAGAACGATGGCGTCATCGTCATCGCATTTTTTAATGGTGCTGACCGTAACGCCCTTGCCGTCTACCGATACGAAACTGTGTTGTTCGGGCAGGTAACCGGCCTGCTTCAAAGGATCGCCGAGGGCTGTGAGAAGCGGTTGGTTGCTTTGGGCGCCGGAGCGATACCCGTTCTGCCAATTACCGGCATGGGTATAGATCGAAAAACGATACGAATGATCGCCCGCTTGCAGGTAATAATTCCCTAACCAGTGACAACTTTTCCGGCTGGCCAACAGAATGGGCTGCAAGACGGGATAATCCACCGGATTCTCCGTCGGATCCATCCAATCAAATACGGCGACATCCGAACTGATGGTTATCCCGTGCTTTCCGTCGGAAGCCGAAAACCAGTCCTGCACTTCACGTGGATGCACCTCCCTGCAGGGTGTGTCGTAAATCTGTTCGTCTTTGGAATATCCTGCTGCTCCGGCAATTTCGTCTTTCCCGACCTCCACAGCGCCCATCGGCACTTCGTAGGTGACGTTTGCCTGTTTCATGTTGACGGGAAATGCCAGGCGGAACTCCCGCCAGTTCTCGCCGTTGAAGCGATTCAGGTCTGTTTCGACGTCAATCCGCTTGACGGTTTTATACAGCACAATGCGGATCACGGCCTGTGTCTCTTTCAATGGCTGGATGGTTTGGAAAACGTCGCGTACCGCTCCCGTCTCGATACATTGCCACTGCTGTCTATAATGGCTTAGTTTGTCAAAACCCTCCATCGTGGGCTGTTGCACGTCGGTAAACTCGCCAGCGCCGTTGCCTACCGACTGCATGGTGAACAGTTCAGCGCCCGAAAACTTTTCCGTTTGGAAAAACTCTCTTTTCAGCGCCTTGTCATACAGGCTTTCAATCCCTCCGTTGCCCAACACCAGTTTGTAGAATTGATTCTCGTATGCGGGAATGGTTGTTGGTATCTGCACGTTGCCGGCAGGAGGCATCCCTTCGGCGAGGTAATAGGTCTTATAGCCCAATGCCGGAACGTTTTCGGCAACAAACAGAAAGGTGACCGTCTCGTCGCGGTTGCCTGTAAACGTATGGTTTGAAGTCAACTGGTAAGCCACTTCGTTTCCGTCGGCGTCGACTAACTTGAAATGGTTGTGCGGACGTCCCTCTACATCCAGCGTAAACTCCACCGGGTCTGTCCTTTCCCATGAAAGGGGATTGAAAACGGTAACAGCTTGCAGGTATCCGGTTTTGAACTTGATTTGACGGGAGATGGAAGCCAGCGACTCGTTGAGTATCTTTTTCCCGCTGTCTCTTGCATACTCGAATTTTTCGCGGAACATGCGGTCGGTCATATCTCCGTGGTTGCCTCCCCAGCCGTGGTCGGGATAAATGGCGGATTCCCACGCGCTATCAAACAGTTGGGTGGGATAACTGCTGAAACTGTGCAGCGTCAGCGCGTTGAATGTGGCGAACTTTTCAGCAGCCGTCAGCAGCCGGCTGGCATCCCGTCCCGCTTTCAATGCCCGCCGGTGCGCCGGGCCATGAATATAGAGCCACACGTCGGGACGTTCGCCCATCAGTTCGTCGAACTTGGCCTCCTTGCCGGCTGCCACCTCATCCATGACGCGGGTTGCCGTGGAATATGAAATGTAGGGCAACCCTTTTTCATTGCCGTTGCGCACGCCGTTGTTCCATTCTTCCATGTACTTGTCCCAGTTCACCGGCTCCGAAAAATCGAACGAATAGAGGATGAGCCGCACCGGCGGAATATTTCTTTTCCGGTAATAGTCGTCCCACCGGTTGACGTAATCGGTGAGGACTTTTGTGCGGGCTTCCTCAGTGGGAGCGTGTGCGATGGGCATGGTTTTGTCGTGATACTGCCCCGGCGTCCAGCCAAGTATCGAACTGCCATCGGGACTGAACCACTTGTGAAACCCCGGCTCGTGACGGCTGAACTGATAGTAGGGAATGCCCGCTTTGGCCAGTATCTGTGGAAACTGTATCGCCATTCCGGGCACATCTTCGTTGTATGCCGTGCGGAAATCGCAGCCGGGCAGTATTTTTTTTAGCAATTTCCTGCCGAAATAGACCTGCCGTATCAACGCCTCGCCGTCGTACATCGACTGATAAGGCTGACTGGCGGTAGCGCCCCATTCCAAACGTCCCTCCAACGTATAGTTCAAAATATCGCTATACCTTTCCGGATGACGTTTGAGGTATTCCCCCAGATACATGGCGCTCTCGACGGAAAAACAGTAATGTTGGTTTTCCGCCAAGCGTTGCAACGCCGGCGTGATCATTTTTTCGTCGCGGAAGCGGATACATTCTTCCGGAGCATCCATCCAGGCAATATCCTGATGGCTGGAGTTAACAAGATACATCTGTCCTCCCTTGAAATAAGGCGTGTCTTGCGCTTGCATCTTTACTGAATGTGCCGGCAATAACCACACAAACAGAATAAGATAAACTGGGTTTTTCATGTTGATGAAGTTTTTAGATTTATGCAAAGATAATAGAATTTCTTATTTTACCGGTGAAATACGATACGTGGCGCCGGGCTTTGTGCTTATGGTTATGCGTTCGCCGTCATACGTTTGGGCATTGGCGCCATCTTCTCTCACTTCTACTTTGCAGTTTTTCCAGGGGTTGAGCAAATGTAGTGGCCTGCCTTTCTCACTGAGAATGGATAGATCAGTCACTTCACCGTTTTTCAGCGCGGCGGAAACCAGAAATGCGCCCTCCACCCGGATTTGATGGAAAGAGGCATCCTTGTCGCGCGGCCAGACGGGGAACAGACGCACCACGTCCTGATGTCCCATGCACAGCATTTCATTGATCGTGTTGGGCACGGTGCTTAAATTCTCAATGCCATGCGGGTTGTCCAATTGATAGCCGTTGGGACAGGCGTGCTGCGTATAGCGCCGCAAATGGTGCAGGATCGTATCCGGATCGTAGCCCACGCGAACGGCGGCGGGGAAAAAGCTGTTGCTGCCGTTGCTGTCGAGCCATCGCTGCATTTCCTGGATCGTGTTACGTGCGACGTCGAGCAGTTCAGGCTCGCTGTCCAAACCGATCTGACCGGCGGGATAGATGTGTTGAATGCCCAGCGTATTTCCGTCCACCCATTCCGTTCCCACTTCCGTGTAGCGGAACACCGTCTTTCCATTTCGTTCAAACAGCGGGTAGGCCGAAATATGGTCATGCATGTGCTGCCATTTCTCCCGCTTGCCGGCGTCTGTTCCGAGCAGTTCACTCATGTCAACAGCCGTTTGCATGACTAATCTGATCAGTCCCAGTGAGAGCAACGGGTTTTTCAAGTCGTCCGTTCCCTCATGGATGGCATCGTGGTAATCCACGTAACGTCCGTCTTCGTATTTCAGGTAGCTTTCCCAGAAAATGGCCGTATGCCTGACGAGGGGATACACCTTTGCGGTAAAATCCTTGTCCCACGTATGATAAAACTGCATGGCCAGATTGACGACGGCGTAGGCGGCATTGCTTCGCTGTTTCCAGAACATGCCCTCATCTTCTATGTTCCCGGTCTCTTTCCACCATTTGCGGTATTTTTCCAACTGCGGAACCCAGCGGGTGGTTTCGATACCCAAGGGGCCGATACCGACAGGAAAGAGTATGCCGTCCGGAATGCCTGTGATTTTCTCCGAATAGTATTTTCCGCGCGGAATAAAAGCAAGTAGAGGGGCGTAATAGGGGTCTGCCTGTTCGATGCGGTTGGCGGAATAGAGGGCGTAAAAAGGCGCCATGTGATTGTAGTTTAAATGATAGTCGGCTTGCCAGGCCGGTTGTTCCATGGTAATCCACGTGCCGAAAATGGGCGGAGGAAAATCCAAATCGCGGCTACAGGAGGCTATTCCGTACAGGGAGACATAATACTGCTTTTCAATCATGCTGTCGGGAATGGATACGAACGACTTTTCCCAGTAATTACGCCACCATTGCTTGTGACCCTTTTCCACTTCCTTTAATTGCATGGGCGAATAATCCATCACTTTCTGAATGGCTGTAGCCGTACAGTCTTTACTTTTGAAGTTGCTCGAAAAGGCGCAGACAAAGCGAACCGGTTTGCCCTCTTCAAGGATGAACCGTCCATCAGGAGATCCTTCCACCCGCATAGCCATTGCCGCCTTTGTCGGGATGTCTACCGAATCCTCAAAGGCGCGGGAAAGATAGTGAATGCCTTGTGGAGTGGTATTTATTTCCGTTTTGCCGAGAGGGGCAGGTGTCACGGGCGGCTGGTCAAGCAGTTCCTTTTCGCCGGGCAGGTTGAGACGGAGACTGCCCTCGAGCGTTCCCCCGCCTTTCATGTTTACTTCCACAATCAGGAGGTCTTCCGTAGCGGCGACATACGCCCTGTACGCAACCGAAAAGTTGTCTTTTTCGAAAGAGGCCGTCGTTACGGCGTCGTACAGGTGTTGTTCCACCAGAAAAGATGCACCTTTCAGTTGCGGTATGTTCAGTTCAATCTTTCCCAGCATAGCCGCGTAGCCTTCGTAATGCACCGCTTTCAATCGCCAGAAATCATTCCGTGCCACATAAAAAACCTGTTGTTCGGGATTTCCGGCCAGGGCAACGCCCGTAAAGCCGTTTCCGAGCAAGGGCGCATAAACAGATACCTGTGACGGGATACGCTCTCCCGGTTGCGTGAACCGGATCACATGTTTGCTAATAATGGATGCCGCCTGTCCGGAACATCCGGTGTCCGGCGTATGACATGACGACAGGAGTAAAAGCGTCATGCCGATAAACATGGATAAATTTTTGTTCGACATATTTTTATTAATAGTATGTATGAGTATTGTTATCTTTTATGCAAATGTATAAAAAGTGGTGCTCGTTACCGGTTACGTTCCAGTCTGATTGATTCGTTGACGGCTGTCGGGAAGTCCAACAGTTCGCCGGACAGGATCTCCGGCGATTTGCCATCCCTGACTAACCGGACGGTGGCGCCCGGCCACGGGTTGTGCAGTTTGCAGCGGCGTCCTTGTTCGCTCAGGATCGTCAGGTGCGTGATTTCTCCGCCCGACAATGCGCTGCTGACTAAGAACGCGCCGACGGCGCGAAGGGTTGTAAAAGCCGCATCCGTTTTCCTGTCCCAGTTGGGGAAGAGGCGTATCGTCCCGTCGTAGCTTTGCATCAGGCATTCGTTGATCACGACCGGCAGCGAGAAGTTCTCCAGCCAGATACCCATATCTCCCATCCAGTCGAAATTGGTCTGGTCGCTGTACCGTCCGCCCGACTGCAACACAAAATCGGCAACCGTCCTGTTCGGCAGCATGGCGTAATGCACTTGCCGTTTGAACTTTTCTAT
>JAISQD010000151.1 GCA_031274415.1 Tannerellaceae bacterium | reverse complement strand
GTCCGCGAGCTACGAACCCAACCCGGCGAAGGGGATATCTGGGTGATGGGCGATTACCGCCTGACGGCCTCCCTGCTTCAGCACGACCTGATTGACGAAATCAACATCCTGCGCCTGCCGGTCACGCTGGGTAGCGGGATCAGTTTCCTGACCGGTTTCGGTACGGAGCGGTCGTGGCAGCTCAGCCAAGTATCGGAGTTGGCCGCCGGCGCCGTCCTGACCCGCTACCGCCGCCCCGTCGCCGCCGCACAGATAGCGGGATAAAAATGTTTGTTCGGGAGTTGTGATTTTATTGTAAATAAGTTTTATACTTTTGTACCGTAATTCAAATCAATTTACTTTAAGATTAATCTTTAGGATAATGAGTGCACAAACTCCTTTTTTGGTATTCTCGGGAAGTAACTCCCGTTATTTGGCAGAGAAAATTTGCAACAGTCTCCATTGCCCGTTGGGACAAATGAATATCCAGCATTATGCGGATGGTGAGTTTTCTGTTTCTTATGAAGAATCTATCCGCGGCAGGGATGTATTCTTGGTACAGTCTACGTTCCCCAATTCGGATAACCTGATGGAGTTGCTCCTGATGATCGATGCCGCCAAGCGTGCTTCGGCACATTCTATTATTGCCGTCATTCCCTATTTCGGGTGGGCGCGTCAGGACAGGAAAGATAAACCCCGTGTGTCGATCGGCGCCAAATTAATTGCCGACATGTTAAGTACTGCGGGTATAAACCGGCTGATCACAATGGATTTGCATGCAGACCAGATACAGGGTTTCTTCGATGTACCGGTCGATCACCTGTATGCTTCATCGGTATTTCTTGAATATATCAAACATTCATTGCCGGTCGATCACCTGGTCATCGCAACACCGGACGTCGGCGGGACAAAGCGGGCAAGCAGCTATTCCAAATACCTTGGTACGCCGATGGTGATCTGCCATAAATCCCGTTTGCGTGCGAATGAGGTGGCTGAAATGCGTATTATCGGGGATGTGGACGGATTGGATGTACTGTTGGTCGATGATATTGTCGACACTGCCGGAACGGTGACCAAAGCGGCGGATTTGATGATGGAGAACGGGGCCAAATCGGTTCGCGCCTTAGCCAGTCATGCCGTCATGTCCGACCCGGCCTCATTGCGTATAGACCAATCGGCCCTGACGGAGATCATTTTTACCGATTCTATCCCCTATGCAAAGAAGTGCGGGAAGGTGAAAATCCTCTCTATTGCCGATATGTTTGCCGAAGCAATCCGTCGCGTATGCAACGACGAATCCATCAGCTCACTTTATGTCATAAAATAACAGCAATGACGGCGATTGTATTCGCCGTCATCATAAAGTCAACAGCTCTTCCAATGTTCTCTTCAGCACATCACCTTTCAGGTTTCTGCCGACGATAACGCCTTCTTTATCGATCAAGAAATTGGCGGAGATAAGCCTCACCCCATATTTTTTGACGCCTTCGCCGGCCCATGCGTTCCGGTCGATGAGTTGCAGCCATGGCAACCGGTCGTCGTTTATGGCTTTCAGCCACGGCGCCTGTTGGTTATCCAGCGATACGCCGATGATTTCGAATCCTTTATCCTTGTACTCTTCGTAGAGCTTGACCAGGTGCGGATTCTCCTTTCTGCAGGGGGCGCACCACGATGCCCAGAAGTCGATCAACACATATCCGCGCCCCAGGTAGTCCGACAGTTTCACCTGTTTTCCCTCTATATCGGTAGCCGCAAAGTCAGGCGCTGGTTTCCCGACGGATACAAGCTCCAGGGTGTTGGACAGTTCCGTCAATGTTTCGACATATTCGGTCTGTTGAAACGAGGGGTCTAAAAGTTCGATACCGGCTTTTATCTCTTCGGGGGAGAGGCGGTATGAATAATAGCGGTAGAAAATATACAACGCCGCAAGCGACGAAGGATGTTCTTTCAGGATGTCGCTGATTGTTGATTTCCGCAGGTTTTTGAGCAGTTCCAGATACAGGTCGTGCTCTTTGGAGCCTTTTACCGTTGTGTTTTTAAACTCATGGATGGTATCCAGTTCAACGGTTATTGGATTGTTGTCTAAAAACAGGATATACGAATGAAACGGGTTTTCGCCCGATCCGTCGATGGTCAGGCCATAGATTTCGGGCAGTTTCGTTTTGCTGGTGAAGGAGAAACGCCCGTCTACAATATCCGTCGAGTCGATGAAGAAGAAGGATTTATTCTCATACCGTTGCAGGTAGATTTTTCCTTTGGAAATGTTCTTTACCGTACCTGAAAGATTCAATGTATGCGGATCTTTGCCACATCCCGTCATCCCGATCGCCAAAGCGAGGAATAGATATAAAACAGATTTTTTCATGTTCTTTTTTTTTCTATTTGTTCTTATTCTAATAAAAGCTTATTGGTCAGGATTTCCGTATTGGGTAAGGGGAATATATACCCGTCGTCGTCGGGGGAGACTTCACGGGATGTATAACTGCTTAAAGAGGGTTTGTCGGGGAATGTCAACAAATCGCGCAGGATATCAATCGCCCTGAATCCCTCTCCCAGAAACTCGATCCGTCGTTCTATCCGTATCGTATTCACGATTTCACCGGCGGTTAATGCCGTTTGGGGGAATGTATATGCGGCGTCCGAGCGGCGTCTGACGGTTTGCAGCAGTTCGATCGCTTTACTGATGTCTCCTCCGCGGGCTTCGGCCTCGGCATAGTTTAACAGGACTTCGACATAGCGGATGACGGGGATATAATCAATAGCGGGACTGACTTTGGTGTATTTGGTCAGGAAATAGGATCCTGCGTTTTCACGGATAAACTTGCGGCGGGCATCGCTGTTTGTCCATTCCGCATGCGAAATGATCCCTATCGCATTGGAGTTGAGGCTATAGTCGGGGGCGCTATTGAATACGGAGGCCAATGCCGATCCGGAGGGCGGGTCTGACGCCGTCATCGGCATGGAGAACACCGACTCTTTGGTGGTATAATTGGAGGAAAACAGGACGGTGATATCTTCCTGCAACGCATGTTCCACACCGGAAGTCGCCTCAAAAGGCGCCTGATTCTGCGGCACGATCTTTTTTGCCTCTTCCCTGACTTTGGCAAATTCCCCTTTGCTCAGGTAGACTCTGGTTTTCAACGCGATGGCCGTATTCCGGTGCGCTCTCGTCGTGTTCAGCAGGTCTGTCGCATACCGTTCCGGCAAGTTGTTCTCTGCAAAATCCAGGTCGCTGATGATCTGTTCGTAAATGGCGCGTACCGTACTGCGCGCCATGTCGTTATTGGCGGAGGATGTTTCCGGCTGCAACCTCAATGGTACGGCCTTGCTTTCGCCGTTGTTTTCCACATACGGCCGGCCGTAGGTGACGACCAGGTTGAAGTAGGCCAACGCCCTTATAAACCGGGCTTCGCCGGTGTAGTTCTTTTTCAACTCGTCGCTGATCACCCCTTCCAACTTCTCTAACCCGTCGATCAGCACGTTGGTATTATTGATGACGCGGTAAAGCTGCGCCCAGAGTTCGTTGACTTCGCCGGTCAGGTTGCTGAGGTTCTGCTGCCAGATGTAACCGCCCCCTAACGAGTTCTCTGTCCGGCAGACAAACTCTTCTCCCCGGAGATCGCCGAAAAGCAGGATCCGCCCGCTATACAGGTTCGATGCTTTCAGTGATTTGTAGGCGCCGTTCACAAGTCCTTCTATCCTTGCCGGCGTCTCGAAAATAGTCGCTGAACTGATGGATGTTTCAGACGTCGTATTCAACAGGTCGTCACACGAAAGGGAGAGGGATAAAGCGGCTATCCCCAGTATGAAGCCGGCTGTTCTTCTGCCGATGATTTTTTTGATGGAAATATTCATGGTGTTTTATTTTATTTGTAAGAATTAGAATGCCACATTCACGCCAAATGTCACTGTCCGCCCTAAACCTGCCGTATTGTATTCAATACCCGGCGTGGTGTTTGAATTGCCATTGGCGGAGACTTCGGGGTCGATGCCGGTATAGCGTGTAAACAACAGGGCGTTTGTCACCTGCCCGTAGACCCTGACGTTGCTCAGTTTGAGATAAGACAACAGGTTGTGCGGAAGGGTATACGACAGCAGGACATTTTGCAGGCGCAGGAAGTCGCCCTTTTCCACATGCTCTGAAATGGGCGTCGACCCTCCGAACGATATCCTGTCACCGTTTACGACACGGGGCATATCGGTCTTTTGTCCGGGCGTCGTCCACCGTCTCAGTATCTCTGTCGAGTTGTTGAAGAATATCTGGTCTGTCAGGCTTGATTTTGTCCTGTTCATCACATAATTCCCTCCGGCATAAGTGAAATTCAACGAGAGGTTGAATCCTTTGTATGCAAGCGTGTTCACCAATCCCCCATACCATTTGGGAAGGGCGTTGCCGAGCAGGTAAAAGTCGTTGCCCGACAGGGCTTCCGCCGGCGATCCGTCCAGATAGGTCCATGCGCTTATCCCGTTGTATTGCACCTCGTCCCCATCGGCGTTAAGGAATACCCGCTGTCCGTTGTCGGGGTTCACATACAGCGACTTGAGTCCATACAGGCTCCCGATTGATTCGCCCACCCTGGTGATGTTGGTGTTGCCGCTTCCGGTCGCGCTGATAATATCTTCGTTGTCATTGGCCAGCTCCGTCACTTTATTTCGTATGTTGGTATAGTTGAATGAGATAGTCCACGAAAAGTCTTTTGTTTCTATCACCTCTCCGCTCAGGCTGAACTCGATTCCCTTGTTGTATAACGAACCGACATTGGCCAGTATCGTGTTTCCCGGAATACCTTTTGAAGGCGACTGGGGCGTATTTAAAATCAGCCCGTCCACATCGTTGTTAAAGTAGGCAATCTCTGCACGAAACCTGTTCTTTAGGGCGTCGAAGCTCACTCCTACATTCGTCTGGTTGCTTGTTTCCCAGCTTAGGTCGGGGTTTCCCTGTTGGTTGATCGCCCAAGTCGGGGCATTGCCGTACAGCGACGCCGAATAGAGGTCGTATGAGCTGTAATCATTTGACAGGTTGCCGTTTCCGACCCGTCCCCAGCTGGCATTCAGTTTCACATGATCCAGCCATCCGGCCAACGGGGATTCTTGAAAGAATCTCTCTTCCGATAGCAGCCACCCGGCCGAAACGCCTCCGAAATTCCCGTATTTCTTTCCCACAGCCAGCGCCGAATTGCCGTCCCTGCGGAAGTTTCCCGTGATGTAATACCTGTTCCTAAAATCATAGTGCAGGCGGGAGAAGACCGAATAGTATACCCGCTTTCCCAGACTGTTATTTGCAGCCAGGATGTTTCCCCATCCCCCCTGGTAATAGTGGAAAAAGTTATCGGATGCATTGGTCGCCCTCGCGCCCCACACGGAGGAAAGGTTCGTCTGCAGATCGCTTCCCAGCAGGAACGTGATATGGTTGTCTTTTATCCTCTCCTCAACGGTGAGCGTATTGGTCCATGTTTCATGTTGTAACAGCGCGGACGTATTGGTCACCGACCCGCCCGAACTGTACGAATCAGACCCTAAGTCGGGACTGCCATACGCCGCGTCTTTTTTGTCTATCCGGTCGATGGCGTACAATGTCGTCAGCTCAAGCTGCCGGAACGGTTTGATGCTGGCACTGACATTCCCGGTGAAGTGCACGTTTTCCGAACTGTTGTCGGTCAGAGCAAACAGGGATACAGGATTGTATAACGGGATGTTGGCCGTATTGTTCCCTTTCCCGAGCGTACCGTTGCTTTGGGGGTTCACGTTGAAACTTCCGTCGTCATTGTATGCGCCGACATTGGGCGGCAGGACAAGCGCCAGGCGGGCGGCGCCTGTTGTCGTCATGGATGCGCCGGGCAGGCTTCCCGAATCGAAGGACTTGTTTGTCGATATGTTGTATGATGCGCCTCCGGCTATTTTCAGCCATGATGTCACCTTGTTGTCGAGATTAAAACGGATCCCCTTTCTTACAAAGTCGTTCCCGACCATGATCCCCTCCTGATCCGAATAGTTGGCGGATAAATAATAGTTGATTTTCTCCGACCCTCCCGAAATATTCAGGGAATGGTTGTGCGACAGTGCCGACCGGTACACATACTCTTTCCAATTCGTGTCTACAACAGAGCCGTCGGGATTATACTGTAGGGCATAAGCCGGCGGATCGTTTCTTCCCGCTATCTGGTTGCGGTTGACGATCGCTTCATTCTTTATATCCGTATACTGTTGGGCATTCAACATTTGAGGCAGGCGGACAGCGTTGGTCACGCCCACCCATCCGTCGTAGCTGGTGCGCACCCTGCCCTCTTTCCCCCGCTTGGTGGTGATCAGGATAACGCCTCCCGACGCCCTTGAGCCGTAGATGGCTGTCGAAGCGGCATCTTTCAAGATATCAATGGTTTCTATATCTGCAGGATTGATATCGCCCAACGGATTATTGGCGGCGCGGGTCGATGCGATATCTCCGGTAGTGACCGGTATCCCGTCGACCACAATCAGCGGATAAGAACTTAGCGAGATGGAATTTACCCCCCTGATCCTGATCACGGGAGGAGCGTTTAATACACCCGTAGGCAGTGCGATACTGACCCCCGACGCTTTCCCTTGCAGGGCTTGTTCAAAACTTTGGACAGGCAGGTCTTTGATCAGCTCTCCCCCTATGTTCGCGACGGATCCGGTAAATTCCCGTTTGCTCTGTTTGCTGTAACCGATCACCACGACCTCATCCAGCACCGTCCGGTCTTCACGGATGGAAATGATGACAGGCTCTTCCGCGTCATACACGCCGATCTCCTGCGATTTATATCCCAGGTAATTGACGACGAGAGAAATGGGTAACGGCTTAGTCGTACGGAAGGTAAACTGTCCGTCAAGATCTGTTACCGCTCCTTCTGTGCCTGATTTTACCGTCACCGTAGCTCCCGGAACAGGCTCTTTCGTCGCCTCGTCGATCACTCTTCCTTTTATACCGGTCTGTCCGTATACTCCTATTGAGAAAAGGAAAAACAGCAGGAAAGGCAGGCTTTTTCTGCGTAATACTGTAAAGTTTGTCATGTGTCGTTTTTATTAAAATATTACGACACAAAAGTAAGGCGCGCTCCTGCCTGCCGAAATACCACATATATGGTAATTTTCCCCTGTCCGGGTCTTAGTTCTCGTCGATAATCATGCCGCTACCCAGGCAGAGGTGGTGCTCTTTATCGTACACGACGCCATACTGTCCGGGCGCAATGCCCTGTATTTTTTCTTCGGATTCTATCCTGTATACATCGCCGATACGGCGGATCAGGCCGGGGGTAAAGTCCGGCGTATGGCGGATCTTGAAGGTGATCTCCTTCGTGCCGGTGAATGCTCCCCAGATATCTTCGGTAATAAAGTTGAACCCCTGAAGGTTGACTGTTTTACCATATTGCGTGGCGGGGTCGTATCCGTTGGATACATATATAATATTGTGTCGGATATCCTTTTTTATGACAAACCAGGGGCCGCCGCTGAGGCCAAGCCCTTTTCGCTGTCCGATGGTATGAAACCAATAGCCGTTGTGTTCTCCTATGACTTTTCTGGTCTCGAGTTCAATGATTTTCCCTGTGCGTTTGCCCAGATAACGTTCGATAAAGTCGTTGTAGTTTATTTTACCCAGGAAGCAGATGCCTTGACTGTCTTTGCGTTGGGCGCTGGGCATTTTCTCTTTGGCGGCGATTGCCCTGACTTCGCTTTTCATCAGGTGTCCGATGGGGAACATCAGCTTTTGGATTTGCAGGCGGGTGATTTGCGCCAAGAAATCGGTCTGGTCTTTCACCGGATCTTTCGCCGTAGAGAGCCAGACTTTGCCGTCCGCTTCCGTCGTCGTGGCATAATGTCCGGTGGCGATCCGGTCGAAATCTTTCCCCCATTTATCTTCAAAGCAGCCGAACTTGATATACCGGTTACACATCATGTCGGGATTAGGCGTAAGCCCCCGCTTGACGGAATCAATCGTATAGCTGACCACCTTGTCCCAGTATTCGTCGTGGAGAGTGACTACCTCAAAGCGGCATCCGTATTTCCGGGCAATAAACAACGTTATTTCAATATCTTCTTCGGACGAGCAATCCATATACCGCTCTTTATCCTCCATTCCGATTTTGATATAAAAAATAACGGGATCATATCCGGCCTCTTTCAACTGGTGAACCATCACCGAACTGTCCACGCCTCCCGATACCAATGCTGCTATTTCCATGCTGTATTGCGGAAGCGGGGGGATTCGAACCCCCGGTACAGTTACCCGTACGTCAGTTTAGCAAACTGGTGGTTTCAGCCACTCACCCACACTTCCTACTGAAACATTCTTTTGAATGCGCGGCAAAGATAGCGTTATATTTCTGAATAAACAAAGCTTTTGAGGTATAATTTACGTGAGTTCGATATAAGAAACACCGGCTTTGTCATGTAAAACGACACAGGAGACCTTCCCTTTTTCTTCGGCAACAAGTAGCTCCTTTGTCGGCAACAAGTAGCTCCTTCCTCCCGACACATTGATCGTTCGCCATATGGCGGTCAATCGTTCGCCAATTGGCGAACGATCACTACATACCGTGCACGCAGGTAGTTTCTCCTTATGAAAAGGATAGATTGTCCGGAAGAAAACGGTAGAGGTTGCAGAGGAATTTTCGTTTCCCTCCCGTTATCATAACGACAATTTAGAGAAAAAGAGGTACTTTTGCGGATGATTTCTGATGCTCAATTGATTATTGTTTCGCATGAAAAAAAAGAATAGGTCAAGGCGGTACGTCATCGCAGGAATAGTCGGTTTTATTATACTGTTGCTGGCCTGTACGGGCTGTTGGGGATACCGTTTATTGTACGCTCCGAATTTTATGACGGCGAATACGGTGTATGTGTATATCGACAGGAAGAAAGATTTTGACGACTTATGCCGCCAACTGGTGGATTCGGCCGCATGTTGCCGGATCGACGCTTTTAAGAAGCTGGCTAAAATCATGCATTATCCGGGCTATATGAAAACCGGACGGTATGCCGTTACGCCCGGAATGAACAATTCGGCATTATTGGACAATTTACGGAGAGGGCAGCAGGTGGCGACCCGTATGACCTTCAATCATATCCGCTTGAAAGAAGACCTGGCCGAAAGGTTGGATGAGCAGCTGATGATTGGGAAAGAAGAGATTCTTGAATGCATGAACGATTCCGCCTATTGCGATTCACTGGGCTTCTCTACAGCGACGATTCATGCCCTTTTTATTCCCAATACATACGAAGTGTATTGGAATATCCCCGCCGGAAAACTGATCGAGCGTATGAGGCGGGAATATGACCACTTCTGGACAGAAGCACGGTTGGCAAAGGCAAAGGCGATGCACCTTACCCCTGTCGAAGTCGCTATCCTGGCTTCTATTGTGGAAGAGGAAACGGCGGTTACAGAAGAATATCCCGTCGTTGCCGGACTTTATATCAACCGGTTGAGAAAGGGTATGCCTTTACAGGCCGACCCGACCGTGAAGTTTGCCGCAGGCGATTTCTCCCTCCAACGGATTTTACATGAACACCTGGACATCGAATCCCCTTATAATACCTACAAACATCCGGGACTTCCTCCCGGCCTGCTCCGCATACCATCGATCAAGGGATTGGAAGGCGTACTGGATTACATGCAGCACGACTACCTGTATATGTGTGCGAAGGAAGATTTTTCGGGACGTCATAATTTTGCCGTTACACTTGCCGGGCATAACCGGAACGCCATCCGGTACCGGGCTGAACTGAACCGGAGAAACATTCGGTAGTATTCGTTTTCTTATTTGCGGTAAAAGCCATATCTTTGACCGCCAAAATAGAGGATTATACGAAACTTATTAGAGATACAACGAATGGGAAAACATCTGTTTCTGGGAGATGAAGCGATAGCGCAGGCAGCGATCGACGCCGGCCTATCCGGCGTATATGCCTATCCGGGGACGCCATCTACCGAAATCACCGAATATATCCAGGCCTCCGCCATAGCGAAAGAGCGGAATATACACAGCAAATGGAGCGCGAATGAGAAGACGGCTATGGAAGCGGCTTTGGGAATGAGTTATGCAGGAAAACGCGCGTTATGCTGTATGAAACATGTGGGGCTGAATGTGGCGGCCGACTGTTTCATGAATATCGCCATGAGCGGGATACATGGCGGTATGCTTATCGTGACGGCCGATGACCCGTCCATGCACTCGTCGCAAAACGAACAGGACAACCGCGTATTGGGGAATTTCGCCATGATCCCCGTCTTGGAGCCGTCCAACCAGCAGGAGGCGTATGATATGGTATACGACGGGTTCGAATGTTCCGAAAGGCTGGGCTACCCTATCCTTTTACGTATCACGACCCGTATGGCGCATTCCCGCGCCGGCGTAATCAGGCGTCCCATGAAAGAACAGAAGACGATGAGTTTCCCGGAAGACGGACGCCAGCGCTTTATCCTCTTGCCGGCTTTGGCGCGTCAACGGTTCAAAGCGTTGCTTGCCGCACAGGATCTCTTCCTGCAGGAATCGGAATCGTCGGCATATAATACCTACTTCGATGCGCCTGATAAGGGATTGGGGATTATCACGACCGGTATCGCCTTTAACTACCTCTCGGAAAACTATCCGGACGGCTTTGCGTATCCCGTCCTGAAGATCGGCCAATATCCGCTTCCCGTGAAGCAGGTCGAGCGGTTAGTCAACGCATGCAAGGAGATTCTTGTCCTCGAAGAGGGCTTTCCCGTCGTGGAGGAGCAGCTGAGGGGATTCCCCGGCAAGGGCCTCACCATACACGGACGGTTGGACGGCACGCTGCCGCGCGACGGCGAACTGACGCCGGATAACGTAGGAAAAGCTTTGGGGAAAAGCGTGACCGGCTATTATACGGTGCCCGGCGTTGTGCGGCAACGCCCTCCCGCGCTGTGTCAGGGATGCGGGCACCGCGATGTGTATGACGCGCTGAATGAGGTATTGCTGGAGTATAAGGAGGCACGGGTGTTCAGTGATATCGGTTGTTATACGTTAGGGGCATTGCCCCCTTTCCGCGCCATTGATTCGTGTATTGATATGGGGGCATCCATTACGATGGCGAAAGGTGCGGCCGATGCCGGCCTCTTCCCGTCTGTTGCCGTGATCGGGGATTCGACGTTTACCCATTCGGGGATGACCGGCTTGCTGGACTGCGTCAACGAAGAGGCCAATGTCACCATTATCATCTCCGATAATGAAACCACCGCGATGACCGGCGGACAGGATTCCGCCGGTACGGGACGCATCGAGGCGATTTGTGCCGGTATCGGCGTAGCGCCGGAACACCTCCGGACGATGACGCCGTTGAAAAAGAATATGGAAGAGATGAAACGCATCATCCGCGAAGAGATTGAATACAAAGGCGTATCGGTACTGATCCCGCGCCGCGAATGTATCCAGACATTAACCAGAAAGAAAAAAGCAAGCAGGAAATGAAAGTCGATATTATACTGTCGGGCGTGGGAGGACAAGGCATTCTCTCTATCGCCGCCATAATCGGAGAAGCGGCATTGAAGGAGGGACTGTATATGAAACAGGCCGAAGTGCACGGGATGAGTCAGCGCGGAGGGGATGTCCAGTCCAATTTGCGCCTGTCCGACCAGCCGGTGGCTTCCGACCTGATCCCGACAGGGCAGGCCGACCTGATTATTTCCCTCGAACCGATGGAAAGCCTTCGTTACCTGCCCTATTTAAAGAAAGAGGGATGGCTGGTGACCAATGCCCGGCCATTCGTGAATATCCCGGACTATCCGGATATGGAAACGATCCATGCCGAACTCGACCGGTTACCGAAAAAGGTCGTGCTGGATGTAGAAGCTATTGCAAAAGAGGCGGGGTCGGTACGCGCAGCCAATATCGTGATGTTGGGAGCGGCGACGCCATTTCTCGGTATTGCGTATTCGAAAATAGAAAACGGCATTCGTCATATCTTTGGCCGTAAAGGGGAAGAGGTGGTCGATATGAACCTCAAAGCCCTCAGGAAAGGGTATGACGTTGCACAACGTTTACAGTAAATAGCTCACCGCAAACTGCACCATGGCGCCCAATGCGTATTGAAGGGCATCTTCATCCAGATCGAAGCGGTCGTTGTGATGTTCGGCGCCGCTTCCCAATGCCTCGTTTTTTACGCCCGGAAACACGAAAACGGTGGGGGCAAGCCGGCTGTATTTCGTAAAACTTTCGGCGGCATACCAGATGTATTTTTCGTCCGAAACGATGCGGCCGGGATATATCTCCTTGATCGCGTTGCGGGTAAAACGTGTCAGTGCGGTATCATTGACGACCGGCGTCAAATAGACACCCATGTTGTCGTGGAATTTGACCGAACAGTTATGCGCCTGGGCGATGTTTTCACTGACTTTCCGAAAGAGTACAAAACACTTTTCCACCTCTTCCTTGTCGAAAAACCGGAGCGTACCGCCAATGAACGCCGAATTGGGGATGACGTTAGACACCTCGCCGCCTTCGATTTGCGTGATGCCCAGAGTGACGGTCTTGGTAATGTCGCGCTGATTGTTCCAGGCGATAGAAATGCCGGTCAGGATGTTCGCCGCAGCAAAAACCGGATTGATGGACAGGTCGGGACGCGAAGCATGTCCGCCCCTCCCGATCACGTCGAAAGCAACCGTGCCTGTACCGGCCATGATCGCCCCTTCGCGGATAAACAGTTCGCCCGTCGGGATGTTCGATTTGAGATGATTGCCATACACAGCATCCAGCTGCAAGGGTTCCAGCGCCTCGACCATCGCGTCGATACCCGAACCTGTCTCTTCACCTTCTTCAAAGATGAAAACGATTTTGCCGCGCAGTTGTGATTTCAGTTCATTGAGGATCTTTACCGCTCCGAGCAGGATAGCGACGTGTCCGTCGTGTCCGCAGGCATGGGAAACGCCTTCGTTTTTGGATATCCATTTCTTCGGCTGTTTCAGATTTTCGGGACATTCTTTGATGGGCAACGCGTCGATGTCGGCCCGCAAACCGATAGTTTTACCGGGCTTTTCCGTGTCGAGGACAACATAAAATCCCGTCCCCCGCACTTTTGTCACCGGTAAGCCCCATTTCGTCACCTCATCCTGAATAAACCGCGCCGTTTCAAACTCCTTACCCGACAATTCGGGATGTTCGTGCAAATATCCCCTGACTTCCCGAATGTACGAGTCGGTCGCCTGTACTTTGTCCAAAAGAATCTCCTTCTTTACCGGCTTTTGCGCCGAGAGCGAAAGAAAAGAGACGAATAGCAGCACACTGCCTGAAATCATTTTCCGTATCATCTTGTTTCGTATTTAAAAGGTATGTTTGCCTGATCCTACCCTGTACGTTTTATTGTCGAAAGGCATGACAACGGTCGCCTCCGTATTGGGCGGTACGGTGACATGCAACGTAAAACGTTCTTCCTTATGCGTCCATTCCACGGCGATATCTCCGGTAATGGCGTGATAGCTGCCTTTCGCCCATTCCAGTGTATGGCCGGGATGGGGCTTGATGTAGAAATGGCGGTACCCGGGCTGCGTTTCATCGGGCTGGATACCCAGTATGTGCCGGTACATCCATTCGCCTACGGCGCCTATGGCTACGTGGTTGAACGAGTTCATGCCGGCATTCTGGAATCCCCGTCCGGCGACATATCCGTCCCAGCGCTCCCAGATGGTGGTCGCCCCCTGGTCCAGCGAATAGAACCATGAAGGGAATCGGCGGCTCAGCAACAGTCGGTAAGCGATATCGGAATAGCCATACTCGCACAGTTGTTTCATCATCCATATCGTGGTGTGTATACCGGTCGATATCCGGTAATCGTACGCTTTTATCGCTTCCACCATGTGGGCGGCGGCTTTGGGGCGCAGCTCTACGGGCAGCAGTTCCAGTTCGAGGGCTAAGGCGTACCCCGCCTGCGTGTTGCCCTTTATCGTCCCGTCGCCGGAGACGAAACGGTTGGTGAAAGCCTCCTTGATGGATGCCGCAAGCGCGTGGTAACAGGCATAGTCCGCCTCTTTTCCCAACAGTTTGGCCGACTGCGCCAGCAGCGTCGTCGAATAGGCAAAGTAGGCGGTTGCGAATACGTCGTTGGGGACGCTTCCTCCCGTATTCGGATAGTCGTCGGAAACGATCGTGTTGCCATTCAGCCAGTCCCCGTACATATTCCCCCAGCTTGATTCCCTGATCAGGCTGGGACTGCGTTTGTGATTGAAATCCACAAACTTCTTCATCGCTTCATATTGTTGCGACAGGATGACGGTGTCGTTGTAATTCTGATACACCCGCCAGGGGATGATGACGCCGGCATCGGCCCATCCCGGCGCATTAAAGATGGATTGCCATTCGCCGTCGTGGGGGGCGATGTCGGGGAAACGGCCGTCTTCCAGCTGGGAGTCGCGCATGTCGCGCGCCCATTTCGTATAGAAGCCTGCCATGTCGAGATTGTAGATAGCGGTCTGCGAGAAGATCTGTGCATCGGCCATCCACCCTTCCCGCTCGTCGCGCTGCGGACAGTCGGTAGGGACGGATATGAGGTTGCCCCATTGTGTCCACCGGATATTTTCCCACAGTTTGTTGACATCCTTGTCCGAGCAGGCGAACGTCCCGACGACGGGAGAAGAGGAGGCGACCACCTTACCCTGTATCACGTCCAGCGTGGGAGGCTCGGTCAGGCCGCTGACTTCGACAAACCGGAACCCGTGGTAGGTAAAGCGCGGTTCGTAACGGATGGCCTGTTCGCCGGCCGGGTGGTAAACGTCGACCTGCATGGCTGCCCTAAGGTTGTCCACATACAGGGAGCCGTCCTCATTCAACACCTCGCCGTAGCGGAGCGTCACCGGCTGGTGGGGATTATAGGGCAAAGAGAGGCGGCACCAGCCGACCATATTCTGTCCCAAATCAAAGATATAGGTATGCTTTCCCGCCGCCTGTACGCTGATGGGGTTGATCTCGTCTATGATGGCGATCGGTTCGTTCATCTGGGCGCACAGGTTGACCTGTTCGGCGGGGTATACGGAGGGCGCGTTCCATTTGGAGTCGTCGAAACCGGGGGCGTCCCATCCGGCCGGTTCGTTTTTGGCTTCGTATATTTCTCCTTTAAAGAAGGCGGCTTCGGTGACAGGGCCTTGGGCAAGATATTTCCATGAGCTGTCCGTCGCGATCACTTCCGACGTCCCGTCTTCGTAATGCAGCATCAACTGTCCGATGAATTTGCGTGCAAACCCATACCCTCCCCTGCTGGGGTACGACCAGCGGGCGCCGGCATACCAGCCGTCGGCCAGCATGACGGCCAGCACATTTTCCCCTTCCCTGAGCAGGCTACCGACGTCGTGCACCTGGTATTGTACGTGGCTGTCGTAATCTGTCCATTCGGGAGCGAAGACCTGTTTCCCTACCTTTTGTCCGTTGATGTAGGATTCGTATAGGCCTAACGCCGAGGTGTAATAAAAGGCGTGTGCGATCTTTTTGGCCGCCGGGAAGGCTTTACGCAACAGGGGCGAAGGCGGTATGTTGTCGAAATAGCCCCTGACGGCGGTAGGTTTCAGGTATCCGTCGGTCAGCAAGGAGGGCGTCCATTTCCGGATGCCGTCTTTCCCCCACTCATATTCAATCTTTACGTCCGAAGCATCCGCCTTTTTACCCAGGGCGACGTTCTCTCCCTTGTACAATACCTCTATTTCAGACAGGCCGAAGGCGTATATGCCCTCTTTTATGGCCGGCAATTTCGTGACGCTTATCCGCAGGTATCTTCCCATGGCGGACACAGGCAGTTGTATGGTATAAGGAGCGCCGGTGGGCAGAGCGATATCCTCCTCCTGTTCGCCGGCAATCAGGGTGGACTGGCTGAAATCGCGGTCAGCCGCCGTTTCGATCCTGAAACGGAGGGGAAACAGGTATTCCATCGAGTGATAGGGATAGAGCTTCAGTGCATCGATGGGCTGCTCGCGTTCCAGGTCGATGATGATCCATTTGCCGGCGTCTGCACGGGAGGCGGTATCGGAATAGTACCCGATATGAGGATAGTATCTTTCCTCCGGTGCAGGGTTGGTTTCCGCTTCGCCGATCCATTGCGCCTGCCAGTCTTCCGGCTGAAACAGCCCTGTCAGGAAAAAGGCGTTCGTGCTCCAGTCCGACAACGCTCCGTTTTCGTCCCACATGCATACTTTCCAGTAGTAGCAGGTATGCGGCTGCAAAGGTTTCCCTTCGTAAGCCACCTGATTGGTCATGCGGCTTTTTACTTTCCCGCTGTCCCACATATCCCCCTCTCCACCGGCGAGCAGGGCGGTGTCGGTAGCGACCAGGATGCGGTAGGCTTTCTGCCTTTTATCCTGTTCGTCCGAAACAAGTTCCCAGCTAAACCGTGGATGCGGCATATCGATCCCCAACGGATCTTGCCTGTATTCACACCGTAGATACTGGACTAAAACAAGGCTCTGACGATGGTTACATCCTACCAGCGACAAGCAACAGATGAGCAATTGAATCACTTTCATGGTTTATAATTATAGATTGTTTTCCTGAAATAAACAGAATTTCTGCTTCAAAAGCAAAAGTAACGGATAATCATGAATTAACCAAAAAAGAATATTTTTTTGCTGGGTCGACACACTAACTAACTTTTTGTAAAATTCTTTTTCTCTTCAATGATGTAATCGGGGCGGGCTTTTATTTCGTCGAACAGGATACCGATATACTGGCCTAATACGCCTGTGGTGATCAGTTGAACGCCGCCAAAGAATATGATGGTGGTGATGATGGATGTCCAGCCCGATTCGGCTTTGCTGAATCCGTATAGTTTACCCAGGGTCGTCCATATACCCAGGGCTAAACCGATCAAGACGGTAAAAAAGCCCAGTCCCATCACCATTCTCAGTGGTCGTGTCGAGAAATAGAGCAGTGCGTTGGATGCAAATTTCAGCATCTTGCGAAGCGGATATTTCGTTTCACCTGCAATACGGGCTTCACGTTCATAATAGAAAGGCACCTGTTTGAATCCGACCCAACTGATCAGGCCGCGTATATATTTGCCCCGCTCTTTCAAGCGGTCGAATTCGGCCATGACTTTCCGGTCTATCAAACGGAAATCACCGGTGTCCAACGGGATATCCACTTCGCACATGGCATTCAACAGGCGATAGAAAAGTTTCGACGACAATTTTTTGAATACCCCTTCGCCTTCACGCGATTGACGTACGCAATAGACGACGTTGGCCTGTTCCGCCTCTTGCCGTTTCAGCATATCGGGAATTAATTCGGGAGGGTCTTGCATATCGGCATCCAAGATGATCGCCAAATCGGTATCACAATGGTTGATACCCGCCGTTACCGCCGACTGGTGTCCAAAGTTACGGGAGAAATGGATGACTTTCACTTGTGGATCGGCAACGGCAATCTCGTTCAGTATGGTACGGGTCTTATCGCTGCTGCCATCGTTGATATAGATGATTCCTGCCGGGTTAGTCAATGCTTGCAAGACCTGCTTTGTGCGGCGATACGATTCTGCCATCACGGATTCTTCATTGTAACAGGGAACAATAACAGAAAGACTTTTCATTGTTTTCAGATATTAAATTGATAAAAAAAAGTAGTGGATTATCAGTGGTTTGTCATGTCTATTTCATTCGAACTTTATGCTTTAAAAGTAAAATACTTATTCATCAAAAAGTTGACCACCGTATAAAACGCCATTGCGATCAGTTGATTGTAATACGGGTCAATAGACAAGTACCTGTTTAAACAGATCAGCAGCATCAATTGGAGCAGGTAACAGATGCCGAAGACGACGCCAAAGCGCATGGCGCTGCCTATCCACCGGGCCGAGCTTTTGAATGTCCATTGTTTGTTCCAGATAAAGCTATTCAACACGCCGAAAGCATACCCCACGATATTGGACGGGATAGCCGGTACGTTGGCCTTTTTCATCATCACCCATATAATGGCGGCGGTAATCAGCGTATTAGCCGCCCCGACTATGCCATATTTAATGACCTGTTTTATGGTTTCCATATTTATCATGTATAATCTTCGCTATCTCTTCGGCGGAAAGCTCCTTCACGTTTGTTATACTATACATATCCGAGAGGAAATTACCATACTGGTTACATTCGAAAATAACGTTCTCCACGATGGCTTTCAAGTCTGCGCGAAGCGGTGCGAGGAACAGTAGCTCAACATAGACATCTTCTATGGAAAGACGTTCTATCTCACAATCGCCCTTAGACAAGAAAAAGGCCAATTCGCGTTCGATCGCCCGGCGTTGGTAATCCTGAAACGGGACATACGCCGAAGCCAGGATCAAGGTATAAAAGCGTAACTTTTCCCCTTTACCGCCCAACCCTGTCGAGATATAAACCTGCTTCTCTTGCAATAACTCCGACTCAAGTGATATGCGGCTTTCCAACAAAGCCATATACGCCCAGTTCGTCACCTCCGGATCGGCATGTTGCACATAGTCTTCCAACACACGGTAAGCCCTGATTTCGTTTGATAAAGCCAAAGCGGAAAGCGCATGTCTCTTATGCTCTGCGGTGGTCTCTTCATCAGAAAGAGTACGCTTGTAAAAGTCATATTTATCGTCAGTCATTTTCGTTTTACCTTTACGCATCCGTTCGGAACATTTAAAATATTCCATCTGAAGCTCCAACGGCACACATCGCTCGAGTATGTGGTAATGCCCGTCTATATGGTCAAATGAATTCCTAAAACGCTCAAATACATCACTTTTATCTTTCATAGACTTGCTCCTTATATGCTTTCTAAGGAACAAAGTTACGTTATTTTTCGAGATATCTGCAATCGTTTGCCAACAAATCAAGAAGCATGGATAGCGCCGTACCGGAAGCGCGGGTGATATTCGTTTCGCGGAGAGCGCTGAAATGGTAACAGCCGGAAACCACCTTCTCCTTCCATGCGGCAGCTATCCATACCGTACCGACGGGTTTCTCAGCCGTACCGCCATCCGGCCCTGCAATCCCCGACGTGGCCACCGCACAGTCACAGCCTAACGCCCGTATTGCGCCTGATGCCATCTGTTCCACGACCGGTTTGCTGACTGCCCCGTATCTCCGCAGGGTCTCTTCCGGCACACCCAACAGGCGGTGTTTGACCTCGTTGTCGTACGACACGATACCACCCGTAAAATAACGGGAACTACCGGGAACAGACGTAATCATCGCGGCAATGCGGCCTCCGGTGCAACTTTCGGCCGTTCCCATACACAAGTTCCTGCTCAGGAGGGCTTCGCCGATCCGTTCTTCCAACGTCCCCTCTTCTCCGGCGAGGATATGTCCCTCCAACAGGCGGTGAAGCTTCTCCCTTTGTTCGTCCATCGCTTTCTCCGCCTGGCGTTCGTCGCCGGCATAGGCCGACAAACGCAAGCGGATCAGTCCCGGTTCAGGCAGGTAAGCCAGTTTCATAAACGGGGGAAGTGCCTCTTCAAAGGCGGACAGGGCAATCGCTAAAGCCGATTCGGTATAGCCGCTCACCCACGTTGTCCGGTGACGGATATAGGTATCCTGCCCGTACCTCTTTTTCAAGCGGGGAAGTACTTCATGCGTCATCAGCCATTTCATCTCATGCGGCACGCCGGGCATGGAGACCAATACGTTTCCCTCCCGCTCAAACCATGTACACGGCGCTGTCCCCACCCTGTTCCGTATCACCGTACAGGCGTCGGGCACCATGGCCTGATCCCGCGTGAGGTGGTTCATGGCACGACCGGACGTATGAAACAACCCCGTGATGTTATCATATACCTCTTGTGAGAAATGCAGCCCGCAGCCGAAGTAGCGGCACAATGCTTTCCGCGTGATGTCGTCTTTTGTCGGGCCTAAGCCACCCGTCAGCAGGACAATCCCGGCGCGCTGCATGGCGGCATCGACCGCTTCCAGTATATCACGTTCGGTATCGCCTACGGTTGTTCGCCAGGTCGCCCGGAACCCTTCGTTTTCCAGTTGTTGACCCATCCATGCAGAATTGGTGTCTACCACCTGCCCGATCAACAATTCATCGCCAATTGTTATAATATGTACATCCATATGATTTAAATCACTACCCTGGAAAAAGGAACGGCATCCATCGGGCAGAACTCCTTATTAAGATATGTATAATACCCGCAGATGGCCACCATCGCTGCGTTGTCTGTTGTAAAAGCAAAGGGGGGGATGTGTATCGTCCATCCGTAACGCCCGGCATGGTCGCGAAAAGCGTCGCGCAATCCGGTATTGGCCGATACGCCTCCCGCGACGGCGACCTCTTTTATATTCAAATCCATTGCCGCCTTCCGCAGTTTATCCATCAGGATATGGATGACGGTTGCCTGCAGGGAGGCGCACAGGTCGGCTTTGTTCTTTTCGATAAAGCCGGGGTCTTCCTTTAAGCGGTCGCGCAAGGTATAAAGGAAAGAGGTTTTCAGCCCGCTGAAGCTGTAATTATAATCCGGGATATGGGGTTTACTGAATGTAAAGGCCTCCGGGTTTCCTTCATTGGCCAGCCTGTTCACGATGGGGCCTCCCGGATATCCCAGCCCCATGACCTTCGCGCATTTATCAAACGCTTCCCCTGCCGCATCGTCGATCGTCTGCCCGATCACTTGCATATCATGGTATCCATCCACCCGTATAATCTGCGAATTGCCTCCCGAAACGAGCAAGCATAAAAAGGGAAACGACGGCTGCTGTGTGTCATCAGGCGTTTGTTTGATAAAATGAGCCAACACATGCGCCTGTAAATGGTTCACGTCGATCATCGGTATCTCCAGCGAAGCGGACAATCCTTTGGCAAAGGATGTCCCGACAAGCAACGATCCCATCAAGCCCGGCCCGCGCGTAAAGGCGATAGCGTCTAATGCCGCCTTGTCGATGCCGGCCTGTTTCAGCGCCCTGTCTACAACCGGAATAATATGTTGTTGATGCGCCCTTGAAGCCAGTTCCGGCACGACGCCCCCGTATGCTTCATGCACCGCTTGCGCCGCAATGATATTCGACAACACGACGCCGTCCCGTATCACCGCCGCCGACGTATCGTCGCAAGATGATTCAATTCCCAATATCGTCACACTCATCTATCTGTTTTTTTATGCAAAATAACACAATCTCTGCCGATATTATTGTAGTTTTGTCTGTGAAATTATAGCGTAAAGAGATCAAAGGGTTAAAATACATAGTCATCGCATTATTTTGTCTGTTCTGGATAACTTATGCCATCCCCGCTATCCTGCTCAGTATCCCATCCATTGAGCGGAAAGTAACGGAGGTGGCGACAAGGGAGTTGTCCGGCCGGCTGGGTGTTCCGGTCAGGATAGGAAGCGTAGCCATAGAATGGTTCAATCACCTGGCATTGAACGATCTTTATGTGGAAGACGAGAACGGTGAAACGCTGTTCGAAGCGAACCATGTAGCCGCAGGGTTTAAACCCCTTCCCCTGCTAAGGGGTAAATTCGTATTTACCACCGTCCGGCTGTTCGGTTTCTCACTGCACCTCAGGAAAAACAGGCCGGAAGACACACTGAACCTCCAATTCGTGATCGACGCTTTTGCCGCCAGGGATACGGCGAAACAGTCTCCCGATATCGACCTGCGCTTCAATTCCATCCTGATCAGAAAGGGGAATGTGCGGTATGATGTGCTAAGCGGGGAAAGCTCTCCCGGGAAGTTCAACGCCCAACATGTCGATATCAGCAACATCAGCGCGAAGATAGCGCTGAAAGCCTTTACCAACGACAGCCTGAACGCCCAGATCAGGAAATTAAGCTTTGAAGAAAGCTCCGGTATCACATTGACCAAATTGTCTGCCGATATAACCGGTAACCGAGACAGCGCCCGTGTCCAAAACATGGAAGTAAAGCTGGGACAGACAGATTTCAGGATCGACCGGGCAGGCATCGGCCTGACCCACGTTACCTGCATAGATGATGTATTGGACAAGGCGCCCGTTACGCTCGATATTGCGCCTTCGCGGATCTATCCGAAGGAGTTGTCTCCCTTTGTCCCGGCGTTCAACCATTTTACCGATTATGTCGAACTGTCGGCAGAGGCGTCCGGATACATCAACGATATTACGCTGAAACAGCTGACGCTGACCTACAGCGAAAAGATGCGCTTTTCCGGCAGCATGTCGTTAAAGGGAATTACCCGTCCGGAAGAGGCCTATCTGCTCGGGCAGGTAAAGAATATGTACATCACCGCCGAAGGATTGAGCGGTCTGGTCAACAACTTCAGCAAAGACCCTGTCGTTTTGCCCCGGGCGGTCGAGCGGTTAGGCGTCGTCAACTTTACGGGTGAGATATCAGGCTTTTTTGATAACCTGGTGGCCTACGGCAAGCTGTCGTCATCCATCGGAGCTATCGAGACGGATTTGATTTTCGGGAGCAACAGGGAGAAAAACATCGCCGCTTATATGCGTGGGCGGATATTCTCTACCGAATTGCTGATCCATGAACTCTTTGAAGAAGAGAACCCATACGGTATCGCACGGTTTGATATCTCTATCGACGCACAACGTCCGGCGGACGGGCATTTTACCGGTAACATAAAAGCCCTCATCAATGAACTGGATTATAAAAACTACCGGTATGAAAACATCGGGCTGACGGGGCGTTTCCAAAGGAACGGCTTTGACGGCGTGGTAGAGGTAAACGACCCCAACGGCGTCCTGTATGCGGAAGGGATGTTCCGTAACGACGGCCAACATTCCATCGTTAATTTCACCGCCCGTCTGGATCATTTCCGTCCTGACAACCTGAATCTGACCGACCGGTACGATTCGCCGGAGGTCTCCGCATCCTTAACAGCCGATTTCACAGGTAATACGATTGATAATATGGAAGGGAGCTTTGTCGTCGACAGTCTGGATGTCAAAACCGCACCCGCCTCTTTCTTCCTCAATCAGTTCAAAGTGGAAGCGTCTGGCCATTCGTTAAACCGGCAATTGGTGATCCGTTCGGATATCATCAACGGGGAAATGACGGGCGCCTTTTCGTTCTCCACACTACTCCCCAGCCTTTTACATACGTGCAAGGGATATGTTCCGGCATTGATCAATACGAAGCAGGTGAAAGAACCGGAGAGAACGGAAAACAACTTCTCCCTGTTGCTGACGATAGACAATACGGAAGCGGTATCCAATACGCTGAAATCACCCTTTATCATCGTCGAGCGGAGCCGTATCACCGGACATTATAACAACCAGTTCAACAAATTCAGGCTGGAAGCTTTCCTGCCGAAGTTTACAATAGGACAGACGATGGTCGAATCGTGCTACCTGCTATGTGAGAACCCTCTGGACAAAATAGACGTGCACCTGCGGGCGACAAACCAGAACAGTAAAGGGGTGCGCAATTATGTTGATTTCAAGGCGGACGCAAAGGAGAACCTGGTGAATACCCTGTTGAGCTGGGCGAATAACAAAGAGCGTCTGTTTAAAGCCGACCTGACCTCTTCCATCCTCTTTGTGGAAGAGGAAAATGAAAAAGGGGAAACGGGGTTACGGACGGAGATTACCCTGAACGAAAGCCCCATCATCATAAACGATACGATCTGGCATGTGGAAGAGGCGGGTATAACGGTTGAAAACGGGAGAATCAATATCAGTAACTTCTTTATCTCGCACGATACGGAATATCTCCGCTTGGACGGGACTGTCTCCCGGCATCCGGCAGATACGTTATGGCTCGATCTGAACAGGGTAGAACTCAGCTATATATTCAATACCCTGAATATCCCTACGCTCCAGTTCGGAGGAAAAGCGACAGGCACATTCAATATCAACGATGTCTATGGAAGCCGGAAGCTCAATACCCGTCTGGAGATCGAGGACTTCTCGTTCAACCAGGTCGAACTGGGACAGTTACACCTCTTTAGCGAATGGGACGATACGGCGCAGGGCATCCTCATGCAGGGGACTATTTACAAAAACGACAGCACATGGACAGGCGTTAACGGCTATATCTTTCCTGTGGGGAAACATGCCGGCCTCTCATTGCTGTTCGATGCCAACGATATCGACGTCCGCTTCCTGCAGCCGTTTCTCTCCAGGGCGGCAAAGAACCTGAAAGGATATGGAACCGGCCATATCCGCCTGTACGGGTCGTTTAAGGACCTGGATCTGGAAGGACAGGCTTTTGTCAGGGATGGAGGCATGGGCGTAGCCTTTCTGAATACCTATTATACCTTCTCGGATTCCATCTATCTGGATCCCGGGAATATCCAGGTGAAAAACGCAACGGTATACGACATGTTCGGTAATGCGGGGAAGATGAGCCTGACACTTCGCCACTCCTATTTCCGCGATGTCGACTACCTTGTCGAAGTACAGGCCAACAACATGCTGGTCTACGACGCTTCGAAGAAACAAAACCCGTCGATATACGGAACGGTATACGGGAGCGGGACATCCCGGATAAGGGGAAACGACCGCGTGATGAATCTCGATATTAACCTGCAAAGCGAACCCAAAACAGCCCTGTCGTTGAACCTCATGAACAGCTCTTCCGCTGCGGAATACGACTTTATTACCTTTATCGACAAAGACAAACCGGAGGCGCCGCCCGATTCAACCGCCACACCCCTCACTCCGCCGCTGGATGACGAAGAGACGGAGCTGCGCATGAACTTCCTGATAGACGTCACGCCCGACGCTACGTTCGAGCTGATCATGGATCCTGCTTCGGGCGATAAGATTAAAGGATACGGCACGGGTAGCCTGCAACTGGAATACGGGACAAAGAGCGACCTGAGGATGTACGGCGGGTTTCATATCATGAGCGGAACGTACAATTTCAGTTTACAACAACTGATTTATAAAGATTTTAAGATCAGGGAAGGGAGCGTGGTCAACTTTCGCGGCAATCCATACAACGCCGACCTTGACATCGACGCCGCATACAGTGTGACGGCGAACATCGGCGATTTAGACCAGGCGCTGATCAGCGAGAGCGCCCGCACCAATATACCGGTCAACTGTATCCTCCATCTCGATGGGGCGCTCAATAACCCGAATATCTCGTTCGACCTTGAACTGCCCGGCTCGAACGAGGAGCTTGAACGGAAAGTAAAAAGCTATGTGGATACCGAAGATATGATGACGCGCCAGATTGTTTATCTGCTGGTGCTGAACAAGTTTTATACCGCCGACCTGACCGGTAACACCCGCTCCAACGAGTTCAGCGCCGTCGCTTCCTCCGCGATCTCCTCACAGATATCCGGCATATTGAGCAGCGTCACCGACAAAGTACAGCTCGGCACCAATATCCGCACCAGTCAGGATGGCTTTTACGATACGGAAGTGGAAATGCTTCTCTCCAGCCAGTTGTTGGACAACCGGTTGATATTTAACGGTAACTTCGGATATAAAAACAATCCGACACAAAAGAATATCTTCGTAGGAGAGTTCGACCTGGAATACCGGCTGACCCGCAGCGGCGAGATACGCCTGAAAGCCTATAACCATGCCAATGACATGTATCGCTACCTCAAACAAAGCCTGACAACACAAGGCGTCGGCATTATGTATAAAAAAGACTTCTCCACACTCTCCGAGATATTCCGGCGCAGGAAAAGGCCGCTGTTTGTCGCGCCGGTAGACAGTATACCCACCAACTAACCTGCCGGATGTCATTCCACTAAGGATGTCGCCGCTTTTTCTTCTTGAACCTCTAACCTTTTCATCCGGAAGAACTAACCTGTTCATCCGGTAGTTCTTCCGGATGAACAGGTTAGTTCTTCCGGATGAAAAGGTTAGAGGTCTTAGAAGGGTCGACAGGACAATCGCGTTGTGAAACGAAACGCCGTCTTATCTTACTAAATTCGGATTGAGCGCCGTGTCTTCAGCGGGATAGGGTGCGTATGCCCTGTCGTCGTTCCATGTGCCTTCAACGGTAATGACTTCCTTGATCAGCTGGCCGGCTACTTCGACTCCGGGATTGGCTTTCCTGTATTCGAAGTGTACTTTGAGCAGTTCCATACGTTGCATGTCGAAGAAACGGCAAGCAATGTTGCCCCAGAAGAAGCCGGCTACTTCCCATCCATGTTCGGCTAAGGCAGCATCGGCAAAGTCGCTCCCCGATAATCCGGCGGGCAGGTCGTCCAGTCCGGCACGGTTGCGCACCTGGTTGATACAGTCGTAGGCCAATGCATTTGGCGCACCGTCGGCACGCGCTTGCGCTTCGGCATAAGTGAGCAACAGCTCGGAATAGCGGAATATCTTATGCGTTTTTTCGCCCAGCCAGTCTAAATCATCGTGAGGCGCTGCATAGTCGTACTCCGTACGATTAGGACCTTCGGCCATGTTGATGATTTGCGGATGACGCTCCGGCGTTTCCCACCAGTCAATCACGGTATTCGCAGCTTTGTTCCACACTTTGGGAGAATAGATCGCATCCTTGCGGGGACCGTCGGGCATATCCTTCCAGAATTTGATTTCTCCGTAATAGTCATCCCAGCCGACACCTGTTGAGCCCAACAAGCCGCACTGCGAACTCATGGAGTTCTCATCATAGCCCCAGTCTTTGTTGTAGTGGATACTGATGATGTCTTCCTTGCTGAAATTGTTTGCCAGTTTATAGACGTCGGCAAAATTGGGATGCAATTGGTAATAGTATTTGCCGCTCTGCACTCCGTCGATTACTTCTTTGGCTTTGTCGCGCGCCAGGGCGTATTTGTCTTGTTGCTTGAGCGGCCATCCGCCCATTGTCAGATATACGTGCGCCAGCATTGCTTTGGCTCCTCCATCGGTTACGTAGACGTCGGTTCCGTTCAAATGCTGCGGGGCTGTTGTCCAAGCCGAAGGCAGGTGGCTCTCTGCATACTGCAAGTCTTCGATTATTACCTTGTAGACTTCTTCCACACTTGAGAGTGGAGTATCGTATCTGACTTCTGACTCCAGCGTGACGGGGATAGGCCCCCATACGCGCACCAGAATGTAGTAGGCGTATGCCCTCCAGAAGCGTGCCTGTGCAATGGCCTGTTCAATATTCGTTTGAGAGGTAGGCGTCTTGTCGGCATAGTTAATGACGAAATTAGCAGCCTTGGCGACCGAATAAAATATACCCCAACCTTCAAAGTAGCCGATGTTGCTTGGTGAGTAGCGGTCAAATTCGCGATAGGTCTGCTTGTTGGCTGCGGCATCATGTGTTGTGATATCATCACCTGCCCAAGCGTAGCTGAGAAAGTTGGTTGCCTGACCGCTGTACATTAGCCTGTGGAACAAAGCATGGAGGGACATTTGCAAATCCTCATTGGTTGAAAAGAATGTTTCTTCATTTAATTTGCCTTTCGGATCTTCGTATAAAAAGTCTTTGCAGGAGAAGAAAGCCAAGCCGCATAATCCACACAAAAGGAAGAATCCTATTATTCTTATATTTTTCATAATCTGAACTGTTTATAATTAGAATTAAAAAGTAAAACGTGCGCCAATGGTATAGGTGCGGGGAGTCGGATAGGCTCCCAAGTCCATACCTGCATTTACATCCGAATTGCTGTTGACACTGGAAGTTTCCGGGTCAAGTCCTTTATAGGAAGTCAGCGTGAGCAGGTTCTGACAACTGAACGACAAGCGAATGTCGGCTACGTGCGTCTGAGCTTTCGGGAATGTATAGGCGATGCTCAGGTTCTTCAGTTTCACAAAATCGGCCGATTCAAGCCACTGCGTCGAATTGCCTACTGACAGATTACCCGAACTGTTTTTCTGGGTGCCAAATTCAGCGCCCGGTCCGACCTTGTCGAAGCCTTTGAAATAGGCGTCCCTCAGGGTGAAGAAGCGGCTGCTCGCAGTCGTAGTCCAGCGCGTCAGGTTGAGTTTTTCGGCTCCAAAGGCTGCATTGAAGAAGACGTTAAGCTCCCAGTTTTTGTAAGAGAGCATATTGTTCCATCCGAATACAAAATCAGGAACGGCTTTTCCGATGACGTCGTTGTCTGCCGCATCGATTGTGCCGTTTTTGTCTTTATCTTCAAACACATTGCGTCCAAGGTCGTCGAAGCCGAGGAAGGTCAGTCCGTAGATGGAACCGATCGGATAACCGGGCTTGATAATCGTGGCTTGCTCCACCAGACCGGGGGCTACAATCTCTCCCAGTATAAAGGGGTCGCCGGCCAGATCGACCACCTCGTTCTTCATATAGGAGAAGTTCAGTGCCGAGTTCCATGCCAAATTCTTTTCCTGGAAAATATATCCATTCACGACGGCTTCGAAGCCCGTATTTTTGATTTTACCTTGGTTCACCCAATAGCTCCCACCTCCATTATACTCCGGAATACCGCGCCGAAGCAAGGCGTCTTCCGTTTCCTTGAGATAC
>JAISQD010000148.1 GCA_031274415.1 Tannerellaceae bacterium | reverse complement strand
CGGCACTATTTCCTCCGGCGCATGTTTTGAAAAATCACCCTCATAGGAGTACAATATCCGGTTTTGGATATGGCGAACCATCTGCCAATCGCGCGTTTGGGAGAACGTGGCAACCACTTTCCATATTTTGCAGGATAAAATTCCTCAAATGTACACTTTTCCCCTGTAAAAAGTGTATTCAAACAACAGAAAAAACAGGGAAAAAGTGTATTCAAACGCCAGGACGATGCGGCTATTCTTTGTAAGCCGGCGACAGGTTGTTGAGCATTTTAATGCGGATGGCGACCTCTTCCATTTGCCATTTGGGGGTAGAGGTGGCGCCGCATACGCCGACGCGCTGTACGCCTGAAGGCAGGGGATCGACGATTTCACCGGCAGAGGAGACAAAGACGGCGTTGGGGTTAGCCTTACGGCATTCTTCAAAGAGGATCTTCCCGTTCGAACTTTTCTCTCCGGCGACGAAATAGATCCAGTCGTGGCTCGATGCAAAGGCTTTTATGGCGGGCAGGCGGTTGACGACCTGCCGGCAGATCGTATCAAACGACTGGAAGGCGACGCCGGGCGCCGTCCGTTGCCGGATCGCCTGTTCGATCTCCCTGAAGCCGTCGAGGGATTTGGTGGTCTGTGAAAAAAGCATGATGTCCCGCGTAAAGTCCAGCCTGTCCAGGTCACCGGTCTTTTCTATGACAATGGCGGTTCCATCGGTCTGCCCTACCAGGCCGTTTACTTCGGCATGTCCCTCTTTTCCATAGATGACCAATTGGGTGTGTTTGTCGCGTGTTTCGCGGTAGCATGTGTGTATTTTTTGCTGCAGGCGCAGCACCACCGGACAGGTGGTGTCGATGATCGTGATCCGGTTTTCTCCGGCTGTGCGGTAGGTTGAAGGCGGCTCGCCGTGTGCGCGGAGCAGCACCCTTTTCTCTTTGAGGAGGGCAAACTCTTCGTGGTTGATGGCCTTTAGGCCTGCCTTTTTCAGCCTCTCCACCTCCAGGCTGTTGTGGACGATATCTCCCAGCGAGTACAATGTCCCGCTATTCCCCAGTTCGCGTTCGGCGATCCGTATGGTGTTCACCACCCCGAAACAGAAGCCCGATCCTTTGTCTATTTCTACCCGTATCATGCCTGTATCACGTTGTGGTATTGAGCCAACAGCCATGCTTTCTGCTCTGCCACACTCATGTGGGAATTGTCGAGTACCAGCGCGTCGGCAGCCTGCCGGAGCGGACTTTCTTCGCGGTTGGAATCGATGAAATCGCGTGTGATGATATTGTTGAGCGTCTCTTCGTAGGATGCCGGTTCGCCTTTGGCGATCAATTCGTCCATCCTGCGTTTGGCGCGCACTTCGGGGCTTGCCGTGACAAAGATTTTCAGCTCCGCATCGGGGAAAACCACGGTGCCGATATCCCTGCCGTCCATCACTACGCCCTTTGCTTTTCCCATCTCCTGTTGCCTGTCGACAAGCGTTTGACGGACAAAGCCGAGTGTAGCCACGGGACTGACCATGTTGGCTACTTCCATACTGCGTATCTCGTTCTCTACAAGTACGCCGTTGAGGCAGGTATCCGGTTTTCCCGTCTCTCGGTTGGGCACGAACGAGATGTGTATGTCCGGGATGGCGGCGCGCAGTTTTTCCTCATCGATCCGTCCGTCCTTCAGGAGCTGCTGCTGCAAGCAATACAAGGTCACCGCCCGGTACATGGCGCCGCTGTCTATGTAGGTATAACCGATCTCTTTCGCTAAATCTTTTGCCATCGTGCTTTTCCCGCAGGAAGAGAATCCGTCGATGGCGATCACTATCTTTTTCATATGCATCACATGATTTGTTTTGAGGGTATGTCGGCGATTAATGCGTTAATGCCGTAGAGACGCTCACCATCAGCGACATCGCTGCGGGGTGGTATTTGGCGATGGATACGCCGACATCGAACTTTTTGACCGTTATCCCGGCGCCGGCGGAAAAGCCTGCCAAGGCATTTCCGCCCTGCAGTTTCATGTCCTGGTTTGTTTTCGGGTTGAAGCCGATCCCCAGCCATACGTTTTCGGTCGGGATGAAATCGACCCCGATAACGGCATGTTTGGCCAGCGATTGAAAGAAGGTTTCCCCGCTATCGAATGTCCATCTGTTCAGGTACATGGCTGTAAGGGAGAGGCGGAAAGGGGCATAGGCCATCTTTTTACTCATCCCCAGTTGGATATCCCACGGCATTTTTTGCCGTGCGTCGTCATATGCTTTCAATTGGGCGCCGATATGTTTGAGCACAATACCTGCCGAGAAGCCGTTCTGCGAGTTGTAATAGCTTAACCCCGCATCGACGGCAAGTCCTATGGAGGTATACCGTTCCAACGACGAATAGAGGAGTTTGATGGCAAGTCCGCCCCTCCATCTGTCGGACAGTTCGCGCGAATAAAAGGCATTCAGGCTGATGTCTTTGACCGAAAATTCGCCTTCGATGAAGCGGTCGGCTGTTGTTTGCTTAAAGTTCCCGTAACTGATAAATCCGGCGCCCACGCCCCATGCGCTTTTTTCGCCCCACGCTTTTGTAAAGAGTGCGCTGCCGGTGTTTATGTCTGAGATGTAGTTCATGTAGTTCAGGTTGATCATGCCGTCCATTTCCGCTCCGAGCGCTGCCGGATTATGAAAAATCAGTGCCGGGTCGCGCTCCACCAGTGAGATGTGATTTCCTCCCAGCGCGTTTATCCTGGCCGAGGCGGGGAAGCGTAAAAAAGTAAACGCTTCTTCCCCGTTTTGGGCAGCCGCACACTGTAAAAGAAGGGAAAAAAGCGCTGTAAATAGTCTATTCTTCATATTTTATTCAACAAAATGATGAGCAAAGATACATAATTCGGAAAAAATGTATTTACTTTATCCCCGTATTCGAAAATAATAGTGTATTTTTGTGCATCGGAAACATTTAAACTAGTTATAGGCGTTATGGAAATAAAGAAATCATCAAAAGCTGATTTGGAAGGAGGAAAGACATTTAGCCTCCTGATGGGTCTGATTGTCGCACTTGCTATCCTGTTCGTTGGATTCGAATGGGGTACGCAGGATGTACAGGTTGCAACGGGAGGTGGCGTAGCGGATATTATTGCCGAAGAAGAGATTGAGATCACGAGGCCGGAAGACACTCCTCCCCCGCCCCCTCCGCCTCCTGCGCCGGTTGTCGCCGAAATATTGACTGTTGTCGAAGATAACGTCAATTTGGATCAGCAGGATATTTTAACGACCGAAGACAGCCAAACGGATGCTCAGGTTCAGACATACGTGCCTCCTGTTGTGGTGGAAGAAGAAGAGGATACCCAGACTATTTTTGCTGTGGTGGAAACCATGCCGGAATTTCCCGGTGGAGACCTGGAGCTGCTGCGGTTTGTCCAGAAGTCGATGAAATACCCGGTTATCGCGCAGGAAAACGGTATTCAGGGACGTGTGGTTTGTTCATTTGTGGTCAATCGCGACGGGTCGGTGGTTGACGCCGAAGTGATCCGCTCTGTTGACGTTTCTTTGGATAAGGAAGCGCTCCGCGTGATCAGCCTCATGCCCAAATGGACGCCCGGAAAGCAAAGGGGCAAACCGGTACGTGTCAAATACACGTTACCTATTACATTCAAATTACAATAACGTATCGTTCATATTTTAAAATGAAAGGCTGCAATTTCAGGCAGCCTTTTTTGTATATATGATGTTATCTTTTAATGAAATCCTTCAACGGATAGAAGCTGAAATCAAACGACTCCGTTTTGACTGTCCGCCGGCCGGCCTGTATGCTCCGATTGAATACATCCTTTCCTTAGGGGGGAAACGGATTCGTCCGGCGTTCGTCCTGTCCGCCTGCAACCTGTATAGCGACGACATAGAAGAGGCGGTCAAGCCGGCGTTAAGCCTGGAAGTGTTCCATAATTTCACTTTGCTGCATGACGACCTGATGGATGGAGCGGACAGGCGCCGAGGCAAGCCGACCGTTCATACCTTGTGGAACGACAATACGGCCATTCTTTCGGGAGATGCGATGTTGATTGTCGCCTACCAGCTCATTTCGGCATCCGGTTCGCGGTATCTGAAAGCGTTGCTGGATCTGTTTACGGCGACAGCCCTGGAGATTTGCGGCGGGCAACAATACGATATGGAGTTTGAATCCCTGACCGACGTCACGGAGGCGGACTATATCGAGATGATCCGCCTGAAAACAGCCGTATTGCTGGCATGCGGCCTTAAAATGGGGGCGATAGCCGGAGACGCGCCGGCAGAAGATGCAGACCACCTCTACCGGTACGGGATCAATATCGGACTGGCATTCCAGCTCAAAGACGACCTGTTGGATGTCTATGGCGATCCGGCTACTTTCGGGAAAAACATTGGAGGAGATATTGTGTGCAACAAAAAGACCTTTTTATTGGTCAACGCGCTGAGGCGCGCCGACGGCCGGCAAAAGGAGGAGTTGATCCGTTGGCTCGACGCAAAAACGATCGACCCCCAGCAAAAGATAAAGGCGTTCAGGGCGTTGTATGACCGGTTGCAATTGAGAGAATTGACAGAATCCAAAATACGGTATTTTTACCATGAGGCGTTATCCCATTTGACCCAATTGCATGTCGCGGAGGAGCGGCTTGTTGTGTTAAACGGGGTAAGTGATTCGTTGTTATACCGGCAATCTTAGAGAAATGAAACTGATCGACACACATTGTCATTTGTATCTGGAAGCGTTTGATCTTGACAGGCCCGAGATGGTACGAGCCGCCCTGGAATCGGGTATTGAAGCGTTGCTTTTGCCCAATGTGGATCTGTCTACCATTGATCGCCTGCACGCCTCGTGCGATCTCTATCCTGCCTTTGCCTATCCGATGATGGGGTTGCACCCGACCGGTGTGGATCATCAGTATGCCGGCGCCCTCCGGAAGATGGAGCTCCTTCTGGGGCAGCGGGATTATTGTGCGATCGGGGAGATCGGCATTGATTTGTATTGGGATAAAACCTATTTGAAAGAGCAGAAGATAGCTTTTGAAGAGCAGTTGAGGTGGAGCATTGACCTGGATTTACCCGTAGCGATACACACCAGGAAAGCGTTCCCGGAGGTGTTGGACAGCCTGTATAAAACCGGCGCCGACAAATTGAAAGGCGTTTTTCACAGTTTTTCGGGCGGGACAAACGAGTTGCAAGAGGTGATCAAACTGCCGAATTTCAAGATCGGGGTAAGCGGCGTCGTCACATTTAAGAATGCAAAATTAGGCGAGATCCTTTCTCTGGCCGGTATTGGGGATATTGTATTGGAAACGGACGCTCCCTATTTGTCGCCCGTCCCTTACCGCGGGAAGAGGAATGAACCCGTATATATATGGAAAACAGCGGAAAAGGTGGCTGAACTATTTCATTTAACGCTTGAAGAAACGGTTGAAATAACACGAAAAAATGCGGTTGGATTATTTGATATGACCGGCAAAAACGGATAGTGTATGTTTTGACCGGCCGGATAGAGGTTTATTGTGTCTATTTATTTGTGTTTAAATGGAGCAAAAACGTTAGATTTGTGAGCTGAAAGATTTGCATATGGGATTTTTTTCGTATTTTGCGCTCGTTTTTCTGAAGGAGACAAAGCATTTGTAGGAGAGATGCTCGAGTGGTTGAAGAGGCACGCCTGGAAAGCGTGTATACGCCTAAAGCGTATCGCGGGTTCGAATCCCGCTCTCTCCGCATGTATCCTGAATATCAAGAAATTACTAACAAAATAATAAGAAAAAGAAAATTATTAATCTTTAAAATTAGACACACAATGAAAAAGTTATTTGCTAAAGCATTCTTGGGTTTGTGCGCCCTTGGAACTTCTACTCTCGTTTTTGCACAAGAAGCCACAGAACAAGTGATTGAAAGTGGTGTGCACCATGAACTAAAAATCAAGTTTATCGAAGGTAGCGCCGACTTTATGGGTGCCATAGCGATCATCCTGATTTTAGGTTTAGGTTTCTGTTTAGAGAGAGTGATCTACCTTAACTTAGCAGAAATTAACCCCGGCAAGTTATTAAAAGGTATCGAAGAAGCCCTTGACAAAGGAGACGTAGAAGGCGCTAAAGCAGTTGCCCGCGACACCCGAGGCCCGATTGCCTCCATTATGTATCAAGGACTCCTCCGGATAGACCAAGGCATCGACGTTGTTGAAAAATCCGTCATCTCGTATGGTGGTGTGCAAAGTGGATTATTGGAAAAGAATCTTTCATGGATCACCCTGTTTATCGCCATCGCTCCTTCGGTAGGATTCATGGGTACGGTAATCGGTATGATCATGGCTTTCGACAACATCGAAAGAGTAGGGGACATCAGCCCGACGGTTGTTGCCGGCGGTATGAAAGTGGCTTTGATCACCACCGTTGCCGGTTTGATCGTAGCGCTTATCCTGCAGGTATTCTACAACTATTTGTTAAGTAAGCTGGAAGCCATCCTCAATCAGATGGAAGATGCCTCGATCTCTTTGGTCGACCTGGTATTGAAGTACAATTATAAATACAACAAATAATTGAATCCATGGCAGTTACTAAAATACGAAAAATATCCAGTTGGGTATTGATAGCCACTACGGTTATCATGCTGGCTGTTGTAGGGCTGTTCTTCTTCGGAGGGGATGGTGAACCTTACAAAGGAGAGAAATGGAATCCGCTCTACACCGACACTTTGCTCTATTGGATGTATGCACTTCTTGGCATCACACTGGTGACCATTCTGGGATTTGTGATCATTCAATTCGTAGCCAACTTCAAGGCGGACACTAAGAAAGCGCTTGCCGGGCTTGGCGTTATTGTGTTGTTTGCTATTTTGTTCTTCAGCACCTATTCCTTGGGCGACGGCGAGCCTATAGCCTCCTTGGCAACGAAAGCGGGAGCTGAAGCCTACAATACGCCTTTCTGGCTGAAGCTAACCGACATGTTCCTCTATTCTATCTATGTCATGGCTGCCCTGGTGATTCTGGCCGTGATTGTAGGTAGCGTGAAGCGTGTTTTTGAAAAATAAGGAAATTATGGCAAGAAAAAAGAGAAAAGTGCCGCAGGTAAACTCAACCTCAACGGCCGACATAGCGTTCATGATGCTTCTCTTCTTCCTTCTTACCTCGTCGATGGATACCGATAAAGGCTTGTCGCGAAGGCTGCCGCAGCCGGTACCCAAAGATCAGAAAGAACAGGATACGGAGGTTAAAAAGAGAAATATTCTGGTCGTGTTGATTAACAGTAGCAACCAGATACTCTGCGGCGACGACTACGTGCAGTTGGCTCAGGTGAAAGACAGGGTGAAAGATTTTATCAAAAATCCGACGAACAACGAACATATGCCGGAACAAATTTCGGTGGATGTGCCGTATTTCGGAAATATGATGGTCTCCAAAAACCATGTCATTTCGCTGCAAAACGACCGGGGCACCAATTATCAAGCGTATATCGACGTGCAAAATGAAATTGCCGCCGCTTACAACGAATTGAGAGATGATGTCTCCCTGCAGAAATTCGGAAAGAAGTATATCGACCTGGATGAAGAACAACAAAAGGCCGTGCAGATGATCTACACACAACGTATATCGGAAGCAGAGCCTAAAAATTATGGAGGAGTAAAATAATGGGAAAATTTGGTGGTGGAGAAAAACGTGAAGTACCGCAGCCCAGTATGGCATCCTTGTCCGACCTGGTTTTTACCTTCTTGTTTTTCGTCATGATGGTAACATCTATGCGCGAAGTAACACTGAAAGTAACGTTCAGAGCGCCGCAAGCAACCGAGCTTCAGAAGTTGGAGAAAAAATCGCTGGTGACATTCATTTATGTGGGCGAACCGACACTGGAGTTTCGCGCAAAAATGGGATCGGCCACGCGTGTACAGTTGAATGACTCTTTTGCGGAAATATCGGAAATTCAAGATTATATCGCCCAGGAACGGTCGAGTATGAAAGAAGAAGACCAACCCTTTATGACGGTATCCATCAAAGCCGACAGAGATACGAAGATGGGGATTATCACCGATATAAAGCAGGCGCTACGCGAGGCTTATGCTCTAAAGATCAGCTATTCCGCTTTAGGAAGATCTAAATAGTCAGCGTACCGTTTTACAAAAAAGTCGAATATATACAAAGAAAAGCTGCCCGTCTCGAACAGGCAGCTTTTCTTTTTTTGTGCCAGGGGAGTTGAGAGTTTGCTGCCGTCCTATTTTTATTCGCTCGGCTGCGGTTTTTATTCGCTCGGCAGCCATTATTATTTGCTCCCGTCCAAATAGAAGTGGTGAAAGTGTGAAAGTGTGAAAGCAGTGTGAAAGCAAAAAAAGGGCTTGCTTTCACGCTTTATTGTTTATAAACCAATTGCTTACACGGACTGTGAAAGCGTGAAAGCAGAAAATGAAAACTCTGGGAGGGGGAGAGTTGAGAATTGAGAATTGAGAATGGAGAATTGAGAGTTACAAG
>JAISQD010000066.1 GCA_031274415.1 Tannerellaceae bacterium | reverse complement strand
TGGCACCGGCGACATCTTTGCCAGTACGCTGCTTGCCGGCCTGCTGAACGATTTCAGCCTGAAAGAATCGGCGGATATTGCCGTCCGCTATACCGCCGGCAGCATCATGCGGACATACGAACAAAAGACCGACCGCCGCTTCGGAGTGGATTTTGAACATGGCTTCCCCCAGTTGCTGAAAGAGCTGAAACTAACCTGAAGCCCCCGCTTTGGCGCAAAAAAGGAAAACTTCGCGAAGAAGTTTTCCTTTATATAATAAGAAAGCCGCACCGTAGATATGAACAAACTCCGTATGACAGGATTTGAGCGCTTTGTTATCTTTGTAATCCGCTGTGCAAAAGCATACCCCGAAAGGCGCGGCCCGCCATTGACAACAAGAGCAATGTCTCGGAATTGTATTTAACTGATGAGTTTCCCAATCGAACAAGTGCGGCTAACTCATCCTATTTCATAACACAAATATAGAAAATAGGTTTAGATTAATCAAATAAAATCACTGATTTTATTTCACCTTTTCTACAATCGCCTTAAAAGCTTCCGGATGATTCATGGCTAAATCAGCCAAAACCTTACGGTTGATCTCTATACCTTTGGCATGCAAAGCCCCCATTAAACGGGAATAAGACAACCCTTCCAGGCGGGCGGCGGCATTGATACGCTGTATCCACAACGCGCGAAAATTGCGCTTTTTATTGCGGCGATCGCGAAAGGCATACAACAACCCCTTCTCCCACGTATTCTTGGCTACTGTCCATACATTCTTACGAGCGCCATAATACCCTCTCGTAAGTTTTAAAATCCGTTTCCTTTTTGCTCTTGAAGCAACATGATTTACTGATCTCGGCATAATTCTAATCTGTTTTTGAATGGTAGCGCCATCTTTTCACGATGATCTTTTCTGCTAAAACATTCGGTTAATAAAAATCGTTTAAAACTCACTCACTGTTAAAAGTTACCTCAAACAAAGCAATTCTTTTACACTATTCACATCCACACGGGCAACCAGACCCGTCTGTGTCAGATTTCTCTTTTGCTTTTTCGTTTTCTTTGTCAGAATGTGACTCTTAAAAGCATGTTTTCTCTTGATTTTACCTGATCCGGTAAGGGCGAACCTCTTTTTGGCACCGGAATTAGTCTTCATCTTAGGCATTGTCCAATTTATTTAATTATTAATTAGTATAGACTATCCTTTTCGGATAGTTTTATTCTTCATTTTTTATCTCTTCATCTTTTATCTCTTCATGCGCCTTTTCGTCCACCCCTTTAGCAGGAGTCTTCAAAATAGGCTTTGACGGTGGTACGACCTTTTTGACAACAGGCTTAGCCACTGACGTCTTTTTAGGAGAAAGCATTATAATCATGCGTTTGCCTTCCAAAACAGGTAACTGCTCTACCTTGCCATAGTCCTCCAAATCATTGGCAAAACGAAGCAGCAACACCTCCCCCTGTTCCTTAAACAGGATGGAACGGCCTTTGAAAAATACATACGCTTTCACTTTCGCTCCCTCTTCCAAAAAACCCTTCGCATGCTTCAACTTAAAGTTATAATCATGATCATCGGTCTGCGGACCAAAACGAATCTCTTTCACTATAATCTTTACAGACTTGGCCTTTTGTTCTTTCTGACGCTTCTTCTGTTGATAGAGGAATTTCTGAAAATCAGTGATTTTACAAATAGGCGGAACAACATTCGGTGAAATCTCAACCAGATCAAGGTCTTGCTCTTCAGCTATTCTCAATGCTTTTGCTATCGGATACACACCCGGATCAACATTATCGCCAACTAAACGAACCTCCTGAACGCGAATGCGCTCATTTGTCCTGTATTGATCTTTCAGTTTATCATTTTCTCTCTTCATTCAAAAAGACTTTTCCTCTCATTTTTTAAGTTATTTATTTTACCAACGATTCATCATCTCTTCTACTTCGCCATTTAAAAACGCCGCAAATGTAGTAATTTTCATCGAACCTTTATCACCTTCGCCCTGTTTTCTTACAGAAACTTCATCGTTTTCAGCCTCTTTCTCGCCAACTATGAGCATATAGGGGATTCGTTTCAGTTCATTGTCGCGTATTTTACGTCCGACTTTTTCATTTCGATCGTCCACAACAACGCGGATATCCTGCTCTTCCAACAGGCGGGCAACACGCCACGCATAGTCGTTAAACTTTTCACTGACCGGCAACACGGCCACCTGATCCGGCGTAAGCCATAACGGGAATTTACCGCCCGTATGTTCAATCAAGACCGCAACGAAACGCTCCATCGAACCAAAAGGCGCACGGTGAATCATCACCGGACGGTGCTTCTTGTTGTCTTCGCCGGTATATTCCAGGTCAAACCGTTCGGGCAGGTTATAATCCACCTGGATCGTACCCAACTGCCAACGGCGGCCAATCGCGTCTTTTACCATAAAATCAAGCTTAGGCCCGTAGAACGCCGCTTCCCCCAATTCGACCTTGGCCTTCAGCCCCTTTTCCTGGCAGGCTTCAATGATAGCCGTTTCCGCCTTTTCCCAGTTTTCGTCCGTCCCGATATACTTCTCCTTATGATCGGGATCGCGCAAGGAGATCTGTACCTCAAAGGTATCAAAATCCAACGCCTTGAATATGATAAATATGATATCCATCACCTTCAGGAACTCATCCTTCAACTGATCCGGACGGCAAAACAGGTGCGCATCATCCTGCGTAAAACCGCGCACACGGGTCAATCCATGCAGTTCGCCACTCTGCTCATAACGGTAAACCGTCCCAAACTCGGCAAAACGAACCGGTAAATCTTTATATGAACGCGGCGCAACCTTGTATATCTCGCAATGGTGGGGGCAGTTCATCGGTTTCAGCAAAAACTCCTCGCCCTCCTGCGGCGTATGGATCGGCTGAAACGAATCTTTTCCATACTTCTCATAATGCCCTGACGTCACATACAGCTGTTTGCTCCCGATGTGAGGCGTGATCACCTGCTGGTAGCCATACTTTTTCTGTATGCGTTTCAGTAAGTCTTCCAGCCTCAGACGCAATTGCGTGCCGCGCGGCAACCACAGGGGCAATCCCGCCCCGACGGCCGCCGAAAAAGCAAACAGCTCCAGCTCCTTGCCGATCTTCCTGTGGTCGCGTTTTTTTGCATCCTCCAACAGCGTAAGGTAGTCGTCCAGCATCTTCTTTTTGGGGAATGTAATCCCATACAGGCGCACCAGCTGTTTCCGCTTTTCGTCGCCACGCCAATAGGCGCCGGCCACGCTCAATATCTTGACCGCTTTTATATACGATGTATCCGGCAAATGGGGGCCACGGCACAAATCCGTAAATGCCCCTTGCGTATACGTGGTGATATGCCCGTCTTCCAACTCGCTGATAAGCTCGACCTTATACTCCTCTCCTCTGTCGCCAAACAGTTTCAGCGCGTCATCTTTCGAGATGCTCCGGCGCTTGATCTCCTCTTTCAGGGCAACCAGCTCCAACATTTTCGCTTCGATAGCCGGGAAATCACCCTCCTTAATGGGCGTATCGCCCGGGTCGACATCATAATAGAAGCCGTTCTCAATCGCCGGGCCTATACCGAATTTTATACCGGGGTACAACGCCTGCAACGCCTCCGCCATCAGGTGGGCGCTCGAATGCCAGTAGGCATGTTTCCCCTCTTCGTCGTCCCATTTCAACAACTTCACTGTTGAATCCTGAAGGAGGGGACGGGACAAATCCCATGTTTCCCCGTTGACATCAGCCGCCAGCACATCCTGCGCCAGACGCGGACTGATACTCGCTGCAATCTGCAAAGGCGTAATCCCTTCAGCATATTCTCGTACCGAGCTATCAGGAAATAGTATCTTTATCATAACATGTTTAAACTTATGATGATTAGCCCCTGATCGCGGCAACACCGGGAAGCGTTTTTCCTTCAATAGCTTCCAATAACGCGCCGCCACCTGTCGAGACATACGAAACGCCGTCCGCCAAACCGAATTTATTGACACAGGCGACCGAATCGCCTCCGCCTACCAACGAGAATGCGCCGTTCTTCGTCGCTTCAACGACCGCCTCGCCTACCGAACGGGAGCCATGCGTAAAGTTTTCAAATTCAAATACGCCTGTCGGCCCGTTCCAGAGAATGGTTTTTGACTTTTTGATCACTTCGGCATACAGCTTCTCCGTTTCAGGGCCGATGTCAAGGCCTTCCCAATTGTCGGGGATCTCATTGACGGAGCAGAATCCCGTCTTCGCATCGTTACTGAAACTGTCGGCGATTTTTGCATCGACCGCCAAGACAAGATTGACGCCCTTCTCTTTTGCTTTCTGGATCAACTCAATCGCCAAATCCAATTTGTCATCTTCACATATCGAATGGCCGATCTTACCGCCCAGCGCTTTGGTAAACGTATAGGTCATGCCGCCGGTAATAATCAGGTTATCCACCTTATCCAGCAGGTTTTGAATGATGTCAATCTTGGAAGAGACTTTCGACCCTCCCATAATAGCCGTAAACGGACGGTTGATATCAGTCAATATCTTTTCGACGGCAAGCACCTCTTTCTCCATCAGATAGCCAAACATCTTATCCTCTTCGCCAAAATATCCGGCGATTAAAGCCGTCGAAGCATGGGCGCGATGGGCTGTGCCAAAGGCGTCGTTGACATAACAATCGGCATAAGAGGCCAGCTTTTGGGTAAATGCTTTCTGGCTTGCCTTGATATCCTTTTTTGCCCGGTACTTCTCTTCGTCCGTCGCATTCTCCGCCAATCCCCTCGGCTTACCCTCCTCTTCGGCATAAAAACGAAGGTTCTCCAGCAATAAGACTTCGCCCGGCTGCAGAGCGGCCGATTTCAGGGCGGCTTCTTCACCTGCACAGTCATTGGCAAACTGTACCTCAACGCCCAGAAGCCCGGAAATGTGTCCGAGAATATGCTTCAGCGAATAGGTATCCGTAACGCCTTTCGGACGCCCCAGATGAGAACCGATAATAGGACTGCCTCCGTCGGCGATAATCTTCTTTAATGTAGGAAGAGCGGCACGGATACGCGTATCATCAGTGATGTTAAACTTCTCGTCTAAAGGAACATTAAAATCGACCCTTACAAATGCCTTTTTACCGGCAAAGTTGTACTTCTCAATCGTCTGCATAACTAGTTATATTTAAAATTGTACTAAAATATCACGTAAAACGCCCGCAAACTTACATAAAAATATTCTATTTTGATGATAAATCCGGTCATAATTATTCGGTTAGTTTAAAACGTAAACGAAGCCGTCCCTCGGCATAATCCCAATTCAATACCTTGAAATGACCGATCTCGGACGTGTTACACACATGGTCGCCGATACAGGCGCAGGCGTCGTAATCGCCCACCCGCACAATCCGGAGCGTGTCGCTGGCATTGTCGGGAAGTTTGCTCAAATCAACTATCCCGGCAGCCTCTTTGCGCGACAAAAAGTCGATCGTAACAGGCAAATGACGGTCGATCACCTCATTTACCCTGCGCTCAACCTCTTCCAGCAAGCCCACACCGGGCGCTTCCGCCAACAGATAATCACACTTGCTCTTTTTCTTTTCAATGTGTGCATTCATCGATCGCGGACAGCCAAACATACGTACCATCGTCTGATTCAGGATATGTTCGGCGGTATGCATAGGACAGCTATACGTCTTTTTTGCTTCGTTCAATACGGGTTCTTGATTCATGTGTGCAAAAGTAGCAAAAATTAATGAATTACCCATCCTTCAACTAAAACTCTATCCTGTCCGGATGAAAGCCGGAACCGCCGATATAGGGCAGAGCATTGATTGTCTGCATGTCCGCTTCGGAGAGGGAGAAGTGAAAGACCTGTGCGTTTTCGGCAATCCGCTGGGGCGTGACCGATTTGGGAAGTGGCAGCGTCCCGTTTTGCAGACACCATTTGATGCATAGTTGGGCGACAGAAACGCCATACCTTCCGGCAATTTCTTTCAACTGCGGATGGTCTAACAGGCGGCCTGTCCCTAACGGACTCCAGGCTTCGACAATGATATCATGCGCTTTGCAAAACTCGACGGTCTCGATCTGCATGTAGCCCGGATGAAACTCGATCTGGTCGACAGCCGGCCGTATCTCGGCCGTATCCAACAGCGCCCGTATATGGTGTGCAAGGAAATTACTTAATCCGATCACCTTTACTAAGCCATCTTTGTATAGCTTCTCGAAAGCCCGCCATGTTTCGGCATTGATCCTGGCGCCATCTGCTTTGTTGGCCGGCCAGTGTATCAGGTATAAATCCACATAGTCAAGATCCAACGCGCTCAAACTCTTGTCGAAAGCCCGCAATGTCGTGTCATATCCCCGTTCCGTGTTCCACAGTTTTGTCGTAATAAACAGCTCTTTCCGGTCTATGCCGGACTCGGCGATAGCGCGGCCTACGCTTTTTTCATTCTTGTAAACAGTAGCCGTATCAATATGGCGGTATCCCACTTCAATCGCATATTTTACAGCATCGGCGGCAACCTGCCCGTCGGGAGTTTGCCACGTACCAAATCCCACACACGGAATAGCTATTCCATTGTTCGTCTTAAAAGCGTCTGTTAATGATTTCATTTTTTTTCTATATATATTGTACATGATCAATCGACTATCCTAAGATAGCGTCCGGTGTGCAAATATACGAAACAAACGCATACTTTTGCCCCTACTGATCCTTAGTTTACAAAATGATATTTTTACCCCTCTGAAACGCGGCTGGATCAGACCGCTGTCCGAGCTGATCGATTCTATCGCCGAAAACAGGGGGTTAAGGAAATTCACTTTGTCAGTGAAAATGGGGAAATCGTGGACAAATGCTACATAGTACTGCATATCATCGGGTGTATTCAGGCTTTTTGGGGTTTTTTGTTGAGCGGTTTTTTGATGGCGGTGTATTTTTCCAGTAATATTGCGGGATAATAGGATTGTTTTGCCTGTCGTAATCCGGGGATGCCCAAATCTTCTTCGCGGTTGATATAGAGGTATCGTTCGGGAAGGTAGAGGGCGAACTCGCGGTTGATCATGCTGTATACGCCGTCGTAGGCTACGTTTGCTTTTTCTACATGTACGCCGAACGTATTCCGGTTGATGGGTGCGCCGAACGAAAAGGCTACAATCTGGCGGTCTACACACAGTGCGCCGCCGATCAATCCCAGTTCGCGGGAATGTTTTAATGCATAGGTCAACGACCGGCGTTCGTAGCTAAGCTCTTCCGCGTCATCATCCGTCCGGTTTGCCTTGTACCATTTGCATTCCAGTTCCATGCATTCGGGAACGAGTTCGGGGGTGATGGGCATGTATTTGTACCGGTATTGTTTGACGAATTTATTGATGTGGTTTCGTTTGGACTGATACCTCTTTCCTGTCAGGTTGATCAGGTCTTCCCTGAGGTAGATGTAATCGAAATAATCCCGGTCGGGGATATAGCGGAAACATCCGGGGAAGGCGTTCTCCAACACCTCTTTACCGTCGGGGGTGACCCCCAGTATCCAGAGCGGATGTCCGTGCGCGAGCGAATCTTCTTCCAACCGCTCGATGGCTTTTGCCATGTCTCCCGTGCCCACCGGGCACATATACACCGGACGGTCGTTGTTATCAATCCAGAAGCGGATCAACAGGCAATCATCCACTACCGCAAATTCGCTGTTGTAAAGAAAACGCCAACTGTTCATATTGGCGAAAGAGAAATCGCAATTCATATACGGACTCTGTAATGTGAAAGAGGTGATTACCTCCCTGTCGTCTAACGTGATAGGTTTAAAATGGATTACCATATAGCGTTCATCTTGCTTTTAACGGAGGCAGCAAAGGTAATACAAAATCATGTAATAAAATCGGTTGGGTCATCAAAAATTTGGATTGTAAAGAAAAATAGTTACCTTTGCAGCCGGGTAAGTCCTACACGGTCTGCTCCCTCGAAATCCCCCAGGGCTTGACCGCAGCAAGGGTACGTAGGTTGTAGCGACGCGATGTAGTAAGCTTACCCTTTTTTTTTAATGAACAATGAGCAGTGAATGGAAAAAACGAACATCCCGGCCTGCATGTCGCGATTGAAAGAGTACAAGACGGTTTTTTTGTTGTGGATGGCAACAGGCGCCTTGTATGGCATCATTAAATTCCTGATCGGGAAGTACAACAACTATAAAATATATGAAGGGGTTTTCGGCCATGCGGTTGGCGGAAGTTCGTTGTATGCATCCTACCCCGAGTACTATGACAGCAACCATTACGGTATTCTTTTCAGCCTGGTGATCGCTCCCTTTTCCATGCTTCCCCATTGGGCGGGTATTGTTTTGTGGATCATGGGGAATACCGCTTTGCTGTATTATGCCATCCGCCAGCTGCCGCTTACGCGCCGGCAAAAGATATTTGTGTATTGGTTTGCCTATTGCGAGTTGATGACGGCGCAGGGCGTACAGCAATTTAATATCTCCATTTGCGCCATTATCTTGCTGACCTTCGTCCTGATCGAAAAGAAGCGTGACTTTTGGGCGGCCTGTATTCTTGTTGCGGGCACGTTTATCAAACTGTATCCGGTCGTCGGATTCGCCTTTTTCTTCTTTTCCCGCCGGAAGATGACCTTGATCTTTTCCTCTCTTTTCTGGGCTGTTTTGTTCTTTTTCCTTCCCGTTTTATATACGCCGGGCGTCGACTATATGGTGTCCCAATATGTCGAATGGTTTCATTCCCTGATGCTCAAAAACGGGGAGAACATGTTTGCCGTGTCTCAAAATATTTCCCTGCTCGGCCTGGTACGCAAAGTATCGGGAAGCGCGGCCTATAGCGATCTTTGGCTGATCGTACCGGGGTTGATCCTATTTTGCCTCTCCTATTTGCGGGTATCCCAGTATCGATACCTCCGTTTCCGTTTGATGATGCTTGCGCATGTCCTGCTGTTTGTCGTCCTGTTCTCTACCGGGTCGGAGGCAAGCGGCTATGTCCTTGTCATGACCGGCGTGGCGCTCTGGTACCTGTCCACCCCTTCGACGCATCGGAGGTACAACCGTTGGCTGCTTGTCGTCACGCTTGTTGTGGTGAGCATCTCCACGACGGAACTGGTTCCTCCCTTTATCCGGAAATACGTTATCATTCCTTACGTGCTGAAAGTCTGGCCTTGTATTCTTGTTTGGTTCACCGTCTGTTACGACATGTGCTTCCGGGATTTTGGGGCGCGATTGCGAAATAAACCCAAACTTTGATTATCTTTGACGGTGAAAAAATAAAGAATAAACGAAGCGTTAAGTAGTGCAGCAATGATTCAAGATGAACGGGCTTGCGATTTGATTCTGAAATGGAACAGGATACGGCAGGCTATGCGGGAAGAGGGGGCGGACGGATGTCTGCTTTCGGTCGATGTGAACCTGTATTATGTCACCGGACGGGTTTACAGCGGTTATTTTTATCTGCCGGTCGATGGCGATCCATGGTTCTTTGTGAAACGTCCGGGCGGGCTTGCCGGAGAGCGCGTCGTCTATATCCGTAAACCGGAACAGATGGTGGACGCTTTAGCCGGTAGCGGCGTGAAGAGGCCTGAAAAATTACTGCTGGAAGCCGGTGAACTCACCTACAACGACTATATCCGTTTACATACCCTTTTCAATCCCGGGCAGACCGGGGACGCAACGGCGCTGATGCGTGCCGTGCGGCGTATCAAAACGCCGTGGGAGATCGAGCAGTTCCGTATTTCGGCCCGACATCATGCCGAGACCTATGCCCGGATACCCGCCTGTTTCCGGTGGAGGATGACCGACCTTGAATTTCAGTACGAAATAGAACTGCTCATGCGTAAGAATGGCTCTATCGGCATCTTCCGTGCGTTCGGTGCGAATATGGATATTTTCATGGGAAGCGTATTGGCCGGCAGTAATGCCGAAGTCCCTTCTCCTTTCGACTTTGCGCTGGGGGGTAGGGGAGTCGACCCCTCTTTCCCGATTGGCGCGAGCGGCACATTGCTGGAAAAGGGAACGGCGGTGATGGTGGATATGGCCGGCAATTATACGGCGTATATGACGGATATGACCCGCGTCTTTTCCGTCGGGAAGCTGACTGACCAGGCCTATCGCGCCCATCAGGTCTCGCTGGCTATCCAGCAGGAGGTGGAACGTATCGCCCGTCCCGGCGCCGCCTGTGCGGATATCTACCATTTGGCCGCCGGGATGGCCGAAAAAGAGGGTCTCTCCTCCTGCTTTATGGGCACCGCCCTGCAAGCCGGCTTTGTAGGGCATGGCATCGGGATACAGATCAACGAACTGCCGGTATTCTTTCCACGTTCGAAAGAGGTGCTGGAGCCTGGTATGGTCTTTGCCCTGGAGCCGAAGTTCGTGATCCCCGGCGTAGGCGCTGTGGGAATAGAAAACAGCTTTCTGGTTACCGCAACGGGTATTGAAAAGCTGACGCATGTTGAAGAAGAAATAATTGATATAAAAAAATGAACACAATGAAGAGAACAATGACATTCCTTTTCTTACTGGCCATACTTGTTATGCCGGTTAAAGGGGCAGATGTGAAAGAGGTTAAACCGGTAAAGAACGTCATCGTCATGATACCGGACGGTACGTCGATGGCCGTCGTATCCATCGCCCGCTGGTTGCAATGGTATACCCATCCCGACCAACCCCACCTGCATATCGACCCGTATCTTTGCGGGACGGTGCTTACCCATTCGTCCAATGCCCCCATCGGGGATTCCGCCCCGACGACCTCCTGTTATATGACCGGATATCCCAGCCTGACGGGGTATGTAGCGACCTACCCGGTAAGCGATCCGGAGAATGATATCTATCCGACCGATCCCGCCCGCGCCTACCAGCCGTTGACGACTGTGCTGGAAGGGGCTAAACAGGCGCTGGGTAAAGCGGCCGGACTGGTGTTTACCTGTGAATTTCCACATGCTACGCCGGCGGACTGTTCGGCGCACAGCTACAACCGCGGCAAATACGACTGGATTGCTCCCCAGATGGTGCATAACGACCTGTCGGTGGTGATCGGTGGCGGCGTATCCCTGCTTTCGGAAGAGAACGAAGCCTGGTTGAAATCGAACGGGTATGCGGTTCATAAGAACGACCTGAAAGGGATGCGCCATGAAGAGTCGGAAAAGATGTGGGCTTTGTTTGGCGACAGGGAGATGGCGTATGATCTCGACCGCCGCCCCGACGAACAACCCTCTATCGAAGAGATGACCCGCACGGCGATAGGGAAGCTGTCGAAAAACGAAAACGGTTTCTTCCTGATGGTGGAGGGCAGCAAGATCGACTGGGCTGCTCATGCGAACGACCCGGTGGGTATGGCGACCGATTTCCTTGCCTTCGACCGTGCCTGCGGGGCTGCGTTGGAGTTTGCCCGAGCAGATGGCGAAACGGCGGTGGTGATTCTTCCCGACCATGGCAATAGCGGTATCAGCCTGGGCGTTGGTCGTTGCGGAGGGTATGACAGGCTGACGAAAGACCAGCTGTTCCATGCCTTTTCCCTGTTTAAACTCACGGCGGAAGGGTTTGCGGAAAAGGTTAACAGCAGGCCGGCATCCGACGTACAGGCTATTTTCCGCGAATATGCCGGTTTTGAGTTGAATGATGAGGAGTTGCAGGCGCTGTACCATTGTAAAGAATACAAAAACAGTCCTGTCCCGGAAAATGAACGCACGTCGGAAGGCATTGCGCCCTCTTTGTATAGCGGGTCACTTTCTTCCTTTATGGCGAACCTGATCACGTCGAAAACCTGTTTCGGCTTTACGACGGGCGGCCATACCGGCGAAGAGGTGTTTTTAGCCGCCTACCACCCCGAAGGGTCGATCCCCGTGGGGATGCATACGAATATAGAGCTGAACCGTTATTTATGTTCGTTGTTCGGCCTGGAAGGAGAGTTGGATAAACTGACCGCACAGAATTTCGTCCCCCACACGGAGGTGTTTGCCGGGTATACGTATGCCATTACCCCGCCAACCGGAAAGGGTGATTTCCCTGTGCTGACTGTCAAGAACAAAAAGAAGCAATTGACGATCAAACCGTTCACCAATATGGTCACGTCCGGTAAAAAGGGAGACGTGGAGATCCGGTTATCTTCCGTTATCGTGTACGTGGATAAGAACAACACCTTTTATCTGCCTTCCCTCCTTGCGGACTATCTGAAATAAATGCACATACGGTTTGCAGGGCGGAAGAAAATTATATACATTTGCATGTACGACAAAGCATATACTTCATGAAGAGTAAAAGTTTAGTTTCCATTGATCAATGTTCTGAAGAAGACATTCTTCGTATTCTGGAGAATGCCGCCGGATTTGAGAAGAACCCCAACCGTACCTTGCTGGAAGGGAAAGTCGCCGCCACGCTGTTCTTCGAGCCTTCTACCCGTACACGGTTAAGCTTCGAAGCGGCTGTAAACCGTTTGGGAGGGCGTGTGATCGGTTTCCAGGATGCTTCCACGACCAGCTCTTCCAAAGGGGAAACATTGAAAGATACCATTCTGATGGTCAGTAATTATGCCGACCTGATCATTATGAGGCATCACCTGGAAGGCGCCGCCCGTTATGCGGCGGAAGTAAGCGGTATTCCCATTATCAATGCCGGGGACGGTGCGAACCAGCATCCTTCGCAGACGTTGCTGGATTTGTATTCTATCCGGAAAACACAGGGGAAGCTCACCGGCCTGACCATCACGATTGTCGGAGACCTGAAGTACGGACGGACGGTACACTCCCTGATTGTCGGCATGTCGCATTTCAAGCCCACGTTTCATTTTGTCGCGCCGGACGAGCTGCGTATGCCTGATGAACAAAAGAACCTGTGCGACAAGTTGCATCTTCCCTATACGGAACATACCTGTTTCACGGAAGAGATTATCAACCGGACGGATATCCTGTATATGACGCGCGTCCAGCGTGAGCGTTTCACCGATCTGGAGGAGTATGAGCGGGTGAAGAATGTCTATATCCTGAGGAACGACATGCTGAAAGGCAGCCGCGAAAATCTCCGTATCCTGCATCCGTTGCCCCGCGTCAATGAGATTGCGTATGATGTGGATGATAACCCGAAAGCCTATTTTATCCAGCAGGCGCGGAACGGATTGTTTACGAGGCAGGCCATTATTTGTGAAGTTTTAGGTATCAACAGCTAAATTTGAGAGTTATGGCAGTAGAAAAGAAAAAGGAGTTGCAAGTAGCTGCATTGGAAAACGGCACGGCGATTGATCATATTCCTCCCCGCCAACTGTTTAAAGTCGCTTATCTGTTGGAGTTGGAGAAGATGAACAATACCATCACGATCGGGAATAATTTCTTCAGCAAAAAGATGGGGCGCAAAGGCGTGATCAAGATCGCCGACAAGTTTTTTGAACAGGATGAAATCAACCGGATTGCCCTGATCGCTCCCAATGTCATATTGAATGAGATACGGGATTTTGAGGTGGTGGGGAAATACCGGGTCATTCTGCCCGACGAATTGGTCGGATTGGTGAAATGCAATAACCCGAAATGCATTACCAACAATGAACCGATGCCTACCCGTTTTGATGTGATCAACAAAGAGAAAGGGACGATCAAATGCCGGTATTGCGAACGCAAGATAAACAAAGAAGACATTCTCATTAAATGACAAAAAGGTGCGGCTTTCTCTTTTTCCTGTGTGTGTGTTGTCTTTCGGGTGAGGCGCAAAAGACGGCCAGGCCTGTTCAAGTAGAAGATAAAATATTGAATTGGGGAGCGAAAGCAGGGTTAAACTCCGGCATGCCGGTGATCAACTCTTTCACGATCAATGGAAAGGAGATGGAAAATATCACGATCAATTATGAGGTTGGCGTGACGGTTACCTCTTTTTTCAGGATCAATTTTGACCGGTTCTTTATCCAGCCCGGTTTTCTGTGGAGCCGTTCGTCGGGTGAGATCCGATTCACTATCCCCGAAGAGGGAGAGGGGGAGGAGAAGATTCCGGGTCATAACGACCGGCTTTCCTATACGGTCAAATCCCTTGAAGCGCCTGTCCTCATAGGATATAAGATCATCAAGGAAAGCCCTTACGGGTTCAGCGTCATGGCAGGCCCCAACTTCAAGTACAATTACAGTGTCCGTTACCCGTCGAACTTTATCGGCGACAGTACGCCCTGGGGTATCAGCGTCATGGCAGACATCGGGTTCTCTATCTGGCGCTTTTTCTTTGATGTGTCGTATGAATTGGGGATCAACCGTATCGACTCGGATTTTCTGGATTACAGTTCGTTACAGCCTGTCGACAACGAGATTACGATCAATAAGCGTACCAATGTGTTGAGTTTCTCGCTGGGGTTTCTGTTTTAGCATTTCCCACATATCCCTATGAAAGGACAGTAGGCGCAGGCCTTTCCCACAGGCGTTTGTGCGAAAGGGGTCTCTTTGTCGAACAGTTCGTCCAGGCATCCCCGCATTCCCCGTTCAAAGTCTCCGGCATAAGGGGCGAATGCCTCTACGGGTGTCTTTTTCGTCCGTTCCGTCCGGTGGTATATCCCGGCATCAAATGGGTCTGAAAAGAGCGAGCGTATGTAGTATATCCCCGGTTGGACAGGTTTCTCTTTCCCTTCCGGTAAACGGCTATACATCCACGCATACAAAAAAACCTGCATGATAGCTTTCGGACGCTCTTTTTCTTCCTTATCGAAAAGCGCCTCTATGACGTTGAAAACAGACACTCCCGCCCCGCTTTTATAGTCGATGATACGGATTGCATCGCCTGTTTCGTCGATCCGGTCGATAAAGCCCTTCAGTTGAATCTCCGACTTGTCCGACAGGGTGAACAGGCCGTTGATCCTTTTTTCGGATTCGATATAACGGAAAGGGGTTAACTGTCCGTCGCGTTCGATTATTTTCCCCACATATTTGCGGATCGTTTCACCGATCAGGAAGTTTTGCCCCGTAAGCGGGCGTATGGTCGTTGTCTTGAAGAATACGCCGGCAAAAGCGCGTTCAATGGCATGCGTGACTGCCGCATTGTCTTTACGGACTGCTTTCAGCAGATCGGCGGTGACCATGTTGCCGCAAAAAGGGTGATACAGCTCCTCCATCACCTGATGGAGCATACTGCCGAACATATTGCTTTCGACCGTTTCGCTGACCTCTTCCTCTTCCCGTATGCCCTCGATGGCGGAGAAATAAAACTTCAACGGACAATCCAGGTAGGTGTTTATCGCACTGGCCGAAAGGGCTTTCTCTCCCCCTTTGCGGAAGGCGTCAAGCTGTTTCATGATCCCGTCTGTTTTGGCGATCTCAATGGCAGGCGTTTTGGCGGATGAGACGTTGTATACGACCAGCTTTTTGTGTAAAGGCTCTTCGTAATGATAATGCAGCTGATGGATAAAGCGGCTCATTTCGCCTGTTTGCGAACCGGTATTGCGCGTGTCGTACAGCAGGCTTACATGGCTTGCGCGGTGTATGAGGCGGTAAAAGTGATAGGCGAAGATGCTGTCCTGATGTTCGTAGGTGGGCAAGCCGAAGCCCCGTCGCAGGTTGTATGGGATAAAGGAATGGACGGCTTTCCGTTTCGGAAAGACGCCTTCGTTCATGGACAGGATGATCAACCGGTCGAAGTCCAGGGCGCGGGTTTCCAGTACCCCCATGATCTGCAGGCCGGAAAGCGGCTCTCCCCGGAAAGGGATGGAGATGGTATCCGTCAGTTGCTTCAAGAGGCGGAAATAGGTGTCGGTATGTATTTCCACGTTTGCTTCCTGCATGATCTCCTTCAGCCGGTTGACGGTCGTGAAATAGTGAAAGATAAACTCCTGCTCCAGGTCGGCAGTCGACAGGGTAGGGGCTTCTTCCCCATCCTCTTCGGGCGGTTGGCGGTTGTCCATGATCCTGTTCAGCTCTGACAGCACGCTGATCAGGTAATCCGAAAACTGTCTGCCATCCTCCACCGGATGAAACAGCGTATGCAGTAGCGGCGTCTTGTCCAGATCGTCATAACCGACGTATATTTTATTGTATGCCGTGATCTCTTTCACCAGCGAAGAGACCATGTCGGGATGGGTTGCCACGACATAGGGATGGTTCAGTACCTGTAATACATCGCGGTAATAAAAGGCCGGCCGCCGGTTGACGTACCGTATATTCTTTTGTAACGACAGACTGTATTCGACTAAGGCGGCGACGGGCGTACCGGCTAAGGGATATCCCATCGTGACATTAATATGCCTGATCTGTTCCGGTATGGAGTGCAGTACGGGGATGAGCAAATGTTCGTCCGGCAGGATAACGGCGGTACGCAATGCCGTCTCATCCGTCATGGCTGTCTCGCGGCATATATCATCCAACAGGTGATACACCTGTTTGGCCTGCCCGATCCCCGAAGGGACGCCAACGACTTCTACGAGGGGAAGATGCCCGCCGCCCTCTTCTTCCTCCTGCAAAGGGCAGTCCTGGGGGAATAACGTCAGGTTACGTTCCACAAAAAAGGAGGCTTCGTTATCGGGATCCGTCACTTTCGCAGACACGTAGTCCCAATAGAAATCGGCTATCCCCTGTCGTTGCAACAGGGAAAGAAGGCGCTCTTCTGCGGTAGAAAGCGCATTGAACCCGACAAATACAATCCGTGTATAGGGAAGCGTAGAGACCTCCTCCTCTTGCATGGATTCAACCACTTCCCGGAAGATCATCCCTTCATATCCTTTTCCCGTTCCGGCAAGGGTCTCTTTAAATTCCCGGTACAGGTCGTACAGGATTTTCCATACGGCAATAAATTCCTGTTGATTCCGGCTATCGCCTTTGGGATAGAACGAAGACCAGAAAGAGCGGATCGCCGCGACCTGTTTCTCGCTCAGGAAATTGAAATCGGTCTCTATCTCCCGTAGATCCGACACATTGGTAAACAACATGCGGGCATCGACCATATACTTGTCGATGTGGTCAAAATCGTTCAATAACATATCCCCCCAATACAGGAAGTCGTCAAAACTCTCCGCCTCGCCGCTCTTCCGTATATAGATACGGTACAAAGTAAAAAGCATACTGATCCGGTCTGCCTCCTGCTTTCCGCTTAACTGCAGAAAGAGGTCGTTAATCGTCAGGATAGTAGGAGAGAACAGCGGTTTATCCGACAGATCGGATAGATACTTCCGGAAGAATAACCCGGCGCGGCGGTTGGGGAATACAAAGGCCAGACGGCTGACTTCTGCGCCATATTTCGCATAAAAAAGGGCAGCTACCTGGTATAAGAATGGTTTCATATGGGAGAAAAAAAGCGCCCTGAAAGGCGCTTTCCTGATTTCATTTACCGGAAGGGGAATAGTTTTTGTTCAAATAGATCAGTATCTCCTCCGTGATATTGTACGCATCGTTTGCCAGGAGGATGTTATCCGTCGCCGTATTGCTGAAAATCATCTGGTATTTTTTGTTCTGATTGTATACCTTCAGTTGGGCGACCAACGAGTCGCGGAGCTGTTCGGTCATCCGCTGTTCTTCGCTCATCAGCTCTTGCGACAAGCGGTTCCTTAAATCTTCCAGCTCCTGTTGTTTCGTCATGATACGGCGTTGTTCCTCTTCGGCGCGCTGCCGGGTAAGGAACGCATTGTTGTTATACTTGCGTTCAAATTCCTGCGCGTCTTTTTGGAGATCGCTCGTTTTCTGATTAATGACGGCAAGGGAATTCTCCTGTTTTCTCAGTATAATCTCACTAAGATCCTTGTAGTAGTTATAATTAAGAAGAAGGGAATCCATGTTGACATAGGCAACGGGGAGAAAACCGATAGAATCTTCTTCCGACGTAAACGTTGTTTTAGCGACGCCGGCTTCTCGTCTTCCGGAGAATTGCAAAACAAAAAGGATGATAACAGCAACAGCAAGTACACCGTTAATTACGTAGTTCATGTTCTTCATAAAGCGAAAATTAAATCTTTATATTATACTATTATTTCGTTCAATCTCTCTTCCAGACTTTTCTGTTGCATCTGTTCACAGCATTGTTTTTTTGCACAGAAAATACCTTTCTCACTTAATGCCTTATTCCCTCCGACATGCGTATTGGGGAATTGTCCGTCTTTTTTAAACAGGATCTTCACAGAAAGCAACATGAGACAAATAAGAAGAATTATGATCGTTGCCAGTAATGTTGTACCCATTTTCTTTATATTTGTGGACGCAAATATAAGGGTTTAACTGAATAGTTCGTCTCTTTTTGATGGAATATTCCGTTTTTTTTCATGACTGACATACTATTTGCTTATTTATTAACGTATATATGAATGTCTATAATAATATAGTATGATGAATATAACAGATCTAAAACCGGGAATCGTCTGGAAATTCTTCCACCAGATTACCCAAGTTCCCCGTCCTTCAAAAAAAGAAGGGCGGATTATCCGGTATCTCGAATCGTTTGCTAAAGAGTATCATGTGGCGATCAGGAAAGATGCGGCAGGTAATATTTTAATGTCTAAACCGGCTACGCCCGGCTATGGGGATCGACCGGTGGTCATCCTTCAGGCGCATATGGATATGGTGTGTGAAAAGAACAGCGACAAGGTGTTTGACTTTGAAAACGACCCGATCGAAACGATCATAGACGGGGACTGGTTACGCGCCGACGGGACGACGCTGGGCGCGGACAACGGCATCGGAATGGCGGCAGGATTGGCGATTCTGGCCTCCTCAGATATCGAACACGGCCCGGTAGAATGCCTTTTTACAGTGGATGAAGAGACCGGGCTTACCGGGGCAAAGGCGTTGGAAAAGGGGTTCATGACGGGTGAGATATTGCTCAACCTCGACAGCGAAGACGAAGGAGAACTCTTCATGGGATGCGCCGGAGGAAAAGATACAAAGGCCGAGCTGCACTACGAGCCGCTTGCCGCCTCTCCCGACCTGCTCTATTTCCGTATCGACGTGAAAGGGCTGAACGGTGGACACTCGGGGGGTGAGATCCATAAAGGATTGGGTAATGCGAATAAGATACTGGCGCGTTTCCTCTATCTCCTGAAAAAGAAGGTTGATTTTACCCTTTGCGCGATTGATGGGGGAAACCTGCATAATGCCATTCCCCGCGAAGCGTATGCCGTCGTCGGTTTACAACCCGGCGACAGGGAAGAGGTGCGTGTCATGTTAAACCGCTTTACAGCCTGTGTCGAAAACGAATTGAAACATGTCGATCCCGATGTACGGATTATCATGCAGTCGACCGACCGGCCGGAACGGTGTATAGACGGGAAAACAACCGAAAAACTGATCTACGCTTTGACCGCCTGTCCTCACGGCGTGATCGCGATGAGCCATGATATAGAGGGGCTGGTGGAGACCTCTACCAACCTGGCATCGGTCAAGATGAAAGAGGGCGACAGGATTGTGATCGGCACAAGCCAACGCAGTTCGATCGAATCGAGCAAGGAGGCGATCGCCAACCAGGTGGCCGCCGTATTCCTGCTGGCAGGCGCGACCGTGACGCATGGCGACGGCTATCCCGGATGGGCGCCCAACCCCGATTCGAACATCCTGAAGATCGCCCGCGATACCTACAAGCGACTCTTCGGCAAAGAGGCAAAGATCATGGCTATCCATGCCGGCCTGGAGTGCGGGCTTTTCCTCGAAAAGTACCCCTACCTGGATATGATCTCTTTCGGCCCTACCCTCAGGGATGTCCATTCGCCCAACGAACGGATACAGATCAATACGGTAGGCCTGTGGTGGCAACACCTGCTTGAATTGTTGAAAAGTATTCCGGCAAAATAAATGGATACCAGATGAATAGAACGGCCATTCTGCTGTTTTTCTCCTCTATCGTGCTGGCGGGGTTATTCCCTGCCTGCACGGATTGGGAGGATGATTATTCGACCAACCCCGCCCATCAACTGACCTTCTCGGTAGATACGCTTGCGTTCGATACGGTGTTTACCGCCGTAGGCTCGGCGACGCGGCAGTTTATGGTATATAACGCCAACAAAGAGGCGTTGCTGATCGAATCCATCGGGCTGGCCGGCGAGCGGACAGGTTTCCGCATCAACGTGGATGGCCGCGCCGGGGAATCGTTTTCCGGCATCCGTATTGGAGGGAAAGACAGTATGTATGTGTTTGTCGAAGTGACCGTCGACCCGACCGGAAAGGATCAGCCCCTGTTGGTTGAAGACCACGTGGCGTTTACGGTCAACGGCGTGACGAAATCAGTCCTGCTCCAGGCCTACGGGCAGGATGTCCACCTGTTTAAGGGAGGGGTCGTGATGACGAAAGATACGTTGCTCACCGGCAAACGCCCTTTCCTTGTCTACGACAGCGTGGTCGTAAACGCCGGCGTCACGGTGACGATCGAAAAGGGCGCCTCGTTCCACATGCACAACGAAGCGCGGTGGATCGTCGCGGGGACGATAAAAGCCTTTGGAACAAGGGAAGAGCCTGTCACCTTTCGCGGAGACCGACTGGATAAATTGCTGGAAGAGTTGCCATACGACCTTGTCCCCGGGCAATGGGGACGCATGATCTTCAAAGCCGAAAGCTACGACAACGAAATGGAGTATGTCGCCGTCCGAAACGGCATCGGAGGGCTTGTCTTCGAAGCCTCCACCCCGGAGCGTTCAAAGCTGAAGATCACCAATTCGCAAATCACCAACATGGACGACAACCTTCTGAGCGCCGTCAATTGCCGCATCGAAGCCGTCAATACGGAGTTGACGAATGCAACGGGATCTGTGGTTGCCCTTACGGGCGGGTCGTACCGTTTTATTCATTGTACGGTGGCGAATTACATGAGGATAAAACGGCGGAAAGCCGCCTGTCTCACGCTGGCCAATGTGGTGGAAGAGACGGGGGATGGAGGGGTTGTGAAAACCGGTTTCCCGCTGGACGCCGTCTTTGATAATTGCATCATCGACGGGAGTTATTCCGCCGGGACTGATTCGCTGGGAGGCGAATTGGACATCAGGCTGGAGGGCGATGCGGCTGCCCGGTATCTCTTCAACCATTGTGTTGTAAAGACAAAAAAGATCGACAATCCCTCTTTCGTCAACGTACAGTTTGAGAAAAGCCCCGCCTATAAGTTGTTGAGTTGGGACGGCGAGGAGCAGACGTTTGTCTATGATTTCCGCCCCGATATCAGTAAAGATGAACAGGGCGTGGCGGAGAAGGAGCAGGTCGTCATTGGTAAAGCCGACCCATTCATTGCCGGACAGTATCCCCTCGACCGGTACGGCGTCAACCGCCTGACCGGCGAAGACGGCCCTGACATAGGAGCCGCCGAATATGTGCCTGAACCGGAAAAGGAGGAGCGCTGACAGATGGGCAAAGCGGTAGTCGCCGTCGTCGTTTTCCTGTTCGCCTTTTCCCCCACAGCACGGGCGCAGATGCTGTTTCGTGTGATGAGCTATAATGTGGAAAACCTGTTCGACACGAAGGATAATCCGACGACGGACGACAACGAGTTTCTTCCTTCCGGCAGCCGGCGATGGACAGAAGGCCGGTACTATCATAAACTGCAACAGGTAGCAAAAGTCATTCATGCGGCAGGCGAATGGGATACGCCCGCCCTGATCGGACTGTGCGAAGTGGAAAACGATACGGTACTGACCCACTTGCTGTCCCGTACGCCGTTGAAGCGCCAATCCTACCGGTATTGCATATCGGAAAGCAGGGATAGGCGGGGAATCAACGTCGCGTTGCTGTATCAACGGGACAGGTTCGGGTATATCGGACATTGCTCGGTGCCGGTGGTGGATCAGGCGACAGGAGAGCGGCCGGCGCGGGATATCCTCCATGTCTGGGGCAGGTTGGTGACAGGCGATACGCTGGATGTGGCGGTCTGCCATTTCCCCTCCAAATATGGCGGTGAAAAGGAGAGTGAAGGGCGGCGGTTGAATGCTGCGAAAACGTTGCGCCGCCTGTGCGATTCGCTCTGCCGTATTCGCCGCACACCCCATCTTCTCCTGATGGGAGATTTCAATGATCCGCCGGAAAGCCGGTGTATGCGTCTGGTAGCGGGCGACAGTCTCGTCAACCTGTTTGATGCCTCCCGCCGGTTTGAGTTACCGGGTAGCCATAAGTATCAGGGCGAATGGAGCAGGCTGGATCAGATCGTGGTCAGTCATAACCTGACGACCGGCGGTTCGTCTCTGCGGCTCATCCCCGGAAGCGTCCGCATATTCTGTCCCTCCTTTCTCTTCACAAAGGATAAAACCTGGCGTGGACAACGCCCGAAGCGTACCTATTACGGTTTCACCTACGAAGCCGGATACAGCGACCATCTACCGGTCATGGCTGATTTCAGACAGGATAAATAGCCATCCCTCCTTGCATTTTACCTCAATGGATGCGTCCGGCAGGAATGTCCGTTCTTGCTGGAAATGGTCGACCGGTGGGGCATAGAGCGTCGCTTTTGACGGGGAGAGGCCTAATTTTTCCCAATCGAAAGATAAACGGACAGCGTGGTCGGCTGAGCCGAAATTGGCGACCGAAACGAGCGTTTTACCCGCGCGGACATAGGCGGTCGCCTTCACTTCCGGATGATTCGTCTTCACAGGACATGCCTCGTCCCAATAGCCCACCATTTGCGCCTCTTCTATCCCGAACGATTTCCAGAGATTCCACACCGGTACGGGCGAAGAGGCGTCTGTCCACGAATGCCGGGCGGTCGCGCCATACACCATACCCAGAAAGCGGTTTCCTCCGTCCTGCAACATTTCGCTCATCACCCCGAAAGGGATCCCCGAAAAGGTGACGAACCATTCGTCCGGCGTCATCTGGTTGTACCGGAAACTTTCGCCAAACCAAAGCCTGTCCACGTATGGGAAAAAGTCGGTGTACTGGTTTGCCGGGCCAATGGAGTACCCCGTATTGGAATGGAGGTCGATCAAGGCGTCCGGACGGTATGCAGCCATGATCTTGCGTATCCGTTTCATTACCACCCTGTCGAATGACACATCATCCATATAGAGACCGTCTATTTCATAATTTTCGAACATCCAGCGCAAACCTTCCAGGTAGTAGTTGATCCAGCGCGAAAAGCCGTTCAGGACGAGGGCGGCATCGGCGGTCTGCCCGGGCATTTCGGCGTACCATGCCGGTTTGTAGTCGTCGATCAGGTGTTCGCAGTGCCAGGGCAGTCCATACCCGACACCGGAGACGAAGATTTCGTGGTTCAGGCTTTTCAGCGCATGGATCTCCACCGCGTAATTGGTGAGTTCGCGGATGGTGTAATACAGCTTGACTTTCCGTTTTTCAGCATGTTGCGTCCGGATATAGTCCACCAAAGAATCCCTGACGATAAAGGGATAATTGATCACCGGGTTCAGCCTGCCGGCATGATGTATATTGGCGATGTTTGCCCCCTCTTCCGCCGCCTTGGCAATATTCTGCGGATCGGCGTGGAAGTACCGTTCGGAGAAGTGTTTTGCCGGATTCAGCGTTTTTACGGGCGTAATCAGTAATGCAAATTCAAACGCCAAAGGGGTCTCCGAAAGGGTGACGCTACCGGTCGAGGCCGTGACGGAGGCCGCTTTGTCCCTGTTCCCGGCGACATGTATCCGTCCCTGCCCCGCATTTGCCCAGGCTTGTGGCGGCGCCGGTTTGTAGTCGTTGATCAACGGCCCGTGATAAGCGCCGCCCCTAAATTCTACGTGCAGTCCGGCGCGGTATCCTCCGATCCAGTAGCTGTCCCACGGCCCCTCCCAGTTCCAGGTGTAATCCGTTGGCCTGGAGCCGCCTTTATAGCCTGCTCCCATAAAATAGGGCGAGGC
>JAISQD010000006.1 GCA_031274415.1 Tannerellaceae bacterium | reverse complement strand
GCAGAAAGGGAAGCGGGTCTGCTTTTTCAGTCTCGAAATGGATCCGGTGCAGATCATGAACCGCCTCTTTACGGGCTATGCCGGCGTGGAGACGTCGCGCCTGCGCAGGGAAACGCCCGGCGAAAGGTGAAACGCTCGAACAGGCCATCGCCCGTCAGGTACGTTTCATGAAACGGATCGCCTACGAAGCCGGCTTCTTTCACCCCTGCCTTATTCGCAGGTCTGATTTCCTGTCTTTGATTCGGAAATACCACGTTCATGGTATTTCGTCGTGTCGACAGTTCCGTACCTTTGCCGTCAAATTTAAAGCATATGAAAAAAATAGTCAACAGTTTACCTTTTCGTTTGGCGGTTGCTATGCTGATTGGTATCAGTACCGGTCTTGTAGCGAACCAAACAGTGATGCAGATCGTGGTCACTTTGCAGAATCTGCTGAGTGCCGTGATTATGTTTACCATTCCACTGATCATCATTGGATTCATAGCGCCCTCCATCACAAAGCTCGGTAGTCATGCCTCCAAACTTCTGGGGATAGCGCTTTTGCTGGCCTATGTATCGAGTGTAGGCGCTTCATTTTTTTCTGTTGCTTCGGGGTATGCGATCTTGCCGTATCTCCATATCGAGAGCGTTGCGGGCGATCATCAGCCTTTGCCGGAGATGATTTTCGACCTCAAGATCCCACCTGTCATGTCGGTCATGAGCGCTTTGTGCTTTTCTATCTTGATCGGCGTGGCGGCGACATGGAAGCGTGCCGGCAGGATTATCGCCGCTTTAGACGAATTTCAAGACATCGTGATCCTGATTGTTACCCGGATTATTATCCCTATCCTGCCGTTTTTTATCGCCTGTACGTTTTGTTCGCTGTTTTACGAGGGGGTGATAACGAAACATCTTCCGGTGTTTTTGGTCGTTATTGTGTTGGTTATCGTTGGCCACCTTATCTGGATGTCACTCCTTTATCTCCTGGCAGGAATCTATGCGAAGAAGAATCCGTTTCGTGTATTGCGCCATTACGGTCCGGCGTATATGACGGCTGTCGGCACGATGTCATCGGCGGCGACATTGCCGGTGGCGATCAGTTGTGCACAGAAATCCGACGTCTTGCGCCGTGATATGATTGATTTCGGTATTCCGCTGTTTGCCAACATACACCTGTGCGGGTCGGTGCTTACGGAAACATTTTTCGTGATGGCCGTCTCGCAGACGCTTTACGGGAGTTTGCCTCCGCTGTCGTCCCTTATTTTGTTTTGTGTTTTGCTGGGTATATTTGCCATTGGCGCTCCCGGCGTTCCGGGCGGCACGGTGATGGCCTCATTGGGTTTGATCGTCAACGTGCTCGGATTCGACGCCGCAGGCACAGCCTTGATGCTCACGATCTTCGCCCTGCAAGACAGCTTCGGCACAGCCTGTAATGTGACAAGCGACGGCGCACTGACGTTGATCCTGAGCAGGTACAGCTCACGCCGGAAAGAGGCAGTCACCTGACCACCCACCGCGTGTCGTGTACGTAGGTGTTCGGGCGTTGGTAATAGAGTTCATGATCTTCCGGGACTTTGAGCTGAAAGGTTTTCCCTCCTGTTGTTAATTTGCTATCGCGCAGCCATGGGTTCAACCGTTTCAGGTCGGCGTAGGTCATCCCCCGGTTCTTTGCGAAAGCGGACAGGTCGGCGATATCGGCAGAAACGGGTATCTCTTTTGTACGGATAGGTTTATACAAATCCTGCGCTCCAATGACAAAACCATATTTATAGGGTTTTTCAAAGATCTGTTTAATCGCCATGATCCGGTAGACGTAACGGGATGTCTCTTCCACCAGCCAAAGGTCAAAGGCGCTGTCTGCCTGTTGCTTCGTCAGTTCTCCGCTGATCCGTCCCATGCCGGCATTGTAAGAGGCTGCGACATTGACCCAGTCGTTATATTTGTCATACGCCTCTTTCAGGTATGTACAGGCGGCAACGGTTGCTTTTTCCACATGGCAACGTTCGTCTACCGTCGGGGTAATGGTCAGCCCGTACTGCCGTCCCGTCGCTTCCATAAACTGCCATATGCCTACGGCGCGCACCGGCGACGATGCCCGCGGATCCAAATGGCTTTCTATCACCGCCAGATACTTGAAATCGTCCGGAATGCCATGCTCCCTGAGCAGCGGTTCGATGACAGGAAAGTAGCGGTTGGCGCGTTTGATAAGCAGCATGGTCGTAGAGTGAAAATAGGTCAAGCTACTCAACTCCCTGTCGAACCCTTCGTGCATATTGTAGCGTGTGATATCAATGGACTTACCGCAGAAAAGAACGGAAGAGGGGACTTCGGGTGAAGCCGTCATGGACAACACAACAGGATGGTCTTCCAGCATCTTTTTCGAGTCGGTTGAACTAACGGCGAGGGCTGTTACGAGGGCGATAACTCCACAACTTGCGAGTGTGACTATATTATTCTTCGATAATGGCATCTTGTATTCTTTTAGATCGGATGATATTGATATCTCCTTTTTTCAGATAGGATTCCCCGTCTGCCCCTTTTGCTTCAATCACATAGAAATAAACGCCCGGCGGGACATATTTCCCCCCCTTTTTACCGTCCCATCCCTGCGAGGGATCCGTCCAGCGGAACATTTCCACCCCCCAGCGGTTAAAAATCCACCCTTTGAACGTGACGATTGATTTATAGGCGACTTTAAACTCATCGTTGATTCCCGGCGATACGCCGGGCGAAAAGACATTGGGTACTTCAAGCATTGATTCCGTGATCTTTATCTCGAACGTTTTTGTACTGTCCACACACGCCCCTGTCCGGTCGCTGACTTCCAGAAGGGCCGTATATGTCCCGCCTCTTTCAAAGGTATAGGTCACCTCTTCGCCGGTATACCGGATCAACAGATCGTCCGGCTGGTCGTTGTTCCATATTTTCCAGATATATAATGAAGCGACGGGTGAATTGGCATATCCGTTGAAACGGATCGTTACCGGAGCGGACAGTTTCTCCCCGTCGGAGACCATGTTTGTCCCATACGACGAGACCATCGTCGTGTCGGCATGGGTTTCTATGGCAACCGTCTCAAAGAAAGGGGTTGTTATCGACTGCTCCACCTCGAAATGGCGGGCGAACAGATCGCCTGTCAACCGGAAGTCGGTGTCTGCCAGCGGCGGTGGAGACAGGATATGTTTCAATGGATTCCCGATCCGTTCGGTATGGGTGTTGGATGAGAAATGTTTCTCCTCTTCACTCCACTCCAATGTGTTGTATGTCAATTCAAATTCCCGTTCCAGTTCCCTCCTTATCCCGGTAGCGGGTACCCAATAGTACATCGGCTCCATCACGATCTTCCCGTTGAACCACAGTTCGGTACAGGCATTGTCCGACTTCTCCACATAGAAATCCTGCATCTCTACGGCATATTTGCTGTAATCAATGATCCAGATATATTGGCTCAACCGCCCCGCCTCTTCTACAAAGTAGCCATACCCCTCTTCCGGACGATCCACTACGGATTGCGTACCGGTCTGCGTACTCGCAACCGCTTCCGCCTCCAATGCGCTGGTTTTATACCGAAACCATTTATGGGAGGTAGACGAAGAGGTATATGCCAATTCAACCTGTTCAATGCCATAGACAAGGTAGACTTTCAGTTTGTTGGCCGTATCATCAACCACTTCGTGCGGCGTCCCCCTTCCCCCCGTCACCGAATATTGTGCATGTAAAGTATACGTAAACAAGAGCATACAAGCCAAAAGAGGCCGCATCATATAGTTTATCTTTAACATAATATCACCTTATTAGCGTTCAAAATTAGTATTTTATGCCGACATACACTATCTTTGCCGTAAATATTCCGATAAACCGATGGACAAAATTCGTATATATATGCTGGCTTTTTTAACAGGTTTAGCCGGCGTGACGCTTTACTCTCAGGAAAACGAAAGGCAGGCCGTATTCATTAACGGGCAAAGCGATGATATATTTTATCATACAATCGAGTGGGGACAAACCGTCTATGCTATTGCCACCATGTATGAGGTAGGCGTGGAGGATATTTACCGCCTGAATCCCGAAAGCCGCAACGGGATAAAAGCCGGCGCAGTCTTGCAGATACCCCAGAAAGGCCTGGCGACTACTGTCGCCCAATCCGGAGAGCCTCTGTATACCTTTCATACGATCCAACCCAAAGAGACGCTCTATTCCATGTCGGTGAAATACAATGTCCCGGCCGGCGATATTATTGCAGCCAATCCGGGATTATCCGTGTCGACCTTTACCATAGGGAAGACCATCCGTATCCCGCCAACAGAGATAGACAACCTGCCCCGCAGGGAAACGCGAACCGTCACCAAAGAGATCGAATATACCATCGACAAGAGAGAGACCATGTACAGGATTACCCGTAAATTTAATGTCTCAAGCGATGAACTGATCAGGAGGAATCCGCCATTGAGAAACGGGATGAAAGCCGGAATGGTCATCAAGATACCGGTACAGGCGGAAGAGACCGTCACAGACCACGTGCCCTTTGTCAGGGAAAAAGAGGTCAATGCGCTATTGTCCGAACCGAAAGGGATCAACCGCGTAAACAGGATCAGGGTAGCCCTCCTATTACCCTTTATGTCTGAGGAATCCGTCTCTTCGCCGACCACGCTCCGCTATATCGAATATTATGAAGGCTTGTTGCTTGCGATAGACAGCTTGCGCAACATGGGAATATCCGTCGAACTGACCGTACGTGATACGGGAAGCGGGATAAAAAAATTAAATCACATACTAAAGGAAGAGGCTTTATTAAATGCCCACCTGATTATCGGGGCGGTACAAAACGACCAGATCAAGCCGGTCGCCGATTTTGCCAAAGCGCATAACATCAAATATGTGATCCCGTTCACATCCAGAAACGACGATGTGTTGTCCAATTCGTGCATATTCCAGGTCAATACGCCCCATTCCTATTTGTATGCGAAAGCGGCGCAAACGGGTTGTGACCTGTTTGCGGACGATCATATTATCTTTATTGACACAAAAGATAACGACGATAAGGGCGAATTTATCAGGACGTTCAAACAGGAGCTGGCCGGGCGGGATATTGCGTATAAAGAACTGTTATATGACGATGCCGGTTTTCCGGCGGATATTGAATCGTTGATGAGCAGGGATAAGCGGAACGTGATTGTTCCCGTGTCGAGTACAAGCGAGTTTTTTAACAAAATCAGGGTTCCGCTCCGTATATTGGTCGATACGCATCAGGAATACAGGATCAGCCTGTTTGGTTATCCCGACTGGCAAACCTATACGAATGAGTTTCTGGACGACTTTTTTACGCTGAACACCTTTATATACACCCATTTCTATGCAGATAACATGTCGCCTGACGTATTGGATTTTTATTCCAAATATACGATATGGTACAGTAAGAACCTCCTGAATACATTCCCCAAATACGGCATTTTAGGTTTCGATACCGGTATGTTCTTTCTGGAGGCCATCAACAAATACGGTTCTAATTTCGAAGACCACATGGATAAGATATACTACAAATCCATCCAGACCGGCTTTGACTTTCAGCGTGTAAATAACTGGGGAGGCTTTGTGAATACAAACCTGTTTATTATACAATACAACAGGGATCATTATACAATCACACGACATCAGATAAAATGAAGATGAGAAGGGGGATCATTTCCATAATTGTAGGCGTAAGCTTCGTTTTCGTTGCGGAAGTAAACGGACAAGCCTCTTTTACAAAAGAGTTATCCATAGGCGGATCATTCGGGATGGGCATGTCTACTGTCAGCTTTGCCCCGAAAATCAAAGAAAACCAATTGCCGGGATTTCATGCGGGCATTACAGGACGCTGGCTAACGGAGAAGCATTTAGGGCTGACCGGTGAAATCAATTTCTCCCAACAAGGGTGGGACGAGCAGTTTGATGACCCTCAATACCATTATACCCGCAGGATCACTTATATCGACATACCGGTCATGACGCATATCTATTTCGGGAACAACCGCTTCCGCTTTATTTTCCACCTGGGGCCGAAGGTCGGATATGCCATTAGCGAACACACGACGACGAATGTGCAGACGGGCGATCCCCTTCCGCCCAATAATGGCGAAAAAGCGACTATATTAAGGGATAAACCTTTAGAGAATAAATTCGCATGGGGAATATGCGGAGGCCCGGGTATCGAGATACGCACAAAAGTCGGGTATTTTATTTTGGAAGGCCGGTACTATTACGCCTTAGGCGATATCTTTCACAGTAAACGGGAAGATCCCTTTTCCATGTCTTCCAGCCAATTGTTCATGGGGAAACTCACCTATCTGATCCCGTTAACCAAATAAAAAAAGAGGTCATCTCAACCTCTCCAGCGAGCGGACTAACGCCTCGTCAGCCCCTATATTACGTATGGCCAGATAATTCAGGATCAGACTGATCAGGGGAAACGACAGCGCGATCCTGACACTGACCGACAGGTCGCCCAATTCCTTCTTCATCGTCCAGACAAGAAAAACAAAGAAGCCGTAAAACCCAATCATCAACAGGGCGTTGAAGATACATATCCGTATCTGCAACAACCTCTTTTTATATAAAAGAATCGCAAAAAACGCCAGTAACGCGATGATCGCCGTCAAAGCAAAAAGCCCCCACACGGGATAAACCAATGTAGCGTCCGGAGCAATAGAGTGAACACCGTAGACATCAAACGAATAAAACGTTTCACCGGCCTGCAGAGCGGCAAGAGGTAGAAACGCCATACCAACAATTAGACCTGTAATGATCAGCAAATAAACCGTCTGTATCCTTTGTAACATCCGCTTTCCGGTTAAAATGCGTTCTTGTCCTTAGCCGGATTTTTGAAATACACTTTGCCTTCCTCATACTCCTGGGCGGCAATCAACGTCGACTTCGGAAGCTTTTCATAATAACGTGAAATTTCAATTTGCTCCCTGTTCTCAAAAACCTCTTCCAGATTATCGTTGTATGAAGCAAACTCTTGAAGTTTCTTTTCCAGCTCATATTTCATCTCAACCGAAATCTGGTTGGAACGCTTGGCGATGATCATCGTTGTTTCATAAATATTGCCCGTATCGGATGATAACTTTATCATATCGCGCGTCACGGTGTTTACCGGAGCATTTGATTTCTTGTAGTCCATATATCTGTTTTATAAATTAAATCATTAATAACCGTCCGAAATACGCTTGTTCGAATAATTGTAATACCGCTGTGCCTGTTTCACATATTTGCCTTCAGGAAATTCGTTCATATAATTGAAGTACTCATCTACCACATCCCGGTAACGTCCCTGCAACTTCTCATTCACACTGACCAAAGCCAGGTTGTATTTCGACTGTAACATCAAATACATAAACTCTTCCCTGTATTTCGTGTACGGATAGTTCTTCAAAGCATTCTGCGCTGTAATAATGGCTGAAAGGTAATTATTCCCCAGATATGTGCCCAGATTATAATACAGACGGGTAGCCATCAACTCCTTATATACCAGCTTCTCCTGCAACTCGAACAAAATGTTTTGCGCTTCTACCGCCCGTTCGGATTGCGGATAATATTCCATATACAACTGAAGCTGATTGATTGCTTCGTGCGTTTGTGACTGGTCTAAACGGTAATCCGGGGAATCAAGGTACAACCCGTAACCGGAATAGAAACGCGCCAATTCGACATATTCGCCTTTCGGATAAGAGGTATAATACTGGTTGAAGTACTGTGATGCGGTTTGATAATCCTTCTGCCCGTAATAACTTTGCGCCAGAAGATACAACGACTCTTCGGCATGGGGCGTCCCTTTAAATATAGTCACCAACTCCTCCAGAATAGTGGCGGATCTGGAATATTGTTTTGCATTGAAATACTTCTTTGCATACGAATATTTAAGCTCATAGTCGGTACTCTTTAATATCTTATTATATTCCCCGCAAGAAGAGAATAGAACCGTCATCATCATCAAAAAAAATATACCCTTTTTCATCCCAATCTATTTAGCATGCAAAAGTAGCGTATCCCCGCCAATAAATGAAACACAAAACGTTAATATTTACAAGAGCCTGCATAAATGTATCATTCTTACAGCTTATACAAATCACTGGCGGCGAGTAAAGTCAGTTTGTTGGCCTTTAATACTTCAGCGCACCGGGCAACGTCGTCCGGACGGATGATCACATGCGCCGAATCGCCTTGCGCAAACGCATACATATATTCAATAAATATACCGGCGCGGGTAATGATATCCATCGCCTTGGCCAATGCGCCGGCATGGTTGGGGCAATAAAGGCATACCACATCGGTGATGCTGACGGCGTATAACTGTTCGCGGAGAATCTGAATGGCTTTATCCGTATCGGAAACGATCAACCTCAGAATACCGAAGTCCGAACTTTCCGAAACGGTAAAGGCCGACATGTTTATGCCCGCATCGCCCAATATCTTTGCCACTTCCGTAAAACGGCCTTTCCTGTTTTCAAGAAAGATGGATAATTGTTTTAGTAACATAGCTTTTATTCTTTATGGTGGTTAAATTAATTGACGTTTGTCGATGACATGTTTGGCTTTCCCCATACTGCGCTCAATACTACGCGGCTCGACGATTTTTATTTCGGGTTGAATGCCAATCACGCTCTGCATCTGTATGGTAATTTTCTTCTTTAATGCCATGATCTTGTTTATCTCGTCCGAATAATAGTCCGGACGCACTTCCACCTGTATCTGGAACGTATCCGTATTATTCACCCGGTCAACAACAATGAGGTAATGAGGTTCAAACTCCGGTAATCCCAAAATAACGGACTCCACCTGCGAGGGAAACACATTCACGCCACGTATAATCAACATATCGTCGCTCCGTCCCAGAATACGATCCATCCGTACTGCCGTACGCCCGCAACGGCATTTCTCATCATGCAACGCCGTAAGGTCGCGCGTACGGTAACGGATCATCGGCATGCCTTCCTTCGTCAGGGTGGTGAAAACAAGCTCGCCCGGTTCGCCCGGAGCTACCGGTTGCAACGTCTTCGGGTCGATGATTTCAGGAAAGAAATGATCTTCCCACAGATGCGTACCCTGCTGGCACTCACATTCCGAGCCTACGCCCGGCCCGATAATTTCCGTCAGACCGTAAATATCATAGGCCTTGATCCCCAACGATTCTTCGATCTCCTTACGCATGCTTTCCGTCCAAGGCTCCGCACCGAAAACACCTGTCTTCAATTGAAATTCTTCACGCGGGATACCCGATTCCTTGATTGTTTCGCCAAGATATAAGGCATAAGAGGGCGTACAGGCCAATGCTTTCGCGCCGAAGTCATGCATCAGCTGAATTTGCTTTTGCGTATTGCCGCTACTCATCGGAATAACCGTTCCGCCGATTTTCTCTACCCCGCCATGCAGGCCTAATCCTCCGGTAAACAGCCCGTATCCGTAAGAAACTTGTACCGCGTCGTTCCGCGTAAGCCCCACCGCATAAAGACAGCGGGCAACCGCTTCGCTCCAGATCGAGAGGTCTTTCCGGGTATAGCCTACGACAATCGGTTTACCGGTCGTTCCCGACGAGGCGTGTAAACGGACAATTTCCGACATCGGGACAGCCATCAAACCGAACGGATAGGTATCGCGCAGATCCTGTTTGACGGTAAAGGGAAGCTTCGTAATGTCGTCAATCGATTCAATATCATCGGGAGTAAGCCCCATCTCTTGCATCCTCTGCCGGTAAAAGGGCGTATTATGATAGACATGTTCAACCACCCGTTTCAACCGGATGCTTTGTAACTTCCGCATCTCTCCGCGATCCATGCATTCAATAGTTTCGTTCCAAATCATGGGCTATCTGTTTTACGTGTATTAGAATATAACGGAGCGCAAGATACGCATTTTTTGTTTCTTTTATTGTATACCTTCCGTTACAACCGTATTATTTACTTTCATAATCAGGCCTTGCAATACGGATCCCGGCCCCAGTTCGGTAAAATGGCCGGCGCCGTCGGCGATCATGTTTTCTACCGTTTGTGTCCAACGAACCGGCGAGGTGAGCTGGGCGATCAGGTTGGCCTTAATCCTTTCAGGATCGGTTTCCGGTCTCGCATTCACATTCTGGTATACCGGACATACCGGTTTGTTTATTGTTGTCTCCCGGATCGCTCCGGCCAATTCTTCATGAGCCGCTTCCATCAACGGAGAATGGAAAGCGCCGCCGACTTTCAGCTTCAACGTCCGCTTTGCACCGGCGGCGGACAGCAGTTCGCACGCCTTGTCTATTCCGGGAACGGTTCCCGATATGACGATCTGTCCGGGACTGTTATAATTGGCCGGAACAACCGTTTCGCCGCTGATCGCAGCGCATATCTCTTCAACTTTCCCATCGGGCAACCCCAGTATGGCCGCCATGGTCGACGGAGTCGCTTCACAGGCTTTTTGCATGGCTTTGGCTCGTTTGGAGACCAGCGTCAGTCCACTTTCAAAAGAGAGCGACCCGGCGGCCACCAACGCAGAAAACTCACCTAACGAATGGCCGGCAACCATATCCGGCCCGAACCGGTCGCCCAATGTTTTTGCAAGGATAACCGAATGCAAAAAGATAGCCGGCTGTGTTACTTTTGTTTGTTTTAAGTCTTCGTCCGTCCCATCAAACATCAGGTCGGTAATGCGGAATCCAAGAATCCCGTTCGCCTTCTCAAACAAGTCTTTGGCAAGAGGATTGTTGTCATAGAGTTCTTTTCCCATCCCGACAAACTGAGCACCCTGCCCAGGAAATACATACGCGTTCATTTTTCTAATCTTTTTCTAATTTCAGATTTTTAAGACGGCGCAAAGGTAATAAAATTTGAATTATCGAATGACATAAGTCTACTAATTGTATCTTTGTCCCATTATTTATAAACATTTAAACAGGTATATTATGGATCATTTATTGTTTCTTGGAAATTTGGGTACGGGTGAAATTGTGATTATTGCCCTTGCCGTATTGTTGATCTTCGGCGGTAAAAAAATTCCCGAACTGATGAAAGGTATCGGTAAAGGGATAAGGAATTTCAAGGATGGCGTGAAAGGGATAGAGGACGATATTCATTTGAACGATACGGATAACACACCCGATAAGCGGTAAGATATAGGAAGATGCAACAAGAGGAAATGTCATTCTGGGATCACCTGGAAGAACTTCGTTGGACACTGTTTCGTTCCGTTTTAGCGCTCTTTTTATTTGCCGTCGGCTTTTTTGTTTTTATGCGCGGAGAGAACGGATTGTTCGACATGGTGATCATGGCGCCTACGCGAGGTGATTTTATTACATACCGGCTGTTTTGTCTCGTCGGGTCGTCCTTCTCTTTTATGAGTGAGTTTTGCGATACCGCTTTCGAGATTGAGATCATCAACATCAAGCTGGCAGCACAGTTCTTTATCCATATGACGACCTCTTTTTGGCTGGCATTGGTCATGGCATTTCCCTACCTGATGTATGAGGTATGGCGATTTGTCAGCCCCGCCCTGTATGAGAACGAAAAGAAGAATGTACGCTGGGTCTTTCTGTTCGGTACGGTGATGTTCTTCATCGGATGTGCGGTAGGCTATTTCTTAGTATTCCCCATGACGTTGCGTTTTTTGGCGACCTACCAGATCAGTGCAGCCATTCTGGAACAGGTATCCATTGATTCGTATATGGATAACTTCCTTCTGCTGATCTTCATCATGGGCGTCATCTTCGAGATGCCGTTGCTCTCCTGGCTGCTCTCCAAGCTTGGCATACTCAACCGCCGTTTCTTTCATAAATACAGGCGGCACGCTTTTGTCGGACTGCTGGTTGCCGCCGCATTTATTACGCCCAGTAGCGATCCGTTCACCTTATCCATTGTTTTTATTCCGCTCTACGGACTGTATGAACTGAGCGCATTCTTTGTTAAACCCGCTCCAAAAGAGGAGGAGGAGGAGGAAGAGGAATTGTAAATATATTTTTATACTTTTGTCGAAAGTATTTATACTATGGACAAGAAATATATAAAAGACAAGGATTCGGCCAAGGGGCATTCAAAGATGACCGCCTTGGCCGTGCTGTTTATTACCCCGTTTATTATCGTTGCTTTAAATGGGATGATCCGTTTTTATGCGCCTGAAATAAGCCCGTTTGGGGTATCGGACGCTAAAGGTGTTTTACTCCTGTGGACAGGACTATTCGGAATAGCAGGGATCGTCTGTCTGATCCGGCAAAATCAAAAACAGATAGCCAATCAGGAACAGATTCTTACGAAGCAACAGGAGTCGATTGATCTGGAGATCAAGACACAATTGAATAACCGTTTTGACAAAGGGATCGAATTATTCGGGCATGACAAAGCGTCTGTCAGGATGAGCGGTATGCGCAATCTTTACGAATTGGTCACAGAATTGCCGGATAAATACAGCAAATCTGTCTTTGAAATCATGTGTTACCATATCCGTACCGTTACGAACAGCCAGGACTATAAAGCCGTTTTTAGCGGTACGCCGTCGGAAGAAATAATGACTATCCTGGAATTGCTGTTTCGCAATACGGAATGTATCCGGCCATTTAAAGGAAATACTCCTCCGCTACAACATGTTTACCTGAAAGGAGCCTGCCTGAAAGGAATCACATTGGAAGAGGGCGATTTGACAAACGCCGATTTAAGCGATGCGGATCTGGAAAAAATGATCTTCTCAAAAGCCATTTTACAGGGGGCTGATTTATCGAAAACAAAATTGAATGAAGCCATATTAAACAATACCAACCTGCAAAAGGCTATTCTGGTAGAAACGAATTTGGAAAAGGCCAACCTGCAAAATACCGATATGGAAGAGGCGCATGCGGAAAGAGCCAATCTGACGGGAGCTGATCTGCAGGGAGCCAACCTCAAAAGCGTCTGCCTGGAAGGGGCCAACCTGAAGAACGCCAACCTGAAAGAGCTTAATTTGACAAAAGCCAATTTAAGAATGACTGATCTGGAAGGAGCGAACCTCGAAGGAGCGAACCTTGAAGATGCTGATTTACAAGGAGCAAACCTCAAAGGTGCCAGCCTGCAGGCGGCCAATCTCAAAAGAGCGGTCTTAACAGAAGCGATCCTGACCGAAGCCAACCTGAATGAAGCATGTTTACATGAAGCCAACTTAGATAAAGCCGTATTAATCAATGCCAACCTGACGAAAGCATATGCGAAAGAGGCCAGTATGAAAAATGCCTGTTTAGAAAAAGCCCATATGGAAAAAACAAATCTGGAAAAGGCGGATCTAACGGAGGCAACACTCACCAAAGCCAATCTGAAAGAGGCGCATCTGGTTGGCGTCAACCTGCAGAATGCCATGCTGAATGAAGCCTGTTTACAAAATGCCGATCTGCTAAAAGCCATTTTAAATGAGGCAAACCTGACTGACGCCCTTTTAACGGAATGTGATCTGAGCGGGGCATCCATAGTACGGGCGAATATGGAAAACTGCCTGCTGGACGGTACAATACTCAAAGGTGCAGATATGCAAGACGCCATCCTGATAAAGGCCAGGTTAGTCAAGGCGAATATGGAAGGCGTCAATCTGGGAAACGTCAATATGAAAGAAGCTGTTCTGGATGAAGCAATCCTGATAGGCGCAGTGCTGGAAAAAGCAAATATGGAGAAGGCGCATCTGGAAAAAGCGATACTGAAAGGCGCAAAACTGAAGGAGGTTATCCTCAATGACGCCGTATTGGAAAGAGCCGTGCTGGCCGAAGCACATCTGGAAGAAGCCGCCATGGACAACATCACATTGACCGGAGCGAATCTCGAAAATGCCTGTCTGGAAAAAGTCTCCATGACAAATGCGCGTTTGGAAAAGAGCAATCTCGTCGGAGCGAACCTCTCCGGAGCAAACCTGAACGGGACAACAATGGAAAGGGCGATACTGATCGACGCAGACCTGACAAAAGCCACCATGGACGGAGTGAACCTCAAAAACGCCATCATGGAGAGGTGTAAATTGAATGAAGTCATGTTACGCCATGCGAACCTGACCAATGCCAAGTTAAACGACGCGAACCTCAACGATGCCGACCTGGAAGGGGTGAACCTGACGGAAGCCAATCTGGAAAAAGCAAGCCTCGTAAAAATATCACTGAAAGGAGCACGGTTGGAATGGGCGAATTTAGTGTGGGTCATCATGACAACGGCCAACCTGGAGAACGCCAATCTAAGCGGAGCCAACCTCAACGGCGCCAATCTGAGTTTCTCCTCCCTCAATGGCGTCTCCCTCAACGGTGCAACCCTGATAGGAGCGAACCTCTCGGAATGTAGCCTGGTGGGAGCGAATCTGGAAAAGGCCAACCTGAAAGGCGCCAACCTGCACAATGCCACCCTCGAAAACGCCAACCTTGAGAATACCAATTTCGAAAACGCCTATCTGGAGAATGTCACATGGAAAAGCATCCATTTAACAACGCAGAAGGAGCTGTCCCTGAATAAAAACCGGAAAGAGGAAGAGGTGTAAACGATATATGTCCGGACTTTCACAAGCCCGGACACACTTTTAACCAAAAACTAATTATGAAAGAATTCATTTATCTGTCGCACAAAGATACGTCATATTCTGTTTTTGTAAAGAACCGCGTTAACATCGTATAGTAATAAGTGAAAAATGATAGCGCAGAAAAGGGGGAATACGAACAAATCCGTTCGTATTCCCCCTTTTTTCATGTCAGGGAAACCTCTTCCCGTTTAATATCCGAATATTTCTTCCTGCGATAAGACGGTTACCGAACCAAGCTTCTTCAGGGCTTGTATATCCAATGATGTTGTATCACCCAGTATACAATAGGTCAAAGGCTTGTTCTTGATATACTTTTCCTGGAAGGCTTTCACGTCTGCGAGTGTCATATGGGGTATTTTCTCAAATAACTCCTTTCTGAAATCGGTTTCATATCCAAACTCCTGTTCCGATAAATAATTCCACAGGATATCGTCGCGGAGGATACGTTCGGTACGGATATCGGTAAGCAGGCCTTCTTTTGCAATACCGAATGTCTTTTCCGATTCCGGCATATTATTCAGGATATCATTGAATGCGTTTATGGCATCCATCATCTTATCATTTTGTGTGGCGATAAAGGTATTAAAGGAATAGAAACGGTCGGGCTTTCCCGGACGGTCGTATCCGGCACGGGCCGAGTAAGCCAGCCCGCGCGCTTCACGCATTTCCTGAAATACGATACTGTTCATTCCGCCGGAGAAATAGGTGTTATACAGGCGGCGGTCGGATTCGATCCCTTTATCAAAACGCCCTCCCCTGTGGAGCGTGCTCATATAGATCTGCTTGGCGTCGTAGTGCGCCAACAAGACCCTGTTCTCGGGCGTCTCCTGTTGCTCAAACTTGACCGGAGGCTCGGGAACCGGACGCAAGGTCTCGCCCAAGGCATGATGCCGGTCGATAGCCCGGACAATCTGTTTTTCGGTCAGCGGCCCGTAATACATGATCCGGTGTTCGATATTCTTCAGGTCTTTTATCCGGTCAACCAATTCATCTGGATGCAGGCTTTTCAGTTCGGCTTCCGAAAGAATGTTCGTTGACGGCGAGTGAGGCCCCCAAGTGGCGTAACTGTTCAACTGGCTGAAGTTTGAAGACTGGTTTAGTTTGGCGTCCGAACGGTTTTTGAGAATATCCGACACCTGATTGTTGTAGACCTCCGCATCGGCTTTCGCATCCGCCAGGCGTTCTTCAAGAAGCGCCATCGCCTTGTCGAAATTGTCGTGCAACCCGCTGACATAGACATAAACCCGCTCATTGGTAGCTGCCACGTTAAACGAACAGGCCATCTTATACAATTCGCTTTTTATCTCTTCCACCGTTTTCTGGGAAGTCCCCAGATAATTCAGGTAATTGAATGCCGTCCCTAAAGCCTTGTCGTTGTTATTCCCCATTTCATACACATAATATAAAGAGAAAAGCGGATTCAGGGTATTCTGTTTATACAGCAACGGGATATTCTGCTTTACCGTCAACTTCGACAGATCTTTGGAATAATCAAGGAAGACCGGTTCGATCGGTTTCACCTCACGCGCCTTGACCGATGCAAGGAAGGCGCTCTCATTATCGCGGTTGGTTGAAATGGGCGTTATTACCGGTTTGTCTATTTTCTTGTTGTCCGGTTTGCCTTCCCTCTTGTATACCACAACATAATTGTCGTTCAGGTATTTGTTACAGAAATCAATCACATCCTGTTTGGTCAGGCGCGACTGGCGGTCGATCCTGTTTACCTGGTCTTTCCAGTCGATATCGTTAATAAAGGCATTGACAAACAGATAGGCCGCATATTGGTATTCCTGTCTCTGATAATACCGCTCGAGCTTGAAGTTATTGATGACAGCCTCAAGCAACCAATCCTCAAATTCTCCTTTCTTCAATACCTCTACCTGCTCAAGCAGCAGGTCGCGAACCTCTTCCAGGGTTTGTTCCTTTTTGGGCGTCCCGTACATCTGGAAAATGCTGTAGTCGGCCATCGGAATGGAATAGCTTCCGGCTCTCAACACTTTTTGTTTTTGTACCAGGTTCAAATCAATCAGGCCGGCTTTCCCGTTTGTCAGCAAATAATCCACCACTTCCAGCACAGCGGCATCGTCGGTATTGGCGGCAGGCAAGCGGTAAGCAATGGCAATATTCTCGGCTTCAAGGCCGACGACCTCCTTAACGACAGGCTGGGTGATAGGCTCTTCCGGGTCTGTTTTCAGGACGGGAATATCTTTCCTCTGCAGCGAGCCGAAATGCTTGTCGATAATTTCGATCACCTCATCCGGGTTGAAATCCCCCGCCATACAAACGGCCATATTGTTCGGCACATAATAGGTATCAAAATAGTTTTTGATATTCACGATGGAAGGATTTTTCAAATGATCCTGCGTGCCGAGCACCGTCTGCTTCCCGTAAGGATGATGGGGGAACAGGCCTTGCATCACCGTTTCATACACCTTCCGGCCGTCTCTGGCCAGACTCATGTTGTATTCCTCATATACCGTTTCCAGCTCGGTATGGAACAGGCGTATGACCGGATTGGTAAAGCGGTCGGCCTGTATCATCGCCCAGTTTTCAATCTCATTGGCCGGGATATCTTCCGTATAGGCTGTCACGTCATACGACGTAAAGGCGTTTGTCCCTTGTGCGCCGATCGTAGACATCAGCTTGTCATACTCATTGGGAATCGCTATTTTAGACGCTTCCTGCGATACGCTGTCTATCTCGGTATAGATCGCTTTACGCACCTTTTCGTCTGTTGTTTTCCGGTATGTTTCAAAGAGCGATTCGATTTGATCAAGCAGGGGTTTCTCGGCTGTATAATCGGATGTACCGAAATTCTTTGTTCCTTTAAACATCAGATGCTCAAAATAATGGGCTAATCCCGTCGTTTCCGCCGGGTCATTCTTTCCCCCAACGCGGACAGCGATGTATGTCTGTATACGCGGTTTGTCCTTATTTACGGATAAATAGACCTTCAAACCATTGTCCAGCGTATAAATACGGGTCTGCAGCGGATCTTTGGGAACACGTTCGTACGCATACTTCGATTCCTGACGACACGAGGTCGACAACAAGATCGCCAATACGGCAAATAATAAATAAACATTTTTCATACCACCAAAATTAATACTGTTTCACAAAAATGACTTGACTATTTAATATGCTGTCAAATATACTGTTTTTTCCGAACAACATCAGCTTTGTCATGTAAAACGACACGGGAGACCTTACTTTTTTCTTCGGTAAGAAGTAGCTCGTTTGTCGGCAACAAGTAGCTCCTTCTTCGGGACGCACTGATCGTTCGCCATATGGAGGACGATCGTTCGCCAATTGGCGAACGATTGACCGCCAATTGGCGAACAGTTGACCGCCAATTGGCGAACGATCACTACATACCGAGCAACCCGGTACGCTCTCCTTAGAAAAAGGATAGTGTGTGCCGAAGAAAAAGGTAAGGTCTCGGGGGAGAGATTCGGGCTACTTATTTGATCGGTTGCAGTAGCACGCTGACGCTGTGTGTTACAGTGACTTCATGTTTTCCGGGTTCAGCGGGGTTTTCCCTTCGGGGGTGTAGAGGTGGTTGATGCGTGACATGTATGTTTTTTCCACCTTTCCACGTACCACTTTCATCGTGCTGTTCACCAATCCGTTTTGCTCTGTCCATGCCTCGGGGAGGATCGCAAAGGCGGCCGGCAACCAACGGTCAGGGAACAACGAAGAGAGGTCGCCTCCTTTACGGAAACGGTTAATCTGCTCCTGAATGATACGGATGGCGGCTTCTTTTCCTTCAGTGGTATGCAGGTCGAGGTGTTGCTGCGCCAGGCGCTTTTTCAGGTATTCCTTATTGGGTGTAAGGAGGGCTACGGTATAGGGGCTTTGGTTGTTATACAACAAAAGCTGATCAATGGCGGGAGACTGTTCGACCAGCGCCTCTTCGATCCCTTCCGGACTGTATTTCTCGCCGTCGCCGGCAATCAGGAGGCTTTTAAAACGTCCTAACACATACAGCAACCCGTCTTCGCTCATATAGCCCATATCGCCTGTATAGAGCCACCCGTCTTTTATTGTTTCGGCTGTCGACGCGGGATTCTTCCAATAGCCGGCCATGACATTCTCGCCGCGGATCACGATCTCTCCCTTTTCGCCGTTGGGGAGTTCGCGCCCGTCGGCGTCGCATATCTTCAAGTCGAGGGGTTGTACCAACACGCCGCTGCTGCCGAAACGGTGCCGGCGCGGGCCGTTGGTGGAGATCACCGGCGTGGCTTCGCTCAACCCGTAGCCCTGGTACATCGGCAGGCCGATCGCATAGTAAAATTCCTGCAACCCCTTGTCCAGCAACGCCCCGCCGCCGACGAAGAAACGCAGTTCGCCCCCGAAGTTCCGGCGCACTTTGGCGAACAGGATCCTGTCGAAGAGAGCGACCGGCAGCTTGAGCAGCATACGCACGGCACGACTTGTCTCATCGGCGTTGTACCGGATGGCGGCACGCAGCGCAAGATTGAAAAGGGCGGTCACCGTCTTGCCCTGGGCGCGGATACCCTGTTCGATATTCTTTTTGAAGTTCTTGGCCAATGCCGGTACGCTCAGGATCAGGTAGGGTTTGATCTCCCTGATATTGACGGGTATATTCTTCAATGTCTCGACGCCGGTACGCCCGACCTGCACGGTGGCCACCGAAGCGCCTTTCGACATAAAGATATAAAACCCGACGACGTGGGCAAAGCAATGGTCGAGCGGCAGGATAATCAGCGTACGCCAAGAGCTGTCGATATCGACGCAAGTCAGCGACTGTTCGACGTTGGCCGTATAGTTGCGGTGCGTCAGGATGACGCCTTTCGGGTTGGCTGTTGTCCCCGACGTATAGGTAATCGTGGCGTGGTCGTCGTTCCGTAGCGATTGGCCGATGGCAAGGAACTCCTCCAGCGGGTGGTCTTGCAGCCATTGGTCTCCCAGCGCCGTGACTTCTGCAAGGGTGATCTCTTTTCCTTCGGCCGTTGCCGGCTGCCCGTTCAGCACAATGACCTTTTCGACGAGCGGCAATTGGTCGATGATGGCGCGTATTTTCTTTAGCTGATAGCTCGACACCATGATGTATTTCACATCGGCATGTTGCAGGCGGAAGAGCAAATCGTTCGCCTCTTCCAGCTTGATGCTGAGTGGGACGTTGACTGCTCCGGCGTAGAACATGGCCAGTTCGCTGATGATCCACGCGTTACACCCTTCGCTGAGGAGCGCCATATGGTCTCCTTTCTTCACTCCCAAGGCGCCCAGTCCGGCGCCCAGTGTATATACCTGTTCCTTTACTTCGGCATAAGTCGCCGGCTCAAACCGCTCTTTTGTTTTCTCCAACAAAAACGTATTGCCGGGATACTGCTTGACTGAACATTCAAAAAGGTCTACAATTGTCTTTTTCATAACCCATATTATTTTTGTGTTAGACTATATTTGTTTTATCTATCTCTTCCAGTATGCGGCAGGCAGTTTCTACGGTTGGCACATGCCTGACCACGATGCTGCGTTTGCCGTTTTGTTCACGGATGGTACACTCGCGCGGGTAACGCTGGACATAGGCGAGCAGCTTGTCGAACGCCTCGCTTCCGTAGTAGGGGCTGTCGGGGTTGCTGACAAGGAAAATACTCATTTGCATCTTTCTCAGCGCCAGCTTCTCCACGCCCAGCTTCCGGGCTAAGCGGCGGAGATGTACGACGCGGATCAGCTCCTTTCCCTCTTCCGGTATTTTCCCGAAGCGGTCTTCCAGTCGCGCGGTAAAGGCCTGCACATCCCGCTCTTCCTCCATTTTGTCCAGCTCGCGATAGAGCGATACGCGCTCCGAATCGTTCGGGACATAAAGAGGTGGAAACCTCAGTTCCAGGTCGCTGTCGATAAACGTTTCGCGGACATATCCGCTGCCGCTGTCCCGTTTGCCCTCCTGCCGCTCTTTGTTATAAAGGCCGGAAAATTCGTCGGCTTTCAGTTCGTCGACAGCCTCTTCCAATATCTTCTGATAGGTCTCGTACCCCAGGTCGGCGATAAAGCCGCTCTGCTCGGCCCCCAGCAGGTTGCCGGCCCCACGAATGTCCAGATCCTGCATCGCGATATGGATGCCGCTGCCCAGTTCGGAAAAGTTCTCGATTGCCTGCAAACGCCGCCGCGCCTCCTGGTTCACTGTCGAAAGGGGAGGAGAAAGGAGGTAACAGAACGCTTTCCGGTTGCTCCGTCCCACCCGTCCGCGCAACTGGTGGAGGTCGGAAAGGCCGAACTGTTGGGCGTTGTTGATAATGATCGTATTCGCATTGGGGATGTCGATACCGTTCTCTACGATACTGGTGGCGATGAGGACGTCGTATTCGTAGTTGATAAAGTCGAGCAAGATCTTTTCGAGCTTCTCCGGCTCCATCTGTCCGTGCCCGACGGCTACGCGGGCGTCGGGGACTTCACGACGGATCACCGCCTCTATCTCATGGATATTCCGGACGCGGTTGTTGATAAAAAACACCTGCCCGTTGCGGCTCATCTCGAAGTTGATGGCTTCACGGATAATATCGGGATTGAACCGCTCTACCTCCATCTGTACCGGATAACGATTGGGGGGAGGGGTAGAGATGCTGCTTAAATCCCTTGCGCCCATCAACGAGAATTGAAGCGTGCGCGGGATCGGCGTGGCCGTCATCGTCAGCGTATCGACATTGATACGCATCCGGCGTAGCTTCTCTTTCACCGACACGCCGAACTTCTGCTCCTCATCAATGATCAGCAGTCCGAGGTCTTTAAACCGCACGTCGTTGCTCACTAAGCGGTGCGTACCGATCAGGATATCGACCTTACCCTCTCTGGTCTCCTGGAGGATGGTTTTTACCCTGCCTGCCGAACGGGCGCGGCTGAGGTATTCAATACGGCAGGGGTAGTTCTGCAGACGCTCCGAAAAGGTTTGGTAATGCTGGAACGCCAGCACCGTCGTCGGGACAAGCACCGCCACCTGCTTGTTATCGGCCACCGCTTTGGCCGCCGCCCGGATGGAGACTTCCGTCTTGCCGAACCCGACGTCTCCGCAGACAAGGCGATCCATCGGACGGCTGCTTTCCATGTCCCTTTTCACGTCGGATGTCGCTTTCATCTGGTCGGGCGTATCTTCGTAGATAAAGCTGGCCTCCAGCTCATGTTGCATAAAGCTGTCGGGGCTGAACGCGAAGCCGGCCTCCTCTTTCCGTTTGGAATAGAGGATGATCAGGTCGCGGGCGATATCTTTGACCTTCTTCTTCGTCCGTTCCTTCATCTTCTCCCATGCTCCGGTACCCAGTTTGTTCAGCTTGGGCGGTTCGCCGCTTTCTTTCCCCTTGTACTTGGAAAGCTTGTGCAGGGAATGGATACTGACAAAGATGATGTCGTTGTTTTTGTAGATCAGCTTGACGGCCTCCTGTATCTTACCGTTCACATCGGTGCGCACCAAACCGCCGAACTGTCCTATCCCGTGGTCGATATGCACCACATAATCGCCGTTCGTGAACTGGTTCAGCTCTTTCAGCGAGAGCGTCAGCTTCCCGCTTCTGGCCTTGTCGCTTTTCAGGTTGAACTTATGGAAGCGGTCGAACAGCTGGTGGTCGGTAAAAAAGCATACGCGCAACGTGTCATCGGCAAATCCTTCGTGGACGGTCTTGTTTACGGCCGTGAAGGGAATGTCGTCGTTGCGGTCTTCGAAGATAGTGCGTATCCGGGCGGTCTGCTTTTCGACATCGCTCAGGATATATAAGGTATACCCGTTTCGGAGGTAGGCGTGGAACGATTCGCTGACGAGGTCAAAGTTCTTGTGGTAAATAGGTTGTACCTCTGTATGGAAGGGGATAACCGCATCCACCGTCCCAAAGGGATGCGTGCCGAAGCATATCCGCGTGAAGCGCAAGGCCGAACGGAGGAAATCCTCCTCTGTGATCAGCTTACTCCGCATCCGTTCGGCGTTTTCAAACGAATCTTCTCCCGAAACGACCGGTTCGTCAAGCCGGATGCTCCCGATACGCTCCTTGCACCATGCCATGTCGCGGCTTGCCAGGACGGTGTGCTCAGGAAGAGAATCCAGAAGGGAGACATTCGCCTCCGTCGCAGCTTTTCCCATGTTGGGGACAATATAAATATGGTCTAATTTTTCTTTCGACAATTGTGTCTCCACATCAAACTGCCGGATCGTCTCCACTTCGTTCCCAAAGAAATCAATCCTGTATGGCAGTTCGTGCGAAAAGGAGAAGACATCGAGAATGCTTCCCCGCATGGCGTACTGGCCGGGTTCATACACATAGTCGACATGCTCGAACCCGTATTCGTCCAGCACATCCGAGACGAACATATTATCTATTTTCTCCCCTACGCTAATCTTCAGGGTATGCGCTTTCAACGCTTCGCCGGAGACCACCTTTTCGGCGATCGCATCGGGATAGGTCACAATAATAAACGGCTCTTCCGGGTTGCGGAGCATACTGAGAATTTCCGTCCGCAGAATACCGTTCGCCGTATCCACATGTCCGTATTTAATCGCGCGCCGGTAAGCCGAAGGGAAGAAATAAACCCGCCCGCACCCCAGTTGCATCAGGTCATGATAGAAATAGCCGGCCTCATCCAAATCGTTCAGCATACAGACATAATAGCCTCCCCTCCTGATAAACAGAGAGGCGATCACGATCGAAGCAGCCGAACCGCTCAAGCCTTTCAGGAAAATATGACGGGACGACAGACTGTCAAGCTGCGCCTCCGTAGCCGCCACATACGGGTGGGCGGCGTATAATTCAAGTAAGTTCGTTATCGTCAATATCGTATTTATTTATGCAAAGGTAGCCTTTTTATACAAAATCTCTACTATCGTGCGAGCAGGAAAGAATGATATAGGGGGAGACGAGGAATCCGGCTTTTCCCGAATAGCGGATAAAGAGATTGACGCACCGGCAGATAAACGCCGTGAAACGGTTGCGCCGGTGGACGTTGTAATGGCCTTTATCTACCGTCAGGGAGAAACGGAAGGCCGCCAGAAGCCTGCGGTAAGCGTCGACCGGAAGGATACGTTCCGCCCAGTTACCCGTCGCCGGATCACAGGTATTGAAGGCATCTCCGGGTACCGGCAGGCGATTCCTGTCGATCGCCTCTTCTATATCCGCATAGATAAGGCCGCGCGTATTCCTGCTCCACCTGTCCACCATCTCTGCGGAAAAGGAGGGGCGGCATGTGCGGATAAACTGTTCGCGCTGCGCATAATAGCCGGGCGAGGCCTGCCCGCCCGACTCGCACCCTTTCATGAAACGGCGCAACCGTCGCTTTACCCATGGGTTGTAAGGCGTGGAGGCCGTCGTAAAAATCATCGACAACCGTTCGTTTATCCCCGCCAGGGCAGCAAAAAAGGGTTTCAAATCGTAGACATGTTCAATCAGGTCGGTGGCGATAAGCAGTTGGGGTTTTATCTGCCGGGCGGCGCACCATGCGGCTAAAACGGCGGTATCGCCTGACAGGATATCATCTGGGCCGCAACCTGTTTGCTGTTTCAGGACATGTATTGTTTCTACCGAGAGTGGGTTGAGGTCGATGTAAACAACCCGCCCTATGCCCACCTCTTTGGCCAGCATACTGAGAAAACCGCTTCCTCCGCCGTAATCGACCATCACGAGAGAGGCGGGCGGTTGTCCGGTTGCAGAAATGCCGCGCCGGAGACAACCGGCATAAATCTCCAGATAATAAAGGAATGCCGGACGCATGGAGCGGATGTATCGCTTATTGTAATCGCTGATGGGCAGGCTGTCGTAGTCGATAGCTTGCAGGCGTACGGCCAGCGATTGGGCGGCGGCGGTCAGTTCACAGGTCTTCATAAATCATGTCGTATAGCCGTTTGGCCTGATGCCTGTTTGAATAGGCAGGGATAAGGAAATCGCCTCTTTCCCTGATACATTCGGGGGAGAGGGGCAGGGATATCAGGCGGTTGCAGGTGTCTATCATCTCGTCCGGCGTATCGGCTACATGGCAAAGCGGATCAAGCCCGCTTCCGGCCAGCATCAGGCGGTTCACTACCACATGACGGCCGGCAAAGAGGCTGTTCAACAGTTTCAACTTCAATCCCGTATCCTGAAAGGTGATCAGCAGGTGTATCTGCGCTTCGCGGATCAGTTGGTTCATCCGTTCGCTCGAAGGGTTGGCCTCCAGCGTGATGTTCGGATGAGCCGCCGCCGCATCCGCCAGGCGGCGGGAAGGATCCATACCGGCGATGACGCACGGATGGTTTAACCGGCTGAATACATGTTTGATCAGGTAGAGGGCGGCATGTTCGTTCTCGGCAACGGAGAGTTTCCCATGATAGAGGATAAAACCGGACAGGCCGGGCTGCGCTGTTATTTCGTCGTTCGCATGAAAGGTCGCCATACATTCGATACGCTTGCCGGGGAATGTTTGCCGGAGGTATGCCGTGTCGGTAGCGGATACGGCCAATGTCAAACAGGCATGAGCGATGACCCGCTGATACCGCTTGAAACGCCACGCTTCGATACGCATAAAGGTTTTGACCGTCAATCCGTGGCATGACCGGGCTAACAGCCGGTAGTAGTCATGCTCAATATTGCTTGCGCGATATATTTTGCAACGGCCGGCAAGCCGCTTATCGCCTATGTAATAACAGGAATGAAGCCCTTCGAACAACACCGGATAATCATTCTTCAGCAGGTTGGCGATCAGCTCCGGGCTTTTGCGGCTGTAGACATTATAGGGCAGGAGGGTGATGTTGGCCGCCCATCCCGTGCGGCGCCTGTAATAATAGACCTCCTCGCACAACAGCGCCAGCTCCCGTGCCGGCGGGCGTTCGTATGCGAAGCAGTGCAGGATAATCTTGACGCCGGCGGCATGCAAAGCGCTTAATTTGTAGTAGACATCAATCACGCCTCCATAGTTGGGGGGGTAGGGGACGTTGAATGCCACGATATTGATAGATTTATCCATGCGTACCTCCATAATCTTTTATCATGCCGGCAAAGATATGCATAAATTGTTCCGCCTGTTTACTGCGGGAAAAAGAGGCCGTCTCCTCGCGGTTTACCACAACGTTGGTGTAGCCTTTCTCTTTCCACCGCGCCACATAATGCAGGATAAAATCGGTCACATCATCCACCGTACGCGCCGCTTTCCCGGCACGGGTGCGGAGGATCGTTTCCTCCAGGTAACTCTCGTCGCTACGAACCAGCAGGAGCGGCTTCTCGACGGCTAACGCTTCAAACAGCTTGGTGGTCATAATCCCTTTCGGCCCGCCATCTCCCGCTTTGTTCGCCAGTTGCAGCAGGATCGAACTTTCGTTGAGAATAGCCGGTATACGGTCGGCAGGCGCATACCCGGAATAATCCATATAGGAGGCAATACCATATCCGGCGGCTAAGGGGCGGATCAGTTCGCGGGAGGCGTCGTCGATGTACCATTGTACGCGAAATTCGTCCGGGCGGATCGCCCCGGTTGCCGACAAAGCGCTTATTGCCTGGAATAGCAGTCGCGGGTCGCGGGTCGCGAGGCTGACCAAACGTCCGGTATAGGTGATGCGGAACTGTGGCGTAGGGAGGTGTACGGGATAAAACAGTTCGGGGTCGTATCCGTTATAAACAAGTTCGACGCGGGGATTATACCGTTTCATCATCTCTACATGCCATGGGGAAACGGTGGTGATGCAAGCGGCATCCCGCAACGCCCGGTTCCTGTCGTACAGGAGGCGATAGCGAAACAGGCGGATGATCTGTTTGTCTAACCAGGGAAACAGGCGGGGCGGCCGGGCGATGTATTCGTGTGCGGCGTATTGTTCGATAATATCCCGTGTATCGGCAATAAAAGGCAGGTTGAATTTCCGCGCCAGCTTTCGTGCCGCAGGCAAGGGGAATGTACGGTATGTACTGCACAGGATACCGGCATATTCTCCGGTTTTCAACCAGTTGGAAGCTACCGCGATCACCTTCCTGTCTTTGTAGTGGAAAAGGATATCCATCAGGAAGACAAAGAGCCGTTCAAGCTTCCGCGCCACCTTTCCTTTTGCCTTGTAATAATGGATACAGGTGACCGGCGCATACCCGGTAAGAAATTCAAACGTATGGTCGTCGATATACTCCGTAACGACAGCGGGTTTCCATCCGGCGCGCGCCAGATATTTGCAAAGGTATCCCATGCGCGGTCCGAAGGCGGGAGGGAACATATCGCAGAGAATCAGGATTTTCATTGTTTAGCCAGTTCTTGAATCAACGTTTCGTACAGTTTTCTGTGCCAGGTGGCGGATGTGAGGAATGTCCTTTCCCCGGTAACGGTATTATTGTGCCATAACAAGACCAGTTCGCCGGCAGAGCGCGCGACCCTGTCGAAGAGCTGAAGGCAATACTCCAACGCTTCGTCATACGCCAGGTGCATATAGCGTGGATCGCTCAATGAGACGTCCATGACGGTGAGCGGATGCAGTGTCAATGAAGAAACGGAGCGGGTCGCCGGATTGATCCACCGGACAGGCCGGCAAGTCCCCAGGCGGAAACCGGCCACGTCGGCGTAACCCATCGTGAAGTCGTCGGTAATACCGGCGCGTTCCAGCCAACTGCAATCCTCCGGTTCGCATAACGAGAGATAATGGTGGCGGTTATCATGTATTTTCATGCCGGTCGCCTTTTGCAAGCGTTCTTTCTCCGCCGCGATACGGACAGGATTCTTTCCTGCCGAATAGCTGCTGTGCAGTCCGATACCGACCTGTTCTGTCCGGCTGATGGCAAGCAGCGACTGCATGTCGGCGGAATGGAGATTGTACACCGGCCTGTCCTGCTTTGTCCGTCCGCCTCCCTTGATAAAAAAGAGCGGTTCGCAACGATGCCTGCCCACCGCTTTTTGCAGGCGGTTGTCTTGTTCGACTATCCAGGGGAAGGTGTAGAACGGATCTGCTTCCAATGGCCCTTTGAACAGTCTCCATGCCTTACCGATACCGGCGCCTTTTACCGCCTCGCGCAAAACGTTGCGGAAGGTGCGGCAAAAGAATGGTTCGTCGACATCATGCGTTAGCCATATCTTGCGGATACCCGGCTCCGGTTCGGGCACATCCACGCCTGTCCGGCGAAGCCACCCGCGAAGGAGCCTGCCGTATTCATCGACCACCGGACGGTGGATAAAACCGGCTTTGCAGGGTAACGACTCTTTCCCCGGAAACCGTCCGTACCTGTCGCGGACACCCCTTCGCCGCATCTCTTCATAACGGGAAAGCAAAAAGAAGGAGCTTGCTATAATATCGGCATAAACGACCAGCGTTTCACCTGCCCATTCCACGACAGGCCTCCCGAACAGTAAAGGTACGCCTTCTATGTCGGTCAAAGGAAGCGCCGGCATATCGTTTTCCGCCGGCGCGGATGTGGGAAAGCATATGGAAGAGGCCGGAACAATAACGATGCCGTATTGATGAAACTCGCGCTGATCTGCGGTATAACCAATCAGGCGTTGCCACTTTTCAGCGTTGCTTTCTCCAATAAGGAAGTGTATGATATATGACACAACGGTATTCCCGCAGTTGTTGACGAACATATAACGATTCTTTTTAGTGATGAAGCAGCCGGGCCAGTTTTGAGCAGGCTCTATTAAACAAACTGATTTTTCCTTTACTTATTGTGAAGAAGGGCATTTGTTTTCCGCCGAACCTGCGAAAAAACCGTTCGACGCCGGGCAGCATCGAGCCTTCGAAATCAAACAGGGAGGTATAGGCCGAAACAGCCTGAATCCCTTCCCACAAGACAAAAGCATGCGCTCCCGAACCGCGTAAAGCCGGATCGGTACCTCCCGCTATGTAATAGGCGCAACCGGGCTGCCATACGATAAAGGCGGCGGCATGCAGACGCCCTTCCCCGTCATATCCTCCCCAGAGATCGCCCTGTCCGCGATCGCGGCAAACGGCAATAAGCTTTCTTAATAGATCCGTCTCGGGCGCATGTTTCCGCTGGCGGTTAAAGGTCATGGAATAGACGCGCATAAAGTCTTCGACAGGCATATCCCGTCTCACTGTGATATGGTATTTCCCTTTCGCTCTGGCCATATCGCTGCGGATTTTGGGATTCATGTCTCTCCAGAGGATATCCGGCTGTCCGATGCCGTCCAGCAGATAGGTGTAGCGGGTGGTTTGCGTATAGCCATCCCAGTAAAAAGGCAGCCAGTCGGTGATCCGGTAATTAAAATTTTGCAGGAAAGCGTTGTATTTTTCCAGTTCACGGACGAATATCTTGCATATCGCCTGCCGGTGTTCCAGGCAGGCGGTGTATTTGGCGTCGTCCCCCGCCGGGGCAAACCAAGGCCCCATTGTTTGTGTGAAGGGCGGCATGGAGACGACACGGGGATAAGGGGTATACAAAGGCATTGCGGCTAGTATGCGTCCGTTCTTTTCGACCAGTAAGACGTCCCAGCTTGCCTCTCCGCAGACCGTATCTAACCACCATTCTCGGGAAAAGATGGGCAGGCCGGGTTCTTTTTCGGAGAACAAATGGTATTTCTCTTTGTTCGTCATACCGCCGGCTTACCCTTTTAACGCATCAAATATAAGGGTGGACAGCTCTTCTTCCAACTCGGGATTATCACTGATACACTGTTTTGCCGCATCGCGTCCCTGTCCCAGCTTCGTATCGTTATAACTGAACCACGAACCGCTCTTCTTGATAATATTCAGGTTGACGCCCAAATCCACGATCTCGCCCGAATGGGATATCCCTTCGCCAAACATGATATCAAATTCCGCCTTGCGGAAAGGAGGCGCCACCTTGTTTTTCACCACCTTGACGCGTACCTGGTTGCCTTTTACCTCTTCGCCGTCTTTCAACTGCCCGATGCGGCGGATATCCAAACGGACGGAAGCATAGAACTTCAGCGCATTCCCGCCGGTCGTCGTTTCCGGGTTACCGAACATCACGCCGATCTTATCGCGTAACTGGTTGATAAAAACGCAGGTGGTATGGGTCTTGTTGATAGCCGCCGTCAGTTTGCGGAGAGCCTGTGACATCAGGCGGGCTTGCAGCCCCATCTTGCTGTCTCCCATCTCGCCTTCCAGCTCGGCCTTGGGGGTCAGCGCCGCTACCGAGTCGATCACAATGATATCGACGGCGGAAGAACGGATCAACTGTTCGGCGATCTCCAACGCCTGCTCGCCGCTATCGGGCTGCGAGATATACAGGTTGTCGATATCGACCCCCAGCTTCTCCGCATAGAAGCGGTCGAAAGCATGTTCGGCATCAATGAAAGCGGCGATACCGCCGGCTTTCTGCGCCTCCGCAATGGCATGGATGGCCAGGGTGGTTTTACCGGACGATTCCGGCCCGTATATTTCAATCACACGTCCGCGCGGGTATCCGCCTACCCCCAGGGCGGCGTCCAAAGCGATAGAACCGCTACGGATCACCTCTACCTGTTCGATACTCTCATCGCCCATCTTCATGATCGAACCCTTACCGAAATTCTTCTCTATCTTGTCCATAGCCGCGCGTAACGCTTTTAACTTATCGGCATTTCCGGCCGGTTTATTTGTCTCTTCCATTCCCATTTCTATTTCCAGTTGTTTCTTTGCCATTGTATTACGTATTTAAAATTTGGTTTGCATGGTCGTTGGTCTTCACCTCTTTCGGACGGATAATTCTCTCTACCACGCCGTTTTCGTTTATAATAAAAGTGGTACGGAGCGTCCCCATGTATTTGCGCCCGTACAAACTTTTCTCCGCCCATACGCCGAACTGCTGCTGCAGGGCTGTACCGGTATCCGCTATCAGGCGAAAGGGGAGGTTGTGCCGGGCAATAAAGCCCTGATGCGACTTGGCGCTGTCTTTACTGACACCGATAATTTCATACCCCGCCTCTCTCAGCGCCTCATACCCGTCGCGCAAACTGCATGCTTCGGCCGTACACCCGCTTGTATTGTCTTTCGGGTAGAAATAAAGCGCCAGCTTCTTCCCTTTGAAATCATCTGCCGTTATCTCTTTCTCGTTCTGATCTGTCCCCAGTATGTCAGGGATTTTATCTCCTATCTCTATTGCCATGATCTATAAATGTTACGCTTTTAATTTATATTACAATTCCAGATCTCCGTCTATGATTTCGTGCCACGGCAGCCCCTGTTCGTTCAGCTCTTTCATGAATGGGTCGGGGTCGAACTCTTCCACATTCCATACGCCCGGTCTTTTCCATATCTCCTTGAAAAACAGCTTTGCCCCGATCATTGCCGGAACGCCTGTCGTATAGCTGACGGCCTGTGCGCCGGTCTCTTTGTAGGCCGCCTCGTGGCTACAGTTGTTATAGACATAGTAGGTCAGCTCTTTTCCGCCTTTCACGCCGCGTATGCGGCAACCGATGGAGGTCTCTCCCGTATAATTCTCCCCCAGTTCGCCCGGGTCGGGCAAGACCGCTTTCAGGAACTGGATGGGAACGATCTCGACGCCCTTATACAGGATAGGGTCGATACGATCCATGCCGATATTCCGGATCACGCGGAGGTGCGTCAGGTATTCCTGTCCGAAGGTCATCCAGAAACGGGCGCGTCGGATCGTCGGGAAGTTCTTCACCAGGCTTTCCAACTCCTCATGATACATCAGGTACGACTCCCTCGCCCCGATACGCGGATAGGTCACCGGCCGGTGTACCGAAAGGGGATCTGTCTCTTTCCATTCCCCGTTTTCGTAATACTTCCCCCGCTGGGTGATCTCGCGGATATTGATTTCGGGATTGAAATTGGTGGCGAACGCCTTATGATGGTCGCCGGCATTGCAGTC
>JAISQD010000209.1 GCA_031274415.1 Tannerellaceae bacterium | reverse complement strand
GTATTTTTATGCCGCATAATTTGTTCGTTTTGAATATTTTGCTACTCTCTCTCTCTCTCTCTCTCTCTCTCTCTCTCTCTCTCTCTCTTATTATGTAGTATATCCTCGCGTATCCGCGTCATTTATCCGGGCGCGCGTCAAGATACATATTTCTTTTTTCACAGGCAGGAAAATCCTGCAGCAATCTTATTTATTCGACAGGAAAGGTTTCGCCGTGCGCGAAAACCGTGTTTTGCTTCGGACGGCCCTTTCGCAGCCCGCGAAACCTGTATTTTGTTTTTTGAAAGCGTTTCGCCATGCGCGAAACGGGTACAAAAATCCGGGAGGCCGTTTCGCAGCATGCGAAACCGCCGTTTTATCCTGAAAGGCATTTTCGCAACGTGCGGAACGCGCGTTCCGTTTTATAACGGCTTTCCGCAACAGGCGAAAATGATTATTAACAGATTATACACATAAAAAACTGACGTATCATGAAAGAAAAAATTGAACGCGTACATTACGCACATCTGAGAAATGATGAATTTCCGACGGTTTACAGCCAGACTGTCGGCATCGGCCAAAAGCATGACATGAAAAGTCTGCATCTGGAGAAGAGTTTTGGCGAGCTGGCATCGTATCAGCCCGAAATGGAAGGACTGACGGTTTATCTGCGCAAGTCGAAGATACTGATGCAGGCGGGCGAGCATGAAATGATGCGCGACCGCTGCATCCACACGGTTGAGAGGGTGGTGCGCGGTTTCGGCGGCGTGGAACTGCCCGAAACGCGGCAGCATTACGACGTGCTGTCTTCACTGCTCGAAAAGCATCAGGCAAAGACCGTCGCCTCATCCTCGCGTGCGGCCGAAACGGAGCGGCTGCTGCGCCTCGAAACGGAAGTGAACGGTGACGCGGCGGTACAGGCCGCGCTAACCGCTTTCGGACTGACGGCAGTGGCTCGGCAGCTGTTTGCCGCCAACCGGCAGTACGATGAAACATTCCGCACTTACATTGCCGAAAAGAGCGCCGAAACGCATATCGACATTACCGCCCTGCGCCGCGCCGTGAGTAAAGCCATGACGCAGTTCCTTGACGCCGTGCAGTACAGCGCCTACCTCCATGAAGCGCCTGACTACATGCCGCTCATCAGTGAACTGCGTGAACTGAACCGGTATTACATTCAGCAGCTCAAGGCGCGTGCCGCCCGTCGCAGAAACGGAAAAAATACGGAGGAGGAACCGCCGATTGAACCGATGGGAGAAACGAAATAAGTATGGAAAAACGGATCGGGCCATGTGCTGCAGCCCTGTTCCGGTGAGAAACACAGCACACAAACTAAACTTATTGATTAATTTAATTACAAAAAAATGATGAAAAACAAACCAGGAGAAACACGTACCGCGTGTATGTGTAAGAATCCCGTCCGGAGAAATCTTCGGCAGACGGGAATGACCGTTTTCTGCTGCCTGTTCCTTGTGACAGGCTTATTTGCCGCCAACACGGATGTGCCGCTGCCGGAAGGCAACGGCGTCAAAGGCGTGTTTCAGGCGGGCAAAAGGCAGATTTCGGGTACGGTTGTCGATGAAACCGGCGAGCCGGTGATCGGCGCCAACGTAGTGGAGAAAGGCACGGCCAACGGTATCATTACCGATGTGGACGGCCATTTCTCGTTAAGCGTTTCCGGCGGCGCAGTCCTGCAGGTGTCCTATATCGGATACATTACGCAGGAAGTAACGGTGGGGAATCAGAGTACGCTGCAAATCGCTCTCCGGGAGGATTTGCAGGCGCTGGAGGAAGTGGTGGTAGTCGGGTACGGCACGCAGAAGAAAATCAACCTGACCGGTTCGGTTGTTTCGGTGGGGGAAGCGGAGCTGACAAAGCGTCCGGCTCCCAGCGTTCAAAACCTGCTGCAGGGCAAGGTGGCCGGACTGCAAATTAACCAGAGTGGCGGAACGCCCGGCGGCGATGCGGGAACCATGCGTATCCGCGGCGTGGGAACATTCAGTGGCGCGGGCAGCAATCCGCTTGTACTGGTGGAAACATGTAAAAACAAAAAGGGGAAGCCCCCTTATTTATCTGAGAGTGCAATAAAAATAACTTAAAACAAACCATTTACTAATATGAATTTACAAAAAACAATCAAACAGATTTTTATTTGTGTGCTATTGATAGCAGGCACATCAAATAGTGTTGTCTTTTCTGCTGATTTTTCGGTGACGGGAGATACAGAAAAGAATGTGATTTCCCAGCAAACCCGTAAGATAACGGGTAAGGTTGTGGATGAGAAAGGGATTCCGCTAATCGGTGCGAACGTAATAGAGAAGGGGACAACGAACGGAATCGTAACCGATGTGGATGGAAACTACTCCCTGTCCGTTGGAGCGGATGCTACTCTTCAATTTTCGTTTATAGGCTACCAGACAAAAGAACTGAAAGTGGGAAATCAAACCACATGGAATATTACTCTTGTCGAAGATGTGAAAACGCTGGAAGATGTAGTCGTCGTGGCATATGGTACGATGAAAAAGGAGTCTTTAACCGGAGCCGTGTCAGCCATACGAAATAAGGATATTATCACTACAAAAAATGAGAGTTTGGTAAACATGATTACAGGTAAAATTCCGGGATTACAGATTAAGCAAAATTCGGCCGAACCGGGTGTTTTTAATTCCAATATGCAGATTCGAGGTATGGGTAATCCGCTGATTATTATTGATGGAGTCCCTCGCGATAACATGGCGAAACTAGATGGAAATGATATTGAAACCATTTCAGTACTCAAAGACGGAGCGGCAGCTATCTATGGTGTACGGGCAGCGAACGGGGTCGTCCTTATCAAAACAAAACAAGGAAAAGCGGGTGAATTTAAAATTGATTACTCGGGTTCGTATGGCATGCAGCAACTGACTAAATATCCGGAAACTTTATCGGGTTGGGAATATATGGTTCTTACCAACGAACATTCCAGAAATAAGGGAGGTAATGTTATTTTTTCGGAAGAAGACATCATGGAATATAAAACCGGGAAGAGACCATATACCAATTGGGGAAAAGTTCACATAAACGATATAGCTCCCCATACCCAGCATAGTGTCAGTGCTTCGGGTGGTAGTGAGCGAATCGATTATTTTACCAGTGTGACTTACCTGAACCAAAACGGGCATCTGAAAAGTGGAGACTTGGGGTATGAGCGTTTCAGTGTCCGTGCGAATGTAGGAGCTAAAGTAGCAAAAAATCTAAAAGTAGATGTGCTGTTAAATGGAATGACAGATGTGAAGGATCAACCCAATTATGATACTTATATGTTGTTCCAAGGCGCTTGGATGCATATTCCTACTTTACCTCTTTATGCAAATAATAATCCCGACTATTTACAACAAGTTCCAGGCTCGATGAATCCCATTGCCATGTCAGACAAAGAAATCAGCGGTTACCGGAAAATTCATACAAACCTGTTCCAAGGGAGTTTAAATCTGACATACGACGTTCCTTTCATCAAAAATTTGGTGGCGAAAGCTTCGTACAATTATGATTATTACAATGAAGAACAGAAAGCTTTCAAGAAAAAATACACTTTGTATGAGCATGAGCCGGAGACAGATGCATATATAGGATATGATGCGTTTGTTCCTTCCGTGCTTGCACGCACATTTCTTTATAAGACTTCATCTTCTCTGCAACTGTCTTTGAATTACAATACAATCATTGCAAAGAGCCATAATATCAACTCTTTGTTGTTGTACGAAGAGACTAATTCCGCGTTAGATAATTTCAATGCACAGAGAGAATATTCCATAGATGCCGTGGATCAGTTGTTTGCAGGAAACACATTAAACCAGCAGGCTACCCAGAATTCCGGAAGTTTGTATCAATTAGCCAATAAATCCTTTGTGGGAAGGCTTAATTACGATTTTCTGTCGAGATATCTGGCAGAGTTCAGTTTCCGTTATGATGGCTCTTCTAAATTTGCTGCGGGTAGTCAATGGGGATTTTTCCCGTCAGCCCAGTTAGGCTGGCGGATTTCCGAAGAGAAATTTTTCAAACAAACTCAGGCGTTGTTATTCGTCGATAATTTGAAGATTAGGGCCTCGTATGGTCGATTAGGAGATGATTCGGCTTCATCCTACCAGTATCTTACCGGCTATACATATCCAAGCGGCGGATATGTGTTGGGGGGTAACTGGACAAATGCCATTCTGTCTAAAGGACTTGCCAATCCGAATATTACCTGGTATATAGCTAATATCTATAATGTAGGAGTAGATGCTGACTTATGGAATGGTTGGCTGGGTGTCCAGGCAGAATATTTCAAACGAGACAGAGAAGGGTTACTCGCTACACGGAATTTAGTATTACCGGGCACGGTAGGGGTTGGACTGTCTCAAGAAAATTTAGAAAGCGATCAGACCTCCGGATATGAATTTGTATTGACCCACCGCAATAAAATCAATGATTTCAGTTATTCCATCAGTGGCAACATCCTTTACAACAGAACCAAATGGATCTACAGGGAAAGGGCCGAATCCGGTAATTCATACCGTAATTGGAGAGATAATACGGCAAACCGCTACAATAATATCTGGTGGGGATACGGTGCAGCCGGTCAATTTATATCCATGCAGGATTATTGGTCATCACCCATTCAGGATAATAGAGGCAATTCGATTGGTCGGCCGGGCGATTACCGTTATCAGGACTGGAATGAAGATGGCATGATAGATGATAATGATGTACGCCCAATAGCCAATACCGGCTATCCATTGTATAATTACGGAATTATACTTACGGCAGACTATAAGGGTATTGACTTCAATATATTGTTTCAAGGAGCTAAGGGGATGAGTACTAAATACTACGAGATGTTAAGTAACCCTTTGATGTGGGACAGGGGTGGATTGTCAAAGTTTATGGATCGCTGGCACATGGAAAATATTACGGATGATCCACAAGATCCGAATACCAAATGGATTCCCGGAAAGTTTCCTTCCATGACTACATACGCACAATCCAATAACTATGACCATACCTCTGAGTTCGATGTTCAGGATGCTTCTTATATCCGCCTGAAGAGTATTGAGATAGGCTATACGCTTCCAAAATCAATGCTGAAAGGTATGGGCATCCAAAATGCGCGTATTTATCTTAATGGATATAATTTACTGACATTCACAGGATTGGAATATACCGACCCTGAGTTGCCGGGAGGATTTCATGATGGATATGTATATCCATACACAATAACCTATAATGTTGGAGTAAATTTACAATTTTAAATATACATGAATATGAATACAAGTCACATATCAAATATCCTGTCAGGATTATTTTTTCTCATTACTTTTGTCGCATGTAACAGTTTGGACTTACCCCCACTCAATGTGATTAAGGATGACGATGTGTTTCAAGATGAAGCAGGAATCAATAGCTATATGGCCAGGCTGTATGGCGAAGCGCCCATTGAGGATCTACGATTTAATATCAATGGATTTAATGGGAATCCTCATCCGTTTTTAGGTAATTGGGCGGGAGAAACATTACAGAATGCAGGTGGATATAACGCCTCTCCAAGTGGTACAGGAGTACAATGGTGGGGATATTCCAGTGTACGTAACGTAAATTATTTCATAGAGGTTTTTCCTCAATATCGAAATAAATTCTCGGCGGTAATGGCCGATATCTATATGGGTGAGGCTTACTTTATCCGGGCATACTATTATTTTGCCATGGTAAAAAGATACGGAGGCGTTCCCATTATAGATAAACTTCAAAACTTCCCACAAGAAAGTCTGGAAGAATTGAAAGTTCCCCGCGACAAAGAACAGGCAGTCTATGATTTTATTGCACGTGATTTGGACGAAGCCATTCGCTTGCTTCCGGAAGCAAGCGTACAAACCGGAAGAGCGAACAGAGGTATTGCTTATGCCTTGAAATCGAAAGCGATGCTTTATGCTGCCTCCATCGCTCAATACGGAACCATTCAGTTAGATGGCATATTGGGCATTCCGAAATCGGAGGCAACGAAATATTATCAATCCAGTTACGATGCATCCCTTGAAGTGGGTAAACGTTATTCTTTGTATAACAAACATGCGGACAAGTTTGAAAACTACTGGAATTTATTTTTGGACAAGGATAATCCCGAAGCCATTTTTGTGAAATACTTTCTTTATCCTTCTATTGCGCACTCTTTTGATGCGTATAATATCCCCTTTCAAATGAGAGGGCCTATCGGATGGGGTTCAATTATGAATCCTACATTGAATATTGTGGAACTTTTTGATGACATAGAGGGTAATCCCGGAACATTCAAGGTCGAAGAAAACGGGACGCCAATTCGATTTGACAATGTAATGGATTTATTCAAAAAAATACAACCTCGTTTGAGAGCATCCGTGATCCTGCCTGGGGATGTATTTAAAGGAGATGTCATAGATGTACAAAAGGGTTTATATACTTCCTATCCGGAAGGTGAGTTGCGAACCTCTGCCGATTGGAATGAAATGTACACCGGAGCTAACGGTAGTAAGCACATTACAGGTAAGAGTGGTATAGGAAACAGTGAATCAACCACTACCGGTTTTCATGCCCGTAAATATATGAATCCGGCAACGCCGCAAGGCCTTGTCTTGATAGGTCAGTCGGAACAGGCTTATATTGATATTCGCTATGGAGAGATACTCTTGAACAGAGCTGAAGCAGCCTTTGCTTTGGGGAATAAAGATGATGCTCTCGAGGTAATCAATCAAATCCGGGATAGAGCAGGAGCTAAACTATACCAATTAACGGATATCACGGAGCAAACCATCCGGAAAGAACGGCGCATGGAACTGGCTTTCGAAAACCAAGGATTCTGGGATTTAAGGCGATGGAGAACGGCGGCTGATGAAATCAATAATGTAACTTATACAGCCTTATGTCCGTATTATATCTATGATGAAGATAAATATATCTTCAGAAAGGAACCTGTCGGTATTTCTTATACCTTTGATCCTAAAGTGTATTATCAGATGATTCCGACATCTGAAATAGATAAGAACAGTTTATTGATACAAAATCCAGGTTATTAATTTTAAAAAAGCATAATAATGAAAAAGTATTTAATAGTATGTCTGTTGTTTGGACTATTCGCTTCCTGTGATAAATTGGATACGTACGACGAACCAAAAGAAACATTGACCGGTGCGGTAATCGATATAACCACTAACAAGCCGATACAGACGGAACAGCCCAATGGTTACCGATTACGATTGATGGAACTGAGTTGGTCGGATAATCCCATACCTCTTTATTTCTGGGGAAAAGCGGATGGAACCTTCAATAATTCGAAAGTATTTGCAGGGGAATATGAAATCACACCTGTGGAAGGAGCGTTTTTCAGCCCGGCTCCGCAAACAGTAAAAATCAAGGGAACCGTGAATGTGGAATTTAAAGTCACCCCCTATTTGTCAGTACATGCTGATCAAATCACATTAGCCAACGATCAACTGTTGGTTAAATACAGAATATTACGTACACAGGAAGGTGACAAGATTTATGATTCAAGGGTATTTGTATCTACTAATCCCAATGTAGGCTTTAATGTTTTAATCGGCAGTTTAAGCCCTTTGCGGGATTTGAGAAGCATAGATGATCAGACAATTCTGCAAACTACCTTTGAAGAACAAATCACCGGATTGGAAAAAGGGAAAACGTATTATGTAAGAATAGGAGCCAGAACCAATAATCCCAGTTTGCGGTATAATTTTTCAGAAACAACGAAAATTGAGAATTGAGTAATTAAAAGAATGTGGCATATTACTGATGGCTTCACTCAAAGTGAAGCCATCAGATATTGCCCGATCATTATAATGTTATAAATAACATGAATAAATTTTTCGTAAAGTTTTCAGTAATCTTTGTATTACTTTCCGTAACGGTATTTTCGGGTTACGGACAGGCGTATGATGCCTCCAAAGATATTCATCATTACATGATGGATAAAAAAGATAAACACAAATTGCCGACTGTTCCCGGACGGACATATATCTCTTCGGATGAAAAGATAGCCGTTATTTCGGGCAACAGCATCAAAGCCGTTACTGACGGCGATTGCGATATTTATGCTCTTGTCGATGGTCAACAGTCCGTGTTTGCCCGCGTCACGGTGGGTTGGCAGGTGCAGAATCCCGTCCTGCCCTATTCGTGGGATCTGAACATTCCCGACTGCGAAGCGCACGCTTTCAACGGGAAATTGTATATCTACGGATCAGTGGACGCCAGCAACGTTTTTTGCTCTCCTTATTTGATTCCGGTTGTAACTGCCGACCTGAAACGGTGGGAAAGTCACGGAGTGGCTTTTTCCTCCTTTAATGACAGTCTTCCGTACCCCAAAAGAATGTTGTGGGGATCGGATGTTCATTTTTATAATGGAAAATATTTATTATACGGAGCTTTTGAATGGTTTGGCGGGCGATCCAAAGATCGCTCCTACGTATTGGAGAGTGATAATCCGATGGGACCATTCAAGAATTTTCGCTGGGTGACAGGGAACCCGTCAAAAAAGGAAATAGATGGTATTACCGCAAAGGTTTTTGTTGAAAAAGACGGTTCCCGTTACATTATCTGGGCACCAACCGCGCAGCCTGTGCATGAAAATCATCTGTTGATCGCAAGACTCATTGAAAACGATGTTATAGATGAAAGTAGCATTAAAAAAATCGAAGGTCTGAAAGATTTTTACGAAGGACCATCCATACGCAAACGCGGCGACATTTATTATCTTATCTATAACGAAAACTGCGGTGCCATAACCGATAAAAATCATACTCCCAAGCGGTTTTCGTACGCCACCAGCAAAAATATTACCGGCGAGTATGTTTACCGTGGTGTGATCCTCACCATTGAGGATATACCGGGCAATACAAACATACAAGGCTCCATTGAAGAATTTAACGGCAAGTGGTATGCTTTTTATCATCGTGCATTGAACGGTGTCTGGAATAGACGTGCATTGTGTATTGAAAAAATCGAGTTCGACAGGGACGGGCTGATTAAACCGATAGTTCCCACAAGCAGCGGCATCGCCGAAGGTTTGGACACCTCCAAACCCATCTATTTCAATACGGCTGTCATTCAGAAGAACTGCCGTTTCAGCAACGACGGCAAATACGGCAGCGCGGTAGTCAGGGACAGCGCCGAAACAGGTTTCCGATATGTTGCGCTCACCGGCAAGGAAAAGAAGATTTCATTGCAGGGCGAAGGCTTGAACAATATCATCAAAGTAACGGTTACCGCCAACGGGAAAATAATCGGACAGGGCATCGGCGGACAGGATATTAAACTCGAAAATGTCCGAAAAGGCAAAGCCGAACTCGTTTTAAATATCACCGCAAACGGAGAAGTGAAATTGGAAACCCTGTGCTTCTTTTGAGACGACAGTACGTCCCCCGCTCGGCGCAGCATCTTCGCTGCGTCACAGCTAAAAGCAAGGCTTTTGCCCTGTATGACTGTGTAAAGCAGGGGCTTTGCTTTTAGCCCACGAACGGAGATGCAAGACAGGGGTAAATGAAGTGATTACAGATTCGGATAATGTCCAAAAATCAAATGATATCAATATGTGTTTTACATAGGAACAAACAAAATCAAGATATTCAACAACCGTGAAGGCTGTCAGGAATGCAGGGTATCTCCGTGTTTCCGACAGACAGGTGTACGTGCCTGTCAATAAAATATATAATAAATGAAAATGTTAATTGCTAAAAAGTAAATAATATGGTGAAAAGTAGAGGAAATATCGTAACCCGTGGATGGAATACAGGGTGATTTTGCCGATCTGGATCCGGATAACGTTGAATCCGTTTCCGTGCTGAAAGATGCCGCTTCGGCTGCCATTTACGGTGCGAGAGCTGCAAACGGCGTGATTCTTGTCACAACTAAAAAGGGCCGTTCCGACGGGCTGTCGGTGGAATACCATGTGACGCTTGAAGCCCAGAATGCAACCAGGCTACCCAAACTCCTGACAAATTCCGCCGATTACATGCAGCTCTGGAACGAAGCCAATGAGCGGTCGGGATTGCCAACGTATTTTACACAGGCGGAGATCGATGCGTTCAGAAACAACCCCAACGACCCGGTTAACTATCCGAATTTCGACTGGGTGGATTATATTTTAAAAACGGCATTTACGCATAATCATCATCTGAGCGTCAGCGGAGGAAATGAAAAAACGACCTTTAATCTCTCGTTCGGCTATCTGGATCAGGGAGGCATTGTCGACCTGTACGACTTCAAGAGATACAACATGCTTCTTTCCGTCGACTCAAAAGTAACCGACTGGCTGACCGTTGGCGGAAACATGCAGGGTATGAAAAGAGACGTCACCCAGGATGTCCAGGGAGGGAACAATGAAGCTTATTTTATTATGCACGCTTACGGGCCGGGGCCGAACTATACGCCGACCATGACGCTGCCCGACGGATCTACCGGATATGTGGCCAGATACAGCGCCTCCATTGCGGAATGGACGGTACGAAATCCCGCAGCCATTCTTGCCCAGGGTTCCAAAACGATGAGTAATTACTCCGCAAGGCCGCAGGTATATGCCAATGTCAAGCTGGCGGAGGGTTTAAACTGGTACACCAAGGGGGCTGCCGACTTTGATTACAATTTCACCAAAAATCACGAACATGCCGTTGACTGTTACTATTTCAACGATGGATCGTGGGCGCATAACGGCTCCGTATGGAATCTCGGCGTCAGGGATAACATGAATACGAACTTTCTGACAACCTTGTACTCTACATTAAACTATCAGAAAACGTTCAATGAGACCCATAATCTGAACGTTCTGGCCGGCTATAACCAGGAATCCTCCTATTACAGGGAACTTGCTGGTACCAGGACGTATTTCCCGACAGATGATCTCAGGGAGCTGAATGCCGGTTCTTCACTGAATCAATCCACGTCGGGGACGGCCAATGAATGGGCAATCCAGTCGCTTTTCGGACGTGTCAACTATGACTATAAAAGTAAATACCTGTTCGAGGCTTCCCTCCGCTATGACGGCACTTCACGTATTCACCCCGATACACGCTGGGGAATTTTCCCGTCCATGTCGGCGGGGTGGAGGCTTTCGGAGGAGTCGTTTATGAAGGAGACGGACTGGCTGAGTAACCTGAAACTGCGGGCTTCGTGGGGACAACTGGGAAATCAGAATGTAGGCACCTATCCCTATCAGGATGTGCTGTCAACGACCTCCTATGCTTTCGGCAGCGTGGAATCGGGAGTCCGGCCAACCCGCTTAGTCGATCAGACGCTGAAATGGGAAACAACCACCGTTACCGACTTCGGATTAGACGTCAGTGTAAAGGATGGCCTGTTTTCGCTGACGGTCGACTGGTACAGGAAATTTACCGACGGTATTCTCTACAGTATTCCCATTCCTGCTAGCGTGGGGCTGTCGGCGCCAACCGTGAACGGAGGGCAGATGGAAAATATCGGCTGGGATTTCGAACTGGGACACCGCAACCGTATCGGCAAGGTGCAGTATGACGTCGCGGTTAATTTGTCGACCTACAAAAACAAGGTACTGAGCATTATCAGTCCTTCGCTGGGAAGAACCACCGTACAGGAAGGGCTACCGTATAATTCATATTACCTGATCGAATGGATCGGCATTTTCCAGAATCAGGCCGAAATTGACAATGGGCCTGTTCATCCCTACAATCCGAAACCGGGTGATTTAAAATACAGAGATGCGAACGGCGACGGTGTGATCAATGCCGATGACCGCATCGTGGTGGACGGCGCCTATCCCAAATTCTTCTACGGCGGGAGCATCAATGTCCTGTGGAAAAACCTGGATGTCTCCCTGTTTGTTCAGGGTATCAACGGACTGAAGAACTATAATGGCGGATTGTATACAGGATGGGGATATATACCTTACGTGCAGGGATCGCCACCGCCCATGGACTTTGTAAAGAACCGGTGGACGGGCGAAGGTTCGACCAACAAATATCCGGCCATATATGAACAGACCTACCGACCCCTGACCGGCACCGAATCCACCTATTGGCTGCTGGATGCTTCCTATCTGAGGCTGAAAAACCTGCGTGTCGGCTATAACCTGCCGACCGGTTTTGCCCGCAAGTTGGGACTGAAAGGGCTACAGATTTATCTCTCCGGAGATAACCTGTTTACGATTACAAACTACCCGGGTGTGGATCCCGAAAAATCGAGTTTGGGAAGCAGCTACAGTACTTATCCGCAACTTACGACCTATGCATTGGGAATTAAAGTCAAACTATAAAAATCAGATATTATGAACAAGTGTATGAATTATATAAAAATATTTTTGATCGGGATCCTGTTGATGTCTCCCGTATCATGTGCCGATTTTCTCGACAAGAATCCCCTCGACCAGATTACCAGCCAAACATTCTGGAAAAACGAAGCCGAAGCCTCCATGGCGGTGGCCGGCGTCTATTCCCGTCTGTTGGCGTATCCGTTTACTCATAAGGAGGCCGACTTCGACACCATGGCGGGCGATGTGTGTGCAAACGCGTTTAATACAGTGATCAGCATAGCACAGGGAAATATCCTGCCGACGTCGGGAGGTCTTGTCAGCACCATTTACAACAACTGCTACGCCGGCATCAGTACCTGCAACTTCTTCCTCGACAATATCGAAAAGACGCCCATTTCAGTGGAAACGTTGAACAGGTATCAGGGGGAAGTCCGTTTTCTCAGAGCCTTGTTCTATTTTACACTGGCTACACACTACGGTGGCGTACCGCTATATACCAGTCCGGTTACGATCGAGGGGGCAAAAGTGAAGCAGAGTTCCAAGGCGGAGGTATTGCAGCAGGTCATCACCGACCTGGATTTTGCCATCGCCAATCTGCCTGACGTACCCTATACCGACGGGCATGCAGTGAAAGGCTCGGCGCTGGGGCTTAAAGCCAGGGTACTGCTTCACGGCCAGCAGTGGCAGGAAGCGGCTGATCTGGCAAACCAGATTATCCAGGGAGGTAAATTCAGTCTGTATAATGATTTCCGGACGCTGTTTCTCGCCGTGGGACAGAGCAACAATCCCGAAATCATGTTTTCTACCCGCTACCTGGTTCCCGATATAAGCGGTGACATAGATATCCGCTGGGGATGGAATGCGGCGGTGAATCCGCGACAGGAGCTGGTGGATGCGTATGAATGTGCCGACGGATTGCCGATTACATCGTCGCCGTTGTATGATCCGTCAAACTGGCGCCTGAACCGTGACCCGCGACTGTTGATGACCATCAAGGGATTTGACGATAAGGTCATCAACTCTTCCGGCGAGGAAATGGGCTTCAATTACAATGCCATCTCGGGAACGGGTTATGAACCGGTCAAGTACTGCAACTGGGATGCACTTCCAATGGATTATAGCACCCTGAGCGATCAGGATTGGATACTCCTCCGCTACGCCGATGTCCTGTTGATGTATGCCGAAGCCAGGAATGAAGCGAGCGGCCCGGACGCCAGCGTCTATGCAGCCATCAACCAGGTACGGGCGAGAGTCAATATGCCGCCTATCCCGGACGGACTGACAAAAGAGGAACTGAGGGAACGCATCCGGAACGAAAGAAGAGTGGAACTGGCGCTCGAAGGCGTCCGCTGGGGAGACGTTCTGCGGTGGAAAACAGCGGAAACATACATCCCCACACTGGTCGATCCGGGTGGCACAAGGCGCATGTTCGATCCGGCCAAACATTATCTGCTGCCTTTCCCGCAAAGCGAAATAGATGTGAATGAGCTGCTGGAACAGAATCCCGGTTACTAACATAAGATGACGGAATCTGTCCGTCAAAGGAGGCTGTCTCAAAAGCACGCAGATAACACAGATTAGATGGATTTTCGTAGATAGTTATCTGTTTTATAATCTGCGCTTTTCTATTCAATCTGCAACCCTAACCCTAACAGGGTTTGGAACCCTGTTAGGGTTTTTCCCATAGCGCTTTGAGAGGCTCAGGAAATACTTTGAACGTGCGATTGTAGAGGCTGTCTCAAAAACACGCAGATTATTATCTGTTTTGGATGGAAATCTCTAAATATTGAATTAATTTTGACGGACAAAAATATCTTACTAAAAAATTATAGATATGAAACAAGATATATATACGACAATGACCCGACGAATCAATCAAATAATCCTGTGCGGCATGATCGCCTGTGCAGGATGTTCCGAAAAGGAACAGGAGCCATCGAACTTAACACTCTGGTACAACCGGCCGGCAGCCGCATGGGAAGAGGCGCTGCCCGTGGGTAACGGTCATCTGGGCGCCATGGTGTTCGGCAAAACGGACGATGAAGTGTTGCAACTGAACGATAACACCCTGTACAGCGGAGAGCCGGCATCGGCAAGGAATGATGTGGACATTACCCCGGATTTCGACAACGTGGTGACAATGCTGCGCGAAGGCAGGTATGCCGAAGCTACCGGTTTTGTCGGCAAACACTGGCTCGGACGACTGCACCAAAACTACCAGCCGCTGGGCGAATGGCATCTCGCCAATCACACGCCAGGAGAAATTACGGATTACAGGCGCGAGCTGGACATAGCTAACGCCACGTTGCGCATCTCCTGGAAACAGAACGGCGTGGAATATACCCGCGAAATCTTTGCCTCTCACCCGGACAGCGTCATCGTGATGCGGCTGCGGTGCGATAAAAAGGAGGGACTGGACGTTACGGCCTCGCTCTCCTCCGTTCATCCCACGGCGCGGCAGCAGGTATCGCCCGACGGACTGATCTCCATGAGCGGACAGGCGCCCGGATATGCCGAACGGCGCAGCCTGAAACAAATCGAAGGATGGGGATTTCAAAGCAAACATCCCGAACTGTACAA
>JAISQD010000171.1 GCA_031274415.1 Tannerellaceae bacterium | reverse complement strand
ATTAAATTATTTATTTTATATCATTTTTGTATGAACATTTACATTGGTAACCTGAATTATCGGGTTAGAGAATCAGAACTACAGCAGATTCTGGAAGAGTATGGAACAATTGATTCCGTAAAGTTAGTGATTGACCGCGATACTAATCGCTCAAAGGGTTTTGCCTTTGCGGAAGTGCCAAATGACACTGAAGCGAGAAATCTGATCAAAGAATTAGACGGCGCGGAATACGAAGGCCGTCAGATGGTGGTAAAGGAAGCTACTCCAAGACGTTGAGTTTACTAAGATAAACTTGCGAGACAATACCTGAACGGGGAAATGGAATGAAAATATCCGTTTTCCCGTTTTTTATTTGTCGATATTTCTGTAAATTTGCATGAAATTAACTATTATGCGAAATACATTTATAGATGTCTGTTTGCCGGGAATACGCTGCTTCGTCCTTTGCACTTTTGTTGCCGGTATCTCTTTCGCACATGCACAAATCCCCGAAAAGGTATTTCAAACACCTTATAAGATAGATGCAGAAAGAAAAGGGGCGCTTTCCGTTGAGTTGGATAACCTCAGTTTTTTCAAGAATAATGAATATGGAGGGAACTTTTTAGAAGGATATACCTTGCCGGGATTGTGGTTGCAATCCAAAGCGGTCTATTATCCGTCGACGAACATTAAGCTGGAAGCCGGTATGCATGCGCTTCTTTACTGGGGGGCGGATGCCTATCCCAACTATGCTTACCAGGATATCGCCGATTGGAAAAGCGAACGGTATCAATACGGCGCACGCCTGCTTCCTGTCTTCAGGGCGCAAATAGCCTTGTCCGAACGTGTCAACCTTGTTTTGGGGAATCTTTACGGCGCGGCGAACCATCGCCTGATCGAACCGCTCTACAATCCGGAGCTGAATCTCACGGCTGATCCCGAAACAGGGTTACAATTCCTGTATACATCAAGGTTTATTGACCTGGATGCGTGGACAAACTGGGAAAGTTTTATTTTCAAGTTAGATACGCACCAGGAGGCGTTTACTTTCGGTATTTCATCACGCATCAACTATAACAGACCCGAATCCCGCTTTCATTTCTATACGCCCATACAGCTATTAACCCAGCACAGGGGCGGGGAGATTGATACGATTGTCGTCAACTCCGTACAGACCTTTATGAATGGCGCAACCGGTATCGGAGGAGTTTGGAATATCAACCATCCGGTTTTTAAACGCCTGCATGTAGAAGCGGACGCCACCGGCTTTTATCAGCAAACCGGTGATTTATGGCCGTTTACAAACGGGTATGGCCTGTATGCGCGGATTTGGGCGGATCTATACGATTTCAGGGTTAAGGGCGCTTACTGGATGTGCAAAGATTTTATTTCCATGTTTGGAAACCCGTACTACGGTGCCGTGTCCACGTCGGAAGAGGGGCTTACCTTCGACAATCCCCGGATGGCCTGTTTCGGCCTGGAATATTCCCGGAGCTTTGGCAAAGGCTATTCGATCGGCATAGATCTGGATCTGTACTATCACCTTTCAACGACAGCCCATACGGCGGAAAGAACAGAAAAACAGGGTGGTGCGACCGGCTTTTCAATGGGTGTCTACTTCCGCATGATCCCTTCGTTCCTGATCAAACGTTTCTGATCTTTTTCACTTTTCGTGTAAGCGCTTGTGATTCAGACTAAATTGTCCTTGAGCTGCGTAACTACTCCGGCACATTCAACAGATGGGCGAACAATTCGATTTTTGTGAACGTGGAGGTGTCTTGGTTGATGAGTTCCATCAATACGTCAACGGCTTTCCTGCCCAGATCTTTAATGGGTTGCTGGATATAGGGGATGGAGATGTTGGAAAATTCAAAGGCATCGCTTTTGTCGAAGCAGACGATCTTCATGTCGTCGGGGATCGTGATATGCAATTCCATAAGCCGTTTTATGCCCAGCATGGAGATGCTGTTGGTGGCAAAGAAGATGCCGTCCACCTTTTGTTCCTCTTCCAACAGCGCATCAATGGCCTCCGGTATATCACGGGTGATCAGAGAATAGTTGATCTTCTTGATTAGTCGGGGATTGAAGAGGTTCGCCTTTTTTAGCGCCTCTTCATATCCCTTTTGCCTTTCAAGCATATGGGGCAACTGATTGTCATACATGAGCAAGGCCACGTTTTTGCAGCCCAGGTTGATGAGCAGGTTGGTGGCATCAAGCGAGGCATGGTAATTATTGACGATCACGTGGCTGACGGGCAGGTCGGGGAAGTAACGGTCTAACAGCACAACCGGGATACGGGAGGCGATCAGCTCCGAAATATGCTTTTCCCCGTCTTCGGTAGGGACAATAATGAAGCCGTCCACCTGCCGGCTTTTGAGTACGTTGATCATTTTCCCCATTTTCCCGCTGGATTCATTGGTGTTGGTAATGATCACGGCATATTCGTATTTCTCGGCAAATTCCTGAATATAAAAGGCCAGGCTGGCAAAAAAGTTATTGGAGATATCAGCAATAATAAGCCCGATCGTCCGGGATTTACCTACCCGCAGGCTTCTGGCCAGGTTGTTAGGCTCATAATTCAACTCTTTTGCCACTTCCCTGATCCGTGATGCGACTTCCGCACTGATCCTCCCCCCTTTCTCTTTTCCGTTAAGGACTAAGGATACGGTAGCATTGGAAACCCCGACTTTCTGGGCGATATCTTTTATTGAAACCTGAGCCATACACTGTTTTGTTTTGTTCTGTTATTTTGTTATGTCCGTTATATCTGTTATTTGCAGCATGACATGCTTTATCTGTTCCCGGTTGTAGGTATAGGTGACATGCACGATCCCGTTTTTGTCTTCTATGACAGCAGGATAGCTAAATTCGCCGGCCTGTTGGTTTTCCAGATCCATCAGCTTTTCCCACGCTTTCCCATCTATGGAGACAGCGATAGCCAGGCGGTTCCGTCCCTCTGTGATGGGGTTGTAGACAAGGAGCTGCAAGCCGTTCGAGAGGGTGACGGCATCCGTACCGGCGTTGTTGTTCGGCAAGGATGTGGCGGATAGTTTCGACCAGGTTTTCCCGTTATCCCTCGACCATGATTCGACAATCCGTTTGTTCCTGCTCCGGCACAGAATCTGTAGCGATCCGTCTTCGTAATGCAAGACGGATGGCTGGATGGCGTCGAACCCATTGTTGTCTATCTCTATCTTTTCCCATCCGGAGAGATCCTGCCCGGATGTTTCCATATAGACGTTCCATTTGCCTACGACCTCTATACTGGTGGGATACAGGATCATTCCCGAAGGGAGGCGGACGGGTTTGTTCTTGACCGGCCCGAGGCACGACCTGGGTATTTCCCTCTTTTCCGACCATGTACAGCCTTCATCTTTCGATATTTTGTATTCGCCCCACCATTTGCGCGGCGAGGGACCTACCTTATAATATAGAATGATGTCGCCATTATCTCTTTTGAAGAGTACAGGATTCCAGCACGGGTACCTTACGCCGGCATCCTGTATGCCGTCGGCGATTAGCTGGGGCGTACTCCAGGCGTTGCCTTCCGTCTTGCGGGAAGCATAGATGCACACGTCGGGATTCCCCTCTCGCGTCCCGCCGAACCATGCGGCGAGCAGCCCGTCATCCAGGCAGACAACCGTCGAGGCATGGCATGACGGGAAAGGGGATTGTTCGTAAATCATCCCGGCGTCGAGCAGTGTCACTGAAAACCGCCCCTCTTGCGCCGAAAGCCGTACAGAGGCGATCCCCAGGAGAAGAGCCATGCCGGAAAGCAGCGCACAGGTACGCCACGTAGCGGTATGCTTAACGGGCAAAGCCATACGCATTGAGGGCTTTGGGCAGGATATCCGTATTCTGGTAAATGCCGGCAAAGGCTTCTGCACCTGCTCCGTAGGCAAACACCGGCACCATCACCGCCGTATGGCCTCCGGTAGAGAAAGCGATCTTCGTCTCTCCCGCCGATATGTCTCCACCGACCAGTGTCATGCCTCCCGTTTCATGGTCTGCCGTAATGATAACCAGCGTGTTGGGATCCTGGTCGGCATAATCGAACGCCACCTTTATCGCGCGGTCAAAATCCAGCATTTCCTGAATGGCTTCCTCTCCCTTGTTGTCGTGGCAAGCCCAGTCGATTTGCGAACCCTCTACCATCAGGAAGAAACCTTTGTCGTTCTGTTTGAGGATATTGATGGCGGCCTGAACGCCCTCGGGCAACAGTTCCCCCCGTTGCGGGTAGGCGTCGGGATGTCCGTCGGCGAGCAGGGCGGCCAGTTTGCCGGAGGTCACCTGTTTGGCTTCGTCGAGGGTGTATGCGACGGCGTATCCTTTCTCCTTGAGCTGTCCTGTCAGGTCTTGTTTGTCGGAACGTTCTTCAAAGTTCTTGCGCCCTCCCCCGATAAACACGGTGATGTCGCTTTTCAGGTAATCGACGGCAATCTCTTCGGCCATGCTCCGCCTGAGCTGATGGGCGACAAAAGAAGCGGGCGTGGCATGCGTTACATCGCAGCTCACGACAACGCCCGTCGACAGCCCCTGTTCGGCGGCATATTCCAGGATGGATTTGACAGGGACGCTGTCGGGAGTCATTCCGATGACGCCGTTGTCTGTTTTCGTCCCGCAAGCAATCGCCGTACCTCCCGCCGCCGAATCGGTGATATAAGAGTTGGCCGAATAGGTTTTAGAGAAGCCGACATAGTGGGAGCGTTCCAGGTTGAGGCTTCCCTTATTGGCCGTCAATCCGGCATATACCTGGCAGACTCCCATCCCGTCCCCGATTAGGATAATGACGTTTTTCACCTGTGGAGTCTCTTTTCCATTACCCGTTTTAACTCCCGTGGCCGTACATCCGGTGAGCAGGAGGGATAATAACACGCATGTAAACAAATAAACTTTCTTCATGATTTTAATGTGTATAATTGAGTGAATGTATATTAATGCCATTGATCGTCACAACCGGTTCGGACGACACGTCCGCCTCACTGCAGCGCACGGTATAGGTTTTCGTTTCTCCGCCGGTGAGCGAGACATAGTTGTCGTCCCAGAAAACAGGGAGGACAGGGTCGCCGGTGGAGGGGTCAAGTAACAGCATCTCCATGCAGAACGCGATCTGTTTGCCGGCGTTGGCCAGGGTGATTTCGATGAGCCACTCGCCACGCTCTTTCCTTGCCTTTTTCGAGGCGTTGACCCGGGCTTCGGGCAAACTATTGAGACGTGTAAAGTCGGCAAATACTTTCTGTGGCGTATAGAACCAGTAATAGGTATCCCAGTCCATGACATCTTCCTGTCCGGAGAGCCAATAGAAATTATCCGCCAACAGGGTATGGTCTTTATCCGTCAGTTCGAGCTTCAGGAAGTAGGTCTCCGCCGGATCCGCCAGGCAGGGTAATTCCACCAGCGGCAGCGAGGCGTTCTCCTTTATGCCGGTCTGCTTTTCATATTCGTAGATGAGGCGCGAGCGGCTGTCGTACAGGCTCACACGTGCGGTGAGCGCGCTGAGGTCGCCGGCGGCATCATTGGTGGCATACACGTTACGGTCATGATAGTTGTACAGGATATTGATGGGGCGGCAGGCTTTCTTCGTCCCGAAATAGGCGCCGGTAGGCATCAGGTACCAGTCGTACAGTTGCCAGTAAAACTCAGGCCAGGGGGAATTGAGTTGCCACTGCACCACGCCGGTGGCCACCGGACGGTTCACGACGAACGCTTCAAACATCGGGCGGATGGCTTCGTAATTCATCCATTGCGCTTTCATGGCCAGCTCTTCCAGGCTGCGGGGAGCGCCATAGCGTTTGTCCATCGCATCGAGGTAGACCTTTACGCTGTTGAAGTCCTTACGCCCGGAATGGTAATCCCACATATCGTTCATGGGCGGCCAAAGCGACGCTTCCGGGATCATTTTCCTGATGCTTTGTATGGGAGGGATTTGCGGGCCGGGGCCTGTCTCGGTATTGAAGCCGAATGCGCCGCCCAGTTTCTTGTCTTCATACCAGTAGACAGGGGGGACATATTCGTAGGGGCCATTCATCTTCATCCCCGTTTTTTCACTGATATCACTGGTGAATTCACCGGCCGAAACCAACAGGGAGCGTGTCGTATCATACCTGTCGAGTATGCCGATGTACCGCCTTTCGAGCGATGGCTTGGGCATGGCGTCGCTGCCTACCGCCCAGACAAAGATAGAGGGGTGATTCCGTAGCCATATCACCTGGTCGCGGAACATGCCGGACAGTAGATCATCCTCTTCCGCAGTGAGCTTCACGCCATATTTGTCTACCCCCTCGTTGATGGGGATATTCTGGTCTTCATCGGCGACGGTCAGTTCCAGCCCCAGGTAGTCCGGCCATTCCCATTGGCAGCTCCATCCGACCATCAACAAAATGCCGTTCTCATCGCACAGGTCGTATAGTTCGCTACTGGTACCCCA
>JAISQD010000129.1 GCA_031274415.1 Tannerellaceae bacterium | reverse complement strand
TGCGCCCCTACCTGTAACCAATACAAAGCCCTGTCGAAATTCAAATCTATTGTAGCAGGATTAGTGTTCGGATTATAAGAACCTATCCTTTCAATAAATTTTCCATCACGTGGAGCCCTGCTGTCTGCGACTACGATCTGGTAAAAGGCGTACCCTTTACGACCGTGTCTCTGCAATCTGATTTTTGTTGCCATGTTTGAATAATAATTTATTTAAGCTATTTGCATTAGCGGGTGCAAAGATAACGCATTTTATTAAAATATCAAGCGTTTACTATAATAAATTGGATGCTAACTCGGCCAGCTGGCTCCGTTCCCCTTTCACCAGGTTGATATGGGCGAAGATTTCCTGCCCTTTCATTTTATCAATCGTATAGGCCAGCCCGTTGCTTTGAGCATCCAGATAGGGCGAATCGATCTGCTGGATATCGCCCGTAAAGACCATCTTTGTCCCCTCTCCGGCGCGGGTGATGATGGTCTTTACCTCGTGCGGGGTGAGATTCTGGGCTTCGTCGATGATACAGAATGTTTCGGAAAGGCTCCGTCCACGGATAAAGGCCAGCGCCTCGATCGTCAATTGATTGGCCTTTAGCCGGTCGTCGATCTTACGTATCTCGGAGCTGTTGGGCGGGAACTGCGCTTTGATCACGTTCAGGTTATCAAAAAGCGGCTGCATGTAGGGCGCTATTTTTTGCTTTTCATCTCCCGGAAGAAAGCCGATGTCTTTATTCGCCAGGGCGACAATGGGACGTGCCAACAGGATATGTTGATAGGTATCGGCCTGCTTCAATGCCGATGCCAATGCCAGCAAGGTTTTCCCCGTTCCGGCTTTTCCGGTGATGCCGACCAGTTTGATGTCCGGGTCGTTCAGTACTTCAAAGGCGAAGGTTTGTTCGGCGTTACGGGGCTGGATGCCGTAGTGGCTTCCCTTTTCCACCTTTTTAACTTTGCCGGTGAATGGGTTGTAACGGGCTAATATGGAGTTGCGCAGGCTTTTCAGGATGAAACAATCGTTTGGAAGGACTGTTTTAAGTCCCAGTTCGGCGAGGGCTATGCCTTCCGGCAGGGCGTATATCCGGTCGATCATGTCGGGATCAATATGATTGTATGTCTCCTGCGCTCTTTCAAAGATGTCCACGTCGACGACCTTATCGGTGATATAATCCTCCACATCTATACCGAGCGAACGGGCTTTCATCCTGAGGTTGATATCTTTTGTGACCAGAATGGTCTGCATATCGGGATGTTTTTCCGCCACCGTCATGGCGCAGGAGAGGATCTGGTGGTCGGGGGTACGTTCGGGAAATGAGGGGAATATCTTTTCATGGTATGTATCGCCCGTCACCACATAAAGCGTACCCAGTCCCGGCCCGAGCCGCGAACCTCTCAAAAAGAGATCCTTACCGGTCACCATATCGAGTTCGCGTACAAATTCGCGGGCATTGTAATTGATCTGTTCGTTTCCCCGCTTAAATTTATCCAATTCTTCCAATACCACAATAGGCAGGAAAATGTCATTTTCCTGAAAGTTTTCTATACACTTATAATCATGCAGGATTACGTTGGTATCAAGGATAAAATTCTTCTTTATTCCCCTTTTCTTTATTCCCATGGTCATTCCATTTTTATATTTCCCCCAAAGATAACGTTTTTTCAAACAGGCAAGCAAAAAAACGAACTCTTTACAGGGTCGACGCATTAAAAAGTATGTTTCAGTACGTCAATAACGTATGCCATGCGATATAATGTATTTGTTATTGGCGTACTGAAACATACTTTGCAGAGATGCCGGAGTATCATTATTTTTGTCGTTACCTTTTTGATAAACGCGTTTATTGGTATCTCAATTATTCTACCTACCTTTGTGTGGTTAAAATTATGGCGAAAAAGAATCATAACTCAAAGCAGCAAGCTCACGAGGGAAATACATTAAGCGCGGTAAAAGGTTTTTTGACGAATGAACGGACGCGCTTTATTACAGGGCTTATATTGTGTGTGTTGACCATATATATCGGGTTGGCGCTTGTCTCCTTTTTCTTTACCGGGTCGACCGACCAAAGTCAGATAGAACATGTTCCCCTGCGTGATCTGGTGTCCAACCGTGGATCGGTCGAAAACTGGACGGGGGTGCGGGGCGCCTATCTGGCCGATGTCTTTATGAACCGCTGGTTTGGCATCTCCTCTTTTATGATTCTTTTCTTTCTGGGTTCACTTGGCGCCAAGTTGATGAATATACGGCGTATCTCCATCATCAAGCGCTTTCTTTTCTGTGCCTCCCTGCTGATCTGGGGATCGCTCTTCTTTGGTTTTGCCTTTATCAAAGGGTACGAAGATACGTTTCTCTATTTGGGCGGCCGGCATGGGTATTCCCTGTCGGAGATGATGATCGCAAATACCGGTAAACCGGGAACCTTTTTGTTTTTAGTGACGTCGTTTCTGGTGATCGCTATATTTTCCAGTAAAAAAACAATTCCGCTTCTCCGCAGATTCTTCTCTTTCGGCTGGATGAAGAGATGGATGGAAAGGGGGAAGAAAGAGAAGCCGGTTGACACATATCCGACCGAAAGGGGCTTTGTCGAACACCATCCGGCGGTGGATATTTATGCCCCGGCGCCGTTGGATGATGGTTTTGAAGTGACCGTCCCCGAAGACGAAGAGGCTTATGTCGTACCGGTACCATCCGAAAAGCCCGGTACGGATACCGGCGCCGGCGATGAGCCGGAAGAAGAGACCGTATTCAGCATAGATGTGCCGGTGGGAGATGACGAGACGTACGACGGCTCGTCGTTGGGAGAGTACGATCCGAAACTGGATTTGTCCGGCTTCCGGTATCCGACAGTCGACCTGCTGAAAAGGTACGACAACAGCGATCATCAGGTGGATATGGAGGAACAGACGACAAACCAGAGGCGCATCAAACAGACGCTCGAGAACTTCGGGATCAGTATTTCGTCTATAAAGGCGACCGTCGGGCCTACGATCACGCTGTACGAAGTGGTACCGGACGTGGGGGTCAGGATTGCCAAAATCCGTAATCTGGAAGATGATATTGCGCTGAGCCTTTCGGCATTGGGCATACGTATTATCGCGCCGATGCCGGGCAAGGGTACGATCGGTATTGAAGTCCCCAATAAAGATCCGCAGATTGTTTCGATGCAGTCGATTATCGGGTCGCGCAAGTTTCAGGAATGCCGGTACGACCTGCCTGTGGCTTTGGGTAAAACCATTACCAACGAGATATTCATGTTCGATCTCTGCAAGATGCCGCACCTGCTGGTAGCCGGAGCTACGGGGCAAGGCAAATCGGTCGGGTTGAACGCCATCATCACCTCTTTACTGTACAAGAAACATCCATCCGAACTGAAATTGGTACTGGTTGATCCCAAAATGGTTGAGTTCAGTATCTATAGTGATATCGAACGCCATTACTTAGCGAAACTGCCGGATGCCGACAAGCCGATCATCACGGATTTCACGAAGGTGATCCAGACGTTGAACTCGCTCTGTAAAGAGATGGACGAACGGTACGATTTGCTGATGAAAGCGCATACACGCAATATCAAGGAGTATAATGCCAAATTTATCAGCCGTCACCTCAATCCGTTGAAAGGACATAAATATATGCCGTATATCGTGGTGATTATCGACGAGTTCGGAGACCTGATCATGACGGCAGGCAAGGAGATTGAGTTGCCGATCGCCCGTATCGCACAAAAGGCGCGGGCGGTGGGTATCCATATGATCATCGCCACGCAGCGCCCGTCGACCAATATCATCACCGGAACGATAAAGGCGAACTTCCCCGCGCGGGTCGCTTTCCGCGTATCGTCGATGATCGACTCGCGCACGATCCTGGATTCTCCCGGTGCGAACCAGCTGATCGGCCGCGGCGATTTGCTGTTCTCGCAGGGGAATGAGACGATTCGCGTACAGTGTGCATTTGTCGATACGCCGGAGGTGGAAGAGATCGCCTCTTTTATCGGAGAGCAGACGGGTTATCCTACGGCTCATCCCTTACCGGAGTTTACCGGCGAAAGCGACGGCGAGAAGCCGGGCGCCATTGATTTATCCGACCGCGACCCGATGTTTGACGAAGCCGCCCGCCTGATTGTCGTCCAGCAACAGGGATCGACTTCGCTTATCCAGCGCAAATTCTCGATCGGTTACAACCGCGCCGGACGCCTGATGGATCAGTTGGAAGCCGCCGGTATCGTCGGGCCTATCGAGGGAAGTAAACCCCGCCAGGT
>JAISQD010000125.1 GCA_031274415.1 Tannerellaceae bacterium | reverse complement strand
GGACGGGAGTAATTTTTAAAAGGACGGGAGTAATTTTTAAAAGGTCGGGAGTGATTCTCACACGGGACGGGAGCAATTTTTTTTTGGACGGGAGTAATTTTTTTGATCCTGTGTTTAGGTTCAGCTACCCAGTTAGTCCGTCGGAACGGGTTAGTTAGAGCGTTACCACGTCCCTTCGCCAGTAATACATGGGGGGGTCGGTGTCGGCGAATCCCATGTTTTTATATAGCTGTTGCGCCGTAAGGTTATCTTTCCTGACTTCAAGCGTGATCCGGTTGCAGTTTTTCTGTTCGCCTATGTCTACAACAGCCTGCAACAACCGGCGTCCAATCCCCTTACCCCTGTATTCCGGCAAGACAATGAGATCGTGGATATTGATCATCGGACTGACCTTAAATGTAGAGAAATTTTCAAACGCGACTAAAAGCCCGCAAAACGCTTCATCGACCAACGCCAAAAGGACAATCGACGCCGGATGTTGGCCAAGCCCGTCTGTCAAGCGCTGTTGTTGCAGTTTGGTCAACGGCTCTCCTCCTCCCATCTCATCCGCTATATAGGCATTCAACAACTCCCCGACGGCGTTGAGGTGATCCGCATTGGTATAATCACACCAGATAATTTTCGTATCAACTGAGTTCATTTGTAAGACTTTTATAGTGTTGTATCTGGATATGGTATTTTTTGATTCTCAATCCCATAATCCGCTCCGTTATCCCTAACTGGTTCGCGGCCTTTGTTATGTTTCCCCGTACAACAATCAGCGTATCAATAATCAATTGTTTCTCCACTCTTTCCAGAATGCCTTTTAATGCGCCTTTGTCCATGGTGTTCGACGATATGCCGGTTTGCAAGGTAGGGGGCAAATTGTAGGAATGGATCACATCGTCGGAAGTCAGTATCATCGCCCGTTCGATCACATTTTCCAGCTCCCTGATATTTCCGGGCCACGAATAGACCATCAACATATCCAAGGCTCCCCCTGTTATCCGTTTGATATTGGTACGGTTGCTTTTATTCAGTTTCGCAATAAAATGGTCTATCAAAATAGGGATATCAGCCCTTCTTTCCCGCAATGCCGGCACATAAATGGGGAAAACATTGATCCTGTAATAAAAATCTTCACGAAACGTATTTTGTTTAATCATCTCCTCCAGGTCTTTGTTTGTTGCCGTTATAATCCGGACATCAATATTGATGGTTTCAGATCCTCCCACACGTTCTATCTGCCTCTGCTGTATCACCCTCAACAATTTAACCTGAATGGATAACGGCACATCCCCGATCTCATCCAGAAAGATCGTCCCTCCGCTTGCCATCTCAAAACGACCTGTATGCGACGAGTTGGCGCCTGTAAACGACCCTTTCTCATGTCCGAACAGTTCGCTTTCGATCAGGTTTTCCGGCAAAGCGGAACAGTTCACCTTGATAAACGGTTTTGAAGACCTGTCGCTTGCATGATGTATGGCTTCTGCAATCAGCTCCTTGCCAACCCCGCTTTCTCCCCGTATCATGACCGTACTGTTGGTCGGCGCCACCTTCTCTATCAGGCTATATAAATCGTTCATTAACGATGAATTCCCGACAATATTATCCGGTTTAAACGATTTCCCGCCTCTAAGCTTCAGGTTTTCTTTCCGCAGCTCTTCCAACTCTTCAATCTGTCTGCGCCTCATCGACACATTTTTGCCAATCAACATGCCGACAATGTTCAGGAATTTAAGTTCAGCCGAGAAATCAATCACCCCCTGGTGAACCTTATGGATACTTAATGTCCCCGTTATCTCATTTTTCAGGATAATCGGCACACAAAGGAAGGCCATCATTTGGTTGTTGTTTTTCTTTACTCCTGTTCGATTCAGATATTTAGGATTTTTCGACACGTCATTGATCACAACAGGCTTTTCCGTCTGCACAACCTCGCCGATAACGCCTTCCCCGATCCTGTACACCCCCCTGCTTTTTTCTTCTTTCGTCAAACCATGCGCCGCGCTGATCATGATCTTGTCATAATTCCGGTCAACAATCGTCAACATGCTATATTGCGCCGTCAGGAAATTACACAGCTCAGTCAATACCAATTCAATATCTTTATAAATATCCTGGCTATGGGCTATCGTGTTACTGATATTGACCAAAAAAGTTAAGTCAGTTTCGGCGTAACAACTCCGTTTCATCTTATCGCAATACATACTTCTCCAAATTTAACCGTTTGAGTGCAAAACTACGCATAAAAGAGCACAATGACGCTGATCTACCAGAAAAAATATCATATTGATTGATTTATTACCAAAATAAAGCCTTTTTGTTTTAGTATGCGTGCTTCATATCGCCATATGCCATTAAGATCTCTTCCGGGTAGATGTTTCGTTTGCAGGCTTGTGCCATGTCACGGATTTTTGCGGTCAACAGCCTTACTTCCCTGTCTGTTACCTCCATGTTTTGTTGATGCAGGAAATCTGCGACAGCTCCCTTTCCGGAATGCTTCCCGAAAAGAGTACGGGAGCTTTCCCTCCCGACCGATCTTCCGTCAAAGGCCTGGAATGAACGGATATCGGCTAAGGCACTTTTTGCATGGATGCCCGATTCATGGCTGAAAACCATCTTCCCGCAAATCGCTTTCCCTTGGGGTATGGGACGTTTTGATGCATACGCCACATATTCGCACAGGGATGAGAATACGGAAGTCGCATACGTTGTCTGTTTTTCAGTTAAAGAGATGGCCATAAGCACCTCTTCCAGAGCGGCGTTGCCCGCCCGCTCACCCAGTCCGTTCACTGTCACGCTCAGGCTTGAAGCGCCTGCCTGCCATGCCGTAACGGCATTTGCCGTAGCCATTCCCAAATCGTTATGGCCATGAAAATCAATCGGCAAGGAGGGATACGCCTCCAACACGTCGTTCATTAACCGCATGGTAGCAAGAGGGGTAAGGATGCCTACGGTATCTGCAATCCTTATCCGGCTGACGCCCGCGCTTTCCGCTACATCAATAAAGTCAAAAAGCCTCTCGATGCCACACCGGCTTGCATCCTGCGCCCCAACACTCACATAGGGGAAATAACAGTTGGCCATTTCCACCATACGCGGCAACATATCCTTCATCGCCTCCCACTCCTTATGCATACTCGCCAGTTGAATTTCAGACAATGGACATGCGATGTGAATCCCCTCCGCACGGGTCTTTGCAGCCATTACGATATCCTGCTCCAATGCCCTGCACCACACCGATATCCGCGCACGGCGCGGCATGGCGGCAATTTGGCGGATCATACGGCATTCCTCTTCTCCCATCGCAGGAGTGCCGGCTTCGATCTCGTCAATACCGGCAGTATCCAGCATACGGGCTATGTGCAGTTTCTCTTTTTTTGAAAATGCAACCCCAGGAGCCTGTTCTCCGTCACGGAGGGTGGAATCGATGATCCAAAGTTCCTTTTTTATATCCATAGAGCGTCTATTTCATATCACGGGAATCAATCGGTGATTAAATATTGATCAACCGCTTCCCCTTTTTCCAAAGCGTCCAGGATCTCATCCAGCTTATCTTCCGTTACGCCGCCGTACCAGAAGTTGTTTGGCTGGATAACCACAACAGGTCCCTGACTGCAGACGCTCATACAGGCGGTTGTTGTCACAACCGCATCAATCCCCCTGTCCGAACATTCTTCAGAGAGGTATTGGACAAAAGATACTGCTCCCTGTTTGTTACAAAATCCCTGTGCATCACCTGCGACCCGGTATGAATTGCATACCATAATCATGTAATCGGGCTTCTTCATACACTCTTTTTTTATGATTTATACTATGTTAATTGATTTCACTCGCATCTCTTTTATCCACAGCCGCTTCCCGTACCCCGGCACGAATCGCCGCATTTGGTATATTCGCTTCTGCATAATGTTTTAACAGGCAGGTTGAGATATACGGCGTCTAATCCCGTATCGATCAGTCCGCCCATCTGAATGACCTTTATGCCGTTAGCCTGCATCACTTTCATGGGCGTCTGGCCGATGCCTGCCACGAGGATAGCCTGACAATCCGCCAGTGTTTTTTCGGCCAGCTCTTTCCACCTCTCCATGCCATTGCCTTCAGGCGGCGTTTGGCGTATTTCAACAAAATGATAGCCGTTTTTTGACTGTTCGAAGATGTATACCCTGCGTGCCTCTCCCAGATGCAGATTGACAAGCAGCCCTTCGTTACTGGCAACCGCCACACGGACGCGCCCTTCTCCCCTGTTCATCACCAGTGTCGAGAACTGTCCGATCATCGTCATCGCCTCCAAATCGTCATGCCCCAGCAATCCTGCCGCGTCGGCACGACACCGGGCGCAATGCGTCATGGGCTTTATATACTTTGCAATACTGCTCTTTATCTCCCTCATCCTCTCTTTTGACGGTTCAGGCAACGACTCAAATTCCGTATTCTCAACCGGATACACCGGTATGCAATTCATGGTGTCGGCGCCGAGTTCCGCCATTTTTTTTGCAATAGCTTCTATCTCATTCTCATTGATTCCCGGACAGACAACGGTGTTGATCTTTACGGTTATCCCTTTTTCTTTCAGTTTTTGTATGCAGAGAAGTTGTTGCTCCAACAAGATTCTCCCTCCTTCCATCTTTCTGTATACTATGCGCTTGTAACGAACCCAACGGTATATTTCGGCAAGCGTTTCCGGCGTAAGCGAGTTAACGGTTATCGTGACATGTGATACGCCTATTTCCGTTATTTCATCTATGTACGGAGCTAAATCCAAGCCATTCGACGACAGGCAAAATATCAGGTCGGGAAACTCCTGCCGCGCCAAACGCATCGTCAGCAGCGTCTCTTCCGGATTGGCAAAAGGATCGCCGGGACCGGCTATGCCGACAACACTTATATTGGGTATTTTCTCCGACAACGCCTTCATGTAATGAACCGATTGCAACGGCGTCAGAATCGTACTGGTCACTCCCGGACGGCTCTCGTTACAACAATCATATTTACGGTTACAATAGTTGCATTGTATATTGCACTTTGGCGCGACGGGCAAATGAACCCGGGCGTATTTATGTTTCGCCTCTGCATTGAAGCACGGATGCCGAGATATATCTTTCATCACCTTTTCTCCTTTCTTTTTGATTACATATACTGATACCCAACGGGCGATTTTCGTTGTTTATGTTCCAACAACGCATTGACTATTTGTTCGAACAACATACCTGTTCCTTCATACCCCAACATTTTCATATGCTGTGCGCCGATACGGTCGTGAACAGGAAATCCGACCCGGACAATCGGGATATCCATCTTGCGGGCGATATAATAGCCTTTGCTGTTTCCTATCATCAGATCGGGTTGCAGGTTATTCATCTCCTTCTCCATCCGTTCAAAACTCATCCCTTGCCCCACCGTTATTTCGCCGGAATAGAGATCGCCCAATACGTCTCTTAGCGTTTTCTCCAACTTCCCGCTCTCCCCACCGGTAGCGCATAAAACAGGCTTCATCCCGATTTCGGCGGCAAATGCAGTTAGTGCGACAACCAAATCTTCTTCGCCGTATATGACCGCTCTTTTTCCGGAAACATATTTGTGTCCGTCTATATACAAGTCGACCAACCGGCCGCGCTGCTTGACATACTTTTCAGGCACCGGCCTGTTCGAAACGGCAGAAAGCAGGTCAAAAAACTTGTCGGATTCCATGATGCCGACCGGCAGTCCCGTCTTACGGCATACGACGTCAAATCTTTCCTGCAGATAATCGCCGGCCGATTGTGCGGTTAAAATATATCCCAGTTCGATGGACAGGGAGGCAAGGGCGCTTTTCCTTACCGCCTCTATTGGTGTCCCGCCTTGGGATATCCGGTGATAGACGTCCCACGAAGTCCCGTCAAGGGTATCCGAATAGTCGGGGAAAAGCATGGCATCCAACTTAAAGTCGGACACAATCTCCTTCAGATGGCGGATATCTTCGGGAGAGATGAGATTGCTGAACAGGTTCAGGTGTTTACCCACCTTGCCCCGTTCATTGGCCAGCGCTTTGACAACCGCATACACCGCCTCGTGAAAGCCTTCATAATGCGTACCCTGGTAGCTGGGGGTAGAGGCGAATATCATTTCCGGAAGTCCTGCCATGCCGGCATGGATACTTTTGTATTCATTGATCAGGTATTGGACATCTTCCCCGATTGTTTCGCTCAGGCACGTACTCGCGATAGCGATGACCGAAGGATGATACTGGCTGATGATATTATCTATGCCTGTATTGAAATTCTTATTGCCCCCAAAAATGGTTGTCTCTTCGCTGAAGTTGGAGGAGGCGATATCGATCGGTTCCCTGAAATGGCTGATCAGGTAACGCCTGATGTACGTCGCACAACCTTGCGAGCCATGGAGCATGGGCAACACGCCCTCAATCCCTTTAAACGCTATACATGCGCCCAATGGCATACATTGCTTGCAGGCATTGCAGGACGACGCATTCATCGCTTTAGCCTCCATACCGGACTGGTTACTGTTTCGTACACCTCGCGGGCAAAGTTAAGCATCCCTTCGTAGCCGGCTAAAGCCAGCTTCCGTTCGTGGTTGTGATCACAAAAACCGATTCCTAATTTATACGCGATAGGTCTTTCTTTCACCCCTCCGATAAACAGGTCGGCTCCGGTTTGTTTGACAAATTCGGATAATTCGACCGGATTGGAATCGTCTACCAGGATGCAACCGTCGTCACAAATAGCTTCCAGCAGTGTATAATCTTCGGCATTCCCGGTTTGTGTTCCCGCTATCACTGTTTTTACGCCTATCAGCCGTAGCGCCTTGACCAATGATATGGCCTTAAAAGCTCCCCCGACATAAATAGCCGCCTTTTTCCCTTTCAAGGCAATCCTGTACGGTTCGAGCGCAGGCAGAAGCGTGGTCAGTTCACTTTTTACAAGCTCCCGCGCTTTGTCCATGATCTCCTCATCCGTGAAAAACTTCGCCACTTCATACAGCGCATCCGACATGTCTTCTATCCCGAAATAGGACACCTTGATAAAAGGGATACCAAACCGTTCCTTCATCGTCTTTGCCAGATAGATCATCGATCCGGAACACTGTACCACGTTCAGGGAAGCGCGATGCGCATTCCGGATATCCTGTACCCGTCCGTCTCCTGTGATAGAGGCCAGAATCTGAACGCCCATCCTTTTATAATACCCGGCCAGCATCCAAAGCTCACCGGCTAAATTGAAATCGCCGAGTATATTGATACTCACGGGAGAGACATCTTTTGAATCGTCCGTCCCGATCAGACCGGCTATCGCGTCGCAAGCGATCCTGTAACCATCTTTTTTCGATCCCTGAAACCCTTCGGCCATGACGGCTATGACGGGAATGCCCTTTTTAGCCTCCATCCGTTTACACACCGACTGCACATCGTCGCCAATCACCCCGACAATGCACGTTGAATAGACAAATGCCGCCTTAGGCTGGTACTTGTCTATCAACTCGTCTAACGCCTGATACAACTGCTTTTCACCGCCAAATATCACATGTTTTTCGCGCAAATCGGTAGAGAAGCTACTCCGGTGCAGTTCCGGCCCCGACGACATGGCGCCCCTGATATCCCATGTATAGGCGGCACAGCCAATCGGGCCATGCACTAAATGCAACGCATCGGCAATGGGATACAATACCACCCGCGAACCGCAAAACACACATGCCCTCTGGCTGACAGATCCGGCCAGACTGGGTTTCCCGCCAACTAAACTGCGCGGATCGACGCCTTTCGTCAGAATCTGTCCCTCCCGGTCTTTTAAAAAGCCTGTCATAGTGGTGTCGGTGATCGCTGTTTTACATCTGAAATTCCACTTTCTCTTCGTTGCATGTCCGGTCTTGGTGATCCAGGAACTTTTCCAGAATCCGTATCGCCAGATTCGTTGCCCCGGCATAACCCGTATACGGGAAGAAATTGTGACCGGGACGGTCTACGACAGGGAATCCCAGACGGATGAAAGGAATCTGTTCATCCCTGGCCATATACTTTCCGTAGGAATTGCCGATAAGCAAATCGACGGATTCCTGTTTAATCCACTGATGCAGTTGGAACATATCGGCGCGTTCGCCGCTCTTGAACCTGGCCTCGGGAATATCTTTCAATATCCTTGCCATCTCTTCGTCGAAATGTTTGCCCGATGTTCCGGTCACGATATAGACCGGTTTCATATCCAATGTAACCAGATATTCGGTGAGAGGGATTAACGTGTCCGGGTCTCCGAAAAGAGCCACCCTCTTGCCCCAGAAATATTTTGAATTGTCGGCAATCAGGTCAATCAGCCTCCCCCGCTCTTCCGTCAGGGAATCGGGGACAGGCACGTTGGCATGACGGCTAAGGGAGACGATGAAGCGATCGGTCGCTTTCAGCCCGATGGGAATCTCTACCACTTCGAACTTCACCCGGCATTTATTCTCCAGCTTAACACAAGCGTCTTCGGTCGAATACGCCCCCAGCCCGATGGTGAATTTACTGTCCCCCGTGGCAGTCATTTCCGATTGGGTCGTCCCACCGGCAGGGTACATCTCAAACTTACCCGTAAGCGGAGCATCCAATACGCCCGACATATCGGGAAACAAAATGACGCGGGCCTCCATCACGGAAGCAATACGTTTGATCTCACGCATATCCGACGGCTCCATCCATCCGGCTATCAGGTTGACGACGTTCCTTTTCTTCGGCGTCGCCGTGGAAAAGAATTTGATAAACGAAGCCAGCTGGTTGGAATATCCCGTAATGTGCGTACCGACATAACTGGGCGTGTTACAATAAATAACCTTTTTGCCTTCCGGGATTTTACCGTCTTCGTTTGCTTTCGATACGATCTGGGTCAGATCATCCCCGATCGTTTCAGACAGACACGTCGTATGGACGGCGATGACATCGGGGTCGTACACCGTAAAAATCGTTTCAATGGCAGAAACAAGATTGGATGACCCGCCGAAAACGGACGACCCTTCGGAGAAGGAACTCGTAGCAGCCATTACCGGCTCTTTGAAATGACGGGTTAACGCACTGCGGTGGTAGGAGCAACACCCCTGTGAACCATGGCTATGCGGAAGGCAGCCATGCAACCCCAGAGCCGCATACATCGCGCCAACAGGTTGGCAGGTTTTTGCCGGATTGACCGTCAACGCTTTCCTTTCTATCTCTTTTGCTGTAGTATGACGTAATAACATAATCTCTTTTTTTAGTCGTTCATGAATTTCAGTAAGCATACTGGGCTTCTATATACGCTTCGCTTTCCCACGGCGCTTTGATCTCTTTCCATATCGTTGCGCCAACCATCATTTCGATATCTTTATAGAAATTGATAGCGCCTTTAAATCCGGCATAAGGACCGCCTACGTCGTAATTATGAAGCTGTTTCAGCGGAACGCCCATTTTCTGTACACAGAACTTCTCCTTTATCCCGGCGCAAAACACATCCGGATGGTATCTCTCTATCAATTTCTCCATTTCATAATGGCTGAGGTCGTCAATAACAAGCGTACCCTTTTCCATCTGATTCATAATTCCTTTATATTCGGCAAATTCCAGATCCTCTTCCAACACCTTCAACTCCTCTTCCGTCTTGCGGGGATTATAACGTGTAGCGTCCCTGCCGACGGTGATCTCTTCAATATTACGGCTGTCCGCATCAATCTGTATGGAGGGTATGACACGGCGTCCTTCGTAATCATCGCGATGCCCAAATTCATATCCGGCGGCAATAGTCGTCATGCCAAGCTCTTCAAACAGGTCCTGGTAATGGTGGGCACGCGACCCTCCGACAAAGAGCATGGATAATTTTCCTTGTGTTTTCGGATAGATTGTCGCTTTCACCGCATCCACTTCGGCCATCTCTCCGGCTACAACCTCTTCCACCTTGTCTATCAACTCCTGTTCTCCGAAGTACCGCGCTATTTTACGCAGCATTTTAGCCGTTGAACGCGCGCCTATGGGTTGTACCTTTATCCAGGGTATACCAAACGCTGTTTCCATCATTTCGGCGACATAATTGATCGAACGGTGGCACATGACCATATTCAGGTCTGCGGTGTGTGCATTCTCAAAACTCTCAATCGTGGAATTACCGCTGAATGTAGCAACCAGGTTGATCCCGCACTTCTCAAAAAGGCGTTCCAATTCGAAAGCATCTCCCCCGATATTGTATTCGCCAAGAAGGTTCACGCGGTATTTCAGGCTTCCCCTGACTTCGTCGTCACGGCCTATGAGGTTTTTAAACAACCCGTTATTCGCGATATGATGGCCTGCCGATTGCGACACGCCCCGGTACCCTTCGCAAGAGAAACCGAAGATATTGATCCCTCCCCCTATCTCTTCCATCATATGCCGGGCAACACGGTGGACGTCGTCGCCGATCAACCCTACGGGACAGGTGGAAAATATGGCAATCGCCTTCGGGTGAAACAGTTCGTATGCCTCACGGATAGCCTGCTTCAGTTTCTCTTCCCCCCCGAATACGATGTTTGAATCCTGCATGTCGGTAGAAAAACAATAGGGGATGAAATTGGCCTCTTCCCCGGAAACGGGCTTTGTCTGGTTACGACGGGTGAGCCACGAATAGAATCCACAACCGATCGGTCCGTGTGTAATATTGACGATATCGCGTGTAGGGCCCAGTACCACACCCTTGCAACCGGCATATGTACAACCGCGCTGGGTGATGATACCCGGTATCGTACGTACGTTGGCCTGTATTTCGGGGATCTGTTCCGGATCGCTGAGTACGATCGATTTCGCCCTTTTTTTTGCTACCTTTTTCGGATATTTGGTGATGACCTCATCCCTGAAAGCCTGTAATCCGGTAATAACACCACCTTTTACCTTGTCTTTTTCCTCTACCATAATCGTTGTTTAAGTGTATTAATCCAATGTGATATTCCCACTCTCGCCGGTATGTACGCTATACGACCCGAGTGCATGTATGATGAATATTTTCCCGTCTCCGGATTTCCCCGTTTGATTGGCTTTCATGATGGTTTCCACCGCCAGCTCTTTTTTATCATCGGAAACAACAAGTGTGATCATCCTTTTTGATTTCAGGCGGGGCTCTTCGGGAACAAACTCAATCACATCTTTTACATGGTCGGGGTCGATATGCCGTTGTTGCAATGCCGCCCTTATCTTTTCCAGATCGCCATGCCCCTTTCCCCTTCCCAACACCTGCATGGCTGTAAAAGACGGCAGTCCGGCTTCAGCCAACGCCCGTTTGGTATCGCTCATTTTAGCTATTCTTATGATGGCCAGGATTAATTTCATACGTGTGTTGATTGATGGGTTATTCTTTTTTTCCGCTTGATATCGTATAGGTCTCTTCGATAGGAGTAATGAAGACCTTTCCATCTCCAGCCTGGCCTTTTTCGCCGGAACGGGCTGAAGCAATGATCGTTTCAACAACAAAATCCTTATCCCTGTCATTGATCGCAATCATGAGTAAGTCTTTAGGTAATTCGTCGTAGGTCACATTACCGACTTTTAATCCCCGTTGCTTCCCCCGTCCGAACACAGACAGTTTCGTCACAGCCGGGAAACCGGCATTAAACAAATCTTTCATGACGACCGGCGATTTTTCCGGACGTACAATCGCTCTTATTAACAACATATTTGTATCCTCCTCTTCTTTTTTGTATCAATTCAAAATGCCGAAACCGACAAGTAAATCCTCCAACTCCTGCATTTCGAGGGGAGTGGGTATCACATGCATGGTGTTTCCGTCGATCTTCCGCGCCAGCGTACGGTATTCGTCGGCCTGAGGATGTTCGGGAGCATGGTCGATAACTGTTTTACGGTTGATCTCGGCATGCTGAACCATATTGTCACGGGGAATAAAGTGAATCATCTGTGTGCCAAGCTTCCTGGCAAATTCCTGAATCATATTGGCTTCGTTATCTACCTTACGCGAGTTGCAAATAAGGCCGCCTAAACGGACGTCTCCCACTTTCCCGAATTTGGAGATGGATTTGCAAATGTTGTTCGCCGCATACATCGCCATCATCTCCCCCGAACAGACGATATACACCTCCTGCGCCTTGCCATCCCTGATCGGCATGGCAAACCCTCCGCACACCACGTCTCCCAATACGTCGTAAAACACATAATCCAACTCTTTATCGGCGTCGTATGCCCCCAGTTGTTCCAACAGGTTGATGGATGTAATGATCCCGCGACCGGCACAGCCTACACCGGGTTCAGGGCCGCCCGATTCAACACAACTTGTATTCCTGAAACCCGCTTTCAGCACATCTTCCAGCTCGACATCCTCCCCTTCGTCGCGAAGCGTATCCAATACCGTTTTCTGAGCCAGTCCATGCAACAGCAACCGGGTTGAGTCGGCTTTCGGATCGCATCCGACAACCATGACCTTTCTACCCATCTCGACTAATCCGGCCACCGTATTTTGTGTCGTCGTCGATTTACCTATACCTCCTTTACCATAAATTGCAATCTTTCTCATCACCTTGACTATTTTATATTAGTTAATAAATACTCCCTTCGTTTTGTCGGAAACACCTATTCAAAGCGTATGCCAAAATGCATAAAATCGTTATATAAATTACTTTATAACGATTTAACTATATGGAAATCAAGATAAAAAATTTCACCTTATTTTACCGGAGGAAAAAGAGCCGGATATACAATACTTCTAAAATGTAGAGAAAAACAGGTGATCCTACAAAAATGTAGCACGATGACCATCCCTGGTCCCCGCTTGGGTTACTTCTGCCGGCATACACGCAAACAGTGCAGCCATTTTAGTTTCAGGACGCCGAAGAGCGCTTCGCCGAAAATAGAGGAGTTCATTTTGGATACACCCAATACACGATTAATGAAAATGATGGGGATCTCTGCCAGCTTGAAGCCGCGTGTATACGCGGTAAATTTCATCTCGATCTGGAAAGCGTATCCTTTAAAGTGGATATGATCCAATTCGATCGTCTCCAATACGTGGCGGCGGTAGCAGACGAAACCGGCAGTGGTATCCTGTATCTTCATGCCGGTAACCACCCGTACATACATGGAAGCAAAATAGGACATCAACACGCGCCCCAACGGCCAATTCACCACGTTTACACCGTTGATATAACGGGAACCGATGGCCACGTCGGCACCCTGCTCCGCGCAGGCGGCATACAGTCTCGGCAGGTCGGCAGGGTTATGGCTAAAGTCGGCATCCATTTCAAACACATAGTCATACGTATGTGCTATCGCCCATTTGAATCCGCAAATATAGGCCGTCCCCAATCCTTGCTTGCCCTCCCGTTCAATCAGGAAAAGCCGTCCGGCAAACTCATCCTGAAGGGTTCGTACAATATGGGCTGTCCCGTCGGGCGATCCGTCGTCAATAATCAGAATATGAAAAGAGAGATCCAGCCCAAATACGGCACGGATCATACTTTCGATATTCTCTTTCTCGTTGTAAGTGGGAATTAAAACGATACTGTCTGACATCATAATGTATAATTAAGTAACTATTTTAACTCATCAAAGATAGGTATTTTTATTGATTTAACGTGAGTTCGATATAAGAAACTATTCACTGTTCACTGAGGTGAAACCATTCATAATGGCATAGAAAGTAAGCCCGGATACGGTTTTTATACCCAGCTTGGCGGTGATGTTTTTCCGGTGGGTGAGTACGGTGTTGAGGCTGATGTTGAGGCGGTCGGCGATGTCTTTGTTTGTGCATCCCGCCGCTATCAGTTGCAGCACATCTATTTCGCGGGCGGATAAATCTTTGCTCCTCTCGTCCGTATGATGGCCTTTGACAGAAAAGATGTGCCGGAGGCGTTCGATAATCCCCTCTTGGGAGGATTTTACGTCGAGGAGATGTACGCCGGACAGCTGAGGCGCGGCTTCGGCGTTGTGGGTTAGCGTCACTGTCTTTGCCCGCCGCGGAAGAAAGAAATCAATATTGAGGATAAACGTTTCGGACTGGATAAAGTAATAGTCGTAGTAATCGTTATTCGGAGAGAAAGCGGCAAAAGAGGGGAAGCAGGAGACCTCTACCGGAGAAAAATAGTCGGTCAGAACGCTCTGCAGGCCGGCGCTCTGTAATGTATCGGAAAGTATAATCGCTATTTGTTTGTCTCTTCGCATGCGGGGGAGGAAGGCCTTATTGACTCAATTTTTCCATCGCCGTCACCATAGGGACTAAAATCCTGTACCGGATACGGTTGTGCTGCTTGATGTCTTTCTCCAGGCTGTTGATGGCAAAGATCACCGCATAACAGAGGTTCTCGTCATAGTCCCCCGAAAGGTGTTTGATCATGATACTTTTCAGGTCGGCCAACAGCTCTTCGAC
>JAISQD010000109.1 GCA_031274415.1 Tannerellaceae bacterium | reverse complement strand
ATTTGTCTACGATAATAGCTTTTACTCTAGATGCAACTTCAGACATAACTTTTTCAATTTAGATTAATAATTATGAATATACTTTTTAAATTTGCAGTGCAAAGAAAAGAATTTTTTATATTACAAAACAAATATAGAGAACTAAAAATACGCAAAACTGCACATTTTTTCTTTTCCTGTGCATAATAACAACGAATGAAGAATGAAGAATATCGCTATTTTTGCTTCCGGCTCAGGCACGAACGCCGAAAATATTATCCGGTACTTCTCTGCTAATGAGCATATCAACGTGTCCCTTGTCCTGTCAAACAACCGCAGTGCAGGCGTACATGAACGGGCTAACAGGTGGGGCGTTCCCTCCTTTGTCTTTACGCGCGAAGAATTGACCGCCGCCGCTCCCGTCATAGAGAAGCTGGCCGGATACGACGTCGGTTTTATTGTGCTGGCCGGTTTTATGCTTAAAATATCCCCTACCCTGCTTGCCGCTTTCCCGGGCAGGATCATCAATATCCACCCCGCTCTCCTTCCCCGTCACGGCGGAAAGGGGATGTATGGCATGCATGTGCATGAAGCCGTCGTCGCTGCCGGCGAGAACGAATCGGGCATCACGATACATTATATAAATGAACAATACGATGAGGGGGCGATCATTTTCCAGGCCGCCTGCCCTCTCCTTCCGTCAGACTCTCCCGAAGAGGTCGCCGCGAAAGTCCACGCATTGGAATACGCCCACTATCCCCCCGTCATCGAACAGGTCGTCAACGGGGAGCATTATTCTTCCCCTTTGGTATAAAAGGTGGTCGACCCGTAGCCATTGCGGACGATCTTGCCTTCCTTGCGGAACTGCTTCAGCTGGGCGGCGGCTTTGGTCTTTCCGCATTGGTTCAGCGACATATAGATACGGCTGGTGATATACCTGTTTTTCTCCAGATACCAGATCAGCCGCTTCTCGCACTCTTCGAGGCTGAACGTTTTTCTCTGCCGTTCCTGTGCGCGGAAAACAGGCATCGTCTTCAAACGCATCTTCAATGCTTTGGAGGCGCGAAACTTCACGTCTCGGAAAGAGATCGATTCGGAGCGGATCTCCTTCTTGTTCATGACCGGAGGAGATTGCAACGAGACGGTAAACGTCCCTATTCCTTCCAACTCCACATCATAACCAAACATCAGGAAATCAACCAATGCATCCTGAAGCAACTGTATAATCCCCTTGTAATCGGCAGCCGAAAAGGAGGATTTGGGTACTATTTGCTCGATGATATCATCGGTAGAAGCTGTACCGATTGGTACGAAACGCGCGTGTAACGGCTGTGTCTGTCCGTCTTTCTTTGGGTTCGGATTACGAACTAATTTGTAATGTGCTGTCATAATTCTCTTTACTAAGGTTACTATTCATTTATAATCTCTGTTCTTTTCATCTGCATGAACTATCCTTTTTATAAGGACAGACTATCCTGTTCATAAGGACAAACTAACTCGTTGCTCGGTATGTACTCCCCGTTCGCCAATTGGCGAACGATTGACCGCCATATGGCGAACGAAGAATGTGTCGGCAACAAATATACAAATAGTCAGGAAGAAAATGCTACTTATTCAGGAAGAAAATGTTAGTGGTTGCAGAAGAAATGAAAATATTATCGTTACTTTGCTATCTGTTGTACAGAAGGGACTGTATTTAATTAACCATATAATGTAAGATGAACCAATGAGTACAAAAAAGTTTTTATTAGCAGAGAATGATATCCCTACCGCGTGGTATAATATCGTTGCGGATATGCACACGAAACCCTCTCCGATGTTAAATCCGGGAACCAAAGAGCCGTTAAGGGAAGAAGAGTTGTATCCACTGTTCGCCAAAGCGCTGGCGCATCAGGAGATGAATCAGACCGACGCATGGATCGACATACCGGACGAAGTGCGCGAGCTGTATAAAATATGGCGCCCCACCCCGTTGGTTCGCGCCTACGGACTGGAAAAAGCGTTGGACACGCCGGCGCATATCTACTTCAAAAACGAGAGCGTAAGCCCTGTCGGGTCGCACAAACTCAACTCCGCTATCGCACAAGCCTATTTCTGTAAGGAAGAGGGCGTCACCAACATAACGACCGAAACGGGAGCCGGTCAATGGGGCGCAGCCCTTTCATACGCAGCGAAGGCTTTCGGACTGGAACTGGCCGTGTACATGGTCAAAATCAGCTACCACCAGAAACCGTACCGCCGCTCCATCATGCAGACTTTCGGCGCACAGGTGATCGCTTCGCCCAGTATGAGTACAAAGGCGGGGCGTCAGACGCTGACCGATCATCCCAACTATCAGGGCAGTCTCGGCACGGCTATCTCCGAAGCGGTAGAGCTGGCGCTCCAAACGCCCAATTGCAAATATACGTTGGGCAGCGTGCTGAACCACGTTATGTTGCACCAGACGGTCATCGGGCTGGAAGCTGAAAAGCAGATGGAAATGGCCGGAGAATACCCCGACGTGATTATCGGCTGCTTTGGCGGAGGTTCAAACTTCTCGGGAATTGCGTTCCCTTTCCTCCGCCATAAGTTACGGGCGGGAAAGGATATCCGCGTGATTGCCGCCGAGCCGGCCTCCTGTCCGAAACTGACGCGCGGAGAGTTCCAGTATGATTTTGGCGACGAGGTGGGTTACACGCCCCTGATCCCCATGTTTACCTTAGGCCATAGCTTTGCACCCGCGCATATCCACGCCGGCGGACTGCGGTACCATGGCGCCGGAGCGATTGTCAGCCGGTTACGGCAAGACGGTCTGGTGGAAGCAGTCGACATCCCTCAATTGGACACGTTCGAGGCGGCTACCCTGTTTGCCCAAACGGAAGGGATTATCCCCGCGCCCGAATCGTCACACGCCATCGCCGTCGCCATCGCGGAAGCCAACAAGGCAAAAGCGGAAGGCAAGCAGCGAACCATCCTCTTCAACCTCTCCGGGCACGGACTGATCGACATGGCCGCCTACGACCAGTACCTGGCAGGAGATCTGGGGAACTATGAGTTGACGGACGAAGAGCTATCTAAGAATTTAGCCGGTCTGGAAAAGATTCTCTGACCGGAGATATTTCGTATCTTTGTCTGTTTTACTAAACGAAATGTATGACAGAACAGAATCATATCCTTATTAAAGGAGCGCGTGTCAATAACTTAAAAAACATAGACGTAACCATACCGAGGGATAGCTTTGTCGTTATAACGGGATTGTCGGGTAGCGGGAAATCATCCCTCGCTTTTGATACGTTATATGCCGAAGGGCAACGCCGGTATGTGGAAAGCCTCTCCTCCTACGCCCGTCAGTTTCTGGGGCGGATGAGTAAGCCTGAGACCGATTACATCAAAGGGATTCCTCCGGCGATTGCCATCGAACAAAAGGTCAACACCCGGAATCCGCGTTCGACAGTGGGAACCTCTACCGAAATCTATGAATATTTCCGGCTGTTGTACGCGCGGGTCGGGAAAACCATCTCGCCCGTTACGGGAACAGAGGTGAAGAAGCACCAGGTGAGCGATATCCTCAAATGGGTATTTTCTTATCCGTCAGGGACGCGGTTTGCCGTACTGACTCCCGTGATCCTCTCCGAAGGACGAACCATGAAAGAGCAACTGGAGATTCTCCGGAAAGAGGGGTATACCCGTCTGTTTGTGAATGATACGGCCTATCGTATACAGGAGGTGATAGAGGATGGGGAACTGCTCGCCGCTTCCGTCATCGAACTGCTGATCGACCGCTTAACGGTCTCCGAAGACAAGACGTTAAGGAGCCGGTTGGCAGACTCGGCGGAGACGGCCTTTTTCGAAGGGCGCGGCGTTTGCCTTATCCGTGTGTACGCACCGGACGAGGTGGTGACCAAAGAGTTTTCAAAGAAGTTCGAAGCGGACGGTGTTACCTTTCAGGAGCCGTCGGATATGATGTTCAGTTTCAACAATCCGGTGGGCGCCTGCCCTCTGTGCGGGGGATTCGGCAAGGTGCTGGGGATTGACGAACATCTGGTCGTACCCGACAAAAGCCTGTCTGTATACCAGGGCGCCGTCGTCTGCTGGAAAGGGGAGGTGATGGGCGAATGGCAGGCACGCTTCATCAAACAGAGTGAGAAATATAACTTCCCGATTCACCGCCCGTACTACGATCTGACGGAGAAAGAGAAAGGACTCTTATGGCACGGCAACAACAAGTTGCAGGGCATCGACGACTTCTTCCGCTTTATAGAAGAGAACCAGTATAAAATACAATACCGCGTCATGCTGGCGCGTTACCGGGGAAAGACGATCTGTCCGGCCTGTAAAGGTAGCCGCCTGAAGCCGGAAGCGTTATACGTTCAGGTCGGGGGGAAGAATATCGCCCAATTGGTAACGATTCCCGTGACGGAGGTCAAGCGGTTCTTTGACGCGTTGTCGCTGGGCGAAACGGACGCAGCCATTGCCAAACGGCTGTTAATCGAAATCAACAACCGCCTGCAATTCCTGATCGACGTAGGCTTGGGATACCTGACCTTAGACCGCCTCTCCTCTTCCCTTTCGGGAGGAGAAAGCCAGCGGATCAACCTGGCTGCCTCACTGGGCAGTAGCCTTGTCGGTTCGCTCTATATATTGGATGAGCCGAGCATCGGGCTGCATTCGCGCGATACGGGACTGTTGATAAACGTATTGCGCCGGTTACAGGCTTTAGGCAATACGGTGGTCGTGGTGGAGCATGACGAAGAGATTATCCGAGCCGCCGATTACATCATCGACATCGGCCCGAAGGCCGGACGGTTGGGAGGGGAAGTGATTTACCAGGGCGACGTCGCCCATCTGCGAAACGACACCCACAGTTATACCGTCCGCTACCTGACGGGAGAAGACCGGATACCTGTCCCCCCGTTCCGCCGGTTATGGAACAATTGCATAGAGATAAAAGGCGCCCGCAAGCATAACCTGAAAGGGATAGACGTGACATTCCCGTTGAATGTCATGACGGTGGTTACGGGTGTCAGCGGTTCGGGGAAAAGCACGCTGGTGCGCGACATTTTCTACGAGGGCGTCAAGCATAAGTTGGATGGGGCGGCGCGTTTCAATATCGACTGCATCGCGTTGGAGGGCGATACCCACCTCATCGACGCCATTGAGTTTGTCGACCAACATTCGATCGGCAAAAGCTCCCGTTCCAATCCCGTCACCTATATCGGCGCGTACGACGAGATCCGCAAACTGTATGCCGACCAACCGTTGTCGAAACAGCTGGGATTCACCGCCGCCTACTTCTCTTTCAACAAAGAGGGCGGACGGTGCGAAGAGTGTAAAGGCGAGGGAAAAATAACGGTAGAGATGCAATTTATGGCCGATATCAGCCTGACGTGTGACGAATGTCACGGGAAACGCTTCAAAGCCGACATCCTTGATGTAGAATACCTTGGCGCAAATATCTATGACGTATTGGAGATGACGGTCAACCAGGCCATCGAATTTTTCGACCGCTCAAAAGGCACACAGGAAAAGAAAATAGTCCGAAAACTGACCCCCCTGCAAGATGTCGGCCTGGGCTATATAAAGCTGGGACAAACCTCTTCCACCCTTTCCGGAGGGGAAAACCAACGCGTAAAACTGGCCTTTTACCTGGGACAGGAGAAACAGCAACCCACCTGCTTTATCTTCGACGAACCCACAACCGGCCTACATTTCCACGACATAAAAACACTCCTCAAAGCATTCGACGCCCTCATCGAAAAAGGCCACACCGTCATCATCATCGAACACAACATGGAAGTCATCAAATGCGCCGACTACGTCATAGACTTAGGCCGCGAAGGAGGAGAAGCCGGCGGCAACCTCGTCTGCGCCG
>JAISQD010000071.1 GCA_031274415.1 Tannerellaceae bacterium | reverse complement strand
CCCAATTTTACGCCGCATGTTGATTGTGGTGATAACGTAATTATCATTAACGCAGACAAAGTCGTCCTCACCGGTAACAAGTGGAACGACCGTATTTATTTGAGATATACCGGATATCCCGGCGGACAGAAAGCGTATACCCCCGCCTCTTTGAAAGAGAAAGGCGAAGACCGCCTGTTCCGGAAAGTGGTAAAAGGGATGTTGCCCAAGAATCGCCTGGGTGCGAAGCTGCTGGGTAATCTGCATGTATACGCCGGAGGCGAGCATAAACACATGGCGCAACAGCCAAAGTCATTAGATATAAACTCACTTAAATAATCGCTATGGAAGTAGTAAATGCAATAGGAAGGCGTAAAGCGGCAGTCGCTCGCGTCTACGTAAGTGAAGGTACCGGTAAAATCTCTATCAACAAACGCGACCTTGATCATTACTTTCCCTCTTCAATTCTTCAGTACATCGTAAAACAGCCGCTGAACAAGCTGAATGTCGCCGAGCAATATGACATCCGCATCAACCTGATCGGCGGCGGCTTTAAAGGACAGTCTGAAGCAGCCCGTTTAGCGATCGCCCGTGCATTGGTCAAGATCAATCCGGAAGATAAACCGGCGTTAAGAGCGGAGGGTTTTGTGACACGTGACCCGCGTGTGGTTGAGCGCAAGAAACCGGGACGCCCGAAAGCGCGTAAGAGATTCCAGTTCAGTAAACGCTGAAAACAATTACGAATCACGAATTATGCGTCTTAGTTATTCACTATTCACTATTCGTTATTCACTAAAAAAGCGTTTAGTATCTAAATCGTCAGGATTTCCTTTGCATGAAAACGATGCGGCGAACTACCTGATGGTTGTATGGTAAAACAGAATGTAAACGATTTAAAAAAGAAAACAATGTCAAGAGTTGATTTTGATCAGTTATTAGAAGCCGGAGTACACTTCGGGCATTTAAAGAGAAAGTGGAACCCTGCAATGGCTCCCTATATTTTCATGGAGCGCAATGGTATCCATATCATTGATTTGCACAAAACGGTGGCTAAAGTCGATGAAGCGGCCGAGGTGATGAAGAATTTGGCGAAGTCGGGAAAGAAGATCCTTTTCGTGGCTACCAAAAAGCAAGCGAAACAAATCGTCGCCGATAAAGCGGCGGCAGTAGGTATGCCTTACGTGATCGAACGGTGGCCGGGTGGTATGTTGACCAACTTCCCGACGATCCGTAAAGCCATCAAGAAGATGACGACGATCGATAAAATGACGAAAGACGGCACATTCGATAATCTTTCGAAAAGGGAAAAGCTACAGATTACACGCCAACGCGCCAAGCTGGAGAAAATGCTGGGATCAATCGTTGATCTGACACGCCTGCCCTCCGCGTTGTTCGTCGTCGACGTGATGAAAGAACATATTGCGGTTCGCGAAGCCAACCGTTTGGGTATTCCCGTATTCGGTATGGTCGATACGAACTCCAACCCGACAAATATAGATTTTATGATTCCCGCCAATGATGACGCGACAAAATCGGTAGAGATTATTCTCGGCGCGGTATGCGAAGCCATCAATGAGGGCTTGCAGGAACGCAAGGCGGAAAAGATTGATACGACGGAATCCTCGGAAGAGGTGGCTCCCAGAAGAGAGCGCAAGGCAAAAGCTGCCGTAAAGAAAGAGCGTACAAAGAGGGAAGACGAAGAAGCGTTGAACGCAAAAGTGCTTGACAGGGTAGCGAAAGATATTGAATTGGAAGACTAATAAAATACGAGGATTTAGATTATGGCAGTTACAATGGCTGATATCTCCCACTTACGCAAAATGAGCGGAGCGGGTATGATGGATTGTAAGAACGCTTTGGAAGAAGCAGGTGGAGATTTCGATAAAGCGATGGAAATCATCCGTAAAAAGGGTCAGGCTATTGCCGCAAAGCGTTCGGATCGCGATGCTTCCGAGGGCTGTGTGCTGGCTACCGAAAAAGAGGATTTCGCAGCGATCGTCGCACTGAAGTGCGAAACGGATTTTGTAGCGAAGAACGAACAGTTCGTCGCCTTGACCCGGGATATCCTGGATATAGCAATGGACAGGAAACCGGCCTCCCTGGAAGACCTATTGGCTTCTCCCATGGCTGACGGGCGCCCTGTTCAGGCACATATTACCGACCGTATCGGCGTGACGGGTGAAAAGATGGAGCTGGGCTTTTATGAGTTTATCAATGGCGCTTCCACCATCTCTTATATTCATCCGGGAAACAAGCTGGCTACGATCGTGGCATTCAACCAACCGGGCGTAGCCTATCAGGTAGCGCGTGACGTCGCTATGCAGGTGGCGGCAATGAATCCGGTGGCTGTCCGTCCGGAAGAGGTCGAACAAAAGGTGATCGATCAGGAGATGGATATCGCCCGCGATAAGGCACGTCAGGCAGGGAAACCCGAAAACTTGTTGGACCGTATTGCCGAAGGCGCAGTGCAGAAGTTCTATAAAGACAACACCTTGTTGCAACAGGAGTTTGTGAAAGACGCCAAATTGACGATCGAGCAATACCTGAAACAGCAAAACAAAGACCTTACGGTTGTCGCTATCAAACGCGTCACGTTGAACGTAGACTAAGGTCGAGGTGTTCATCCTATAAAAAAGAAAAGCTGCCCGAAACCGGACAGCTTTTCTTTTTTACCAGATAAGCCGGTGCGTCGCCGCTATACGTTTGACGTCACTTTCCGGAACGCCATATTCCGCCGCTACCCTACCCCATTGCGATACGGATGAAACGACCTCTTCAATCACCTCATGCGCTTTCTTGATATGCATGGATTGCGCCACGTTCAACAAATCCTCTTTTGTGAAATGATCCCGCTTTCCATTTATCGACATCTGATGGAGCGAGGTGTAATCCCCTTTGGGGTTATAGGAATAGGCCATGTCATAAGCGGGCGACAGCCTCCATTTGCCATCCTTGTCCATCAGGAACGAGATGTTCTTTGTATGATCATCCTGGTTACGGGCAACGACATTAAAGACCATTCTTCGATAGGCCTGTTCCGCCTCTGCATAAGGAAGCCGCAAGGTACGCATCGTCTGAAACAGCTGTTCGTAGGAATAGGCTCCCGGCATATTGAAATCGAAATGTGTCAGCCCACAAAGCGTTTGCATGTGCAATTTCTCATGATGTCCTATCCGGTCAAAACGTCTGGTCATAAAATGCGCCCTGCCGTTTTCTTCCAGCAATCGACAATCGGTCATTTCGATACCGCAAGAGGTTACCATCTTAAAATAGGCATACTCTATCCGCCCGAAGTGTTTCGGGCCGCCCAATCCGCCGTTTGTTACCCCATCCAATTTGATCAGCCAATGGGTAAACCCTTCGGGCGCATTTAACTGTCCTGACTTCACCTCCCGCGTATGCTCGTTATAGGCAATCACCGCTTTCGCCCTTGCTCCCCCGGCCGAAGTCCCCACTTTCATGATCTGCAATAAGCCGGACTCTTTTCCTTGCAGGCGGGTATCTAACTTTTCTTTGTCACTCAGGGCGATACGGGCAGCCTCCACCAACCCTTCGAGTTCTATCCTGGTCGCGGCGTTTGATACGACCTTTTCCGCCGGCTCAAACTCCAAAGCGCCCATACCGCGCTTACCTTGATATAATAGTCTTTCTATCGGGTTATAGGAATCCGGGGCTCGCCCCTGTTCGGCCAGCCACCGGTTGATAAGGGTATTCCCGAAATGATCCGGCAAAGAATCGGCAAGCATACCCGGTAAGCCTTTAAACGTCTCGAAATTCAGTTCGGGAAAAGAATATATCCTGTTTTGTTCAGCCGGCATCCGGATGGGTGATATCTCCAGTCCGCTTTGCAGGAACTTCGGTGCGTATTCAAAGCTGGCCGTTTGTTTAGCCGGATCCCAGGAGACTACGCCCACGAGCTTTCCCCACAGCTTCACATTTGCGTAATCTACCATTCCGATTCCTCCCTGTCGCTTTTCCTTTTGCTTACGCCTGAGGCTCGTTTACGGGTTTTACCTTTCAGTTTAGCAATCTGGATCGGACTGACCGGCGCTTCAGAGATAAAGTGGTTGAGTATCTCCAGTTTCTCTAACGCTCTCAATATCCTGACGAAAGAGTTCATTGAACCGCTCCCTTTGTTTTCCAGATCACTTATCGCACTGCGGGAAATGCCGGACAGCCGGCTAAGCTCTCCCTGGGTCAGGTTTCTGTTCAATCTCATCTGCTTTAACTGCATTCCCAGATGTTGCAGAATGACCTCATCACTGCTTGAGTAACTAAATAGAATGTCTCCTTTTCCGGTCATACCTAAAGATTATATTAGTTTATGACGCAAATATACGACATTTAATCGGTATGCAAAATCAGCTTAATTCCGCTAAAGCTTTCCTGATGCGCCGGATAGCCTCAACCAGGTTCTCATCGGAAGTGGCATAAGAAAGGCGGAGGTATTCGGGAGCCCCGAAAGCGGCGCCGCCAACGGTAGCCACATGTCCGGCCTCCAACAGATACATAGCTAAATCGGCTGCATCATTGATCTTACGGCCTCCGGCGCTCTTTCCATAGTATGCGCTCACTTTGGGGAAAAGATAAAAAGCGCCTTGAGGAACGTTGATCTGCAATCCCGGAATAGCTTTACACAGTTCCACGACCAGGTCGCGGCGGCGGAGGAATGCCTCACGCATCGTTTCCACACAGGACTGATCTCCCGTAAAAGCGGCGACAGAGGCCTTTTGTGCAATGGAAGAGGCGCCGGAAGTATATTGTCCCTGCAATTTGTTGCACGCCTTTGCAATCCATAATGGAGCGGCAATAAATCCGATACGCCATCCGGTCATCGCATACGCTTTTGATACGCCATTGATGACGACGACCCTGTCTTTGATCGATTCAAACTGGGCAATGCTCTGGTGGGCGCCTACATAGTTGATGTGTTCGTAGATCTCGTCGGCCAGGACGATGATATTGGGATAACGGGAGAGGACATCCGCCAACCCTTTCAACTCCTCTTTGCCGTATACGCTACCTGTCGGGTTGGACGGGGAACAAAGGATCAATGCTTTTGTCTTCGGCGTGATCGCCGCCTCCAGCTGAGCCGGCGTGATTTTGAAATCCTGTTCGATCCCTGCCGGGATGATCACGTTTGTACCCTCCGCCAATTTCACCATTTCAACATAGCTCACCCAATAGGGAGCCGGTATAATGACCTCGTCCCCCGGCCCGATGATGCTCAACAACACATTACAAACCGATTGCTTCGCACCACCGGATACGATGATCCGGTCGGCGGTATACGCCAGGTTGTTTTCCTTTTTCAGTTTTTCTACGATAGCGTTCCTAAGATCCATATATCCCGGAACGGGAGAATAAAAAGAGAAATTGTCGTCAATGGCTTTTTTAGCCGCTTCCTTGATATGATCCGGCGTAAAGAAATCCGGTTCTCCTACGCTTAGGTTAATCACATCAATCCCCTGGGCTTTCAGTTCCTGGCTTTTTTGCGACATGGCCAGTGTTTCTGAAGGCGATAAACTTTCTAAACGATCTGAAACGTGTGTCATACTATTGATTTTTTGTATAGTTATTTAATGTTATGAAGCTCATGCCCCATACGTACCTTTTTCGTTTTCATGTAAAATTCATTGTATGGGTTGGGGGTTATTTCGATCGGGACATTTTCTATAACAGTCAGCCCATAGGCTTCGAGGCCTACGCGTTTAACCGGATTATTGGTCAATAAGCGCATTTTACACGCACCGATATGGCGTAATATCTGTGCGCCTACTCCATAATCCCTTTCATCGGCCTGATGTCCCAAGTGTAAATTGGCGTCCACCGTATCCAGGCCATCCTCCTGTAGTTTATACGCCTTGATCTTTTCCATCAAACCGATCCCGCGGCCTTCCTGGTTCAGATAAACGATGATTCCTTTCCCCTCATCTTCAATCAGCTGCATGGCTTTGCGAAGCTGTTCTCCGCACTCGCACCGCAGGGAGCCGAAGATATCTCCGGTGGCGCACGACGAATGTACGCGTACAAGTATGGGTTCGTCTTTGGTAAAAGTACCCTTAATTAACGCGATATGTTCCAATCCATTACTTTTTTGTTTGAAAGGAATCAACCTGAAATGCCCGTATTGTGTCGGCATATCCACTTCCACTCCCTTGTCGACAATGGATTCGTTCTGTAAACGGAAAGCGATCAGGTCTCTGATGCTGATCATCTTAATATCAAATTTCTTAGCGACTTTGATTAAGTCGGGAAGGCGCGCCATCGTCCCGTCTTCGTTGATGATTTCAATCAGTGCGCCGGCCGGATAAAGTCCTGCCAAACGGGCTAAGTCTACCGCTGCTTCCGTATGTCCCGAACGGCGCAATACGCCACGTGAACGGGCGCGTAACGGATTGATATGCCCCGGACGCCCGAGGTCGGACGGTTTGGTATCCGGGTCGGCAAGCGCAAGGATCGTTTGCGCCCGGTCGTACATGGATACGCCGGTTGTACAACCGCCGCCCAATTTGTCGACTGTCACTGTAAACGGCGTTTCGAGGACAGAGGTATTATTGGTTACTTGCATGTTCAGTTCCAGCTCTTCACAGCGCTCCTCCGTTATTGGGGCGCATAAGACTCCGCGCCCATGCGTCATCATGAAATTCACTTTTTCCGGCGTTATCTTTTCAGCAGCAATGATAAAATCACCCTCGTTTTCACGATCTTCGTCGTCGACAACGATCAGGAACTTTCCTTCCCTAAAGTCTGTTATCGCCTCTTCAATGGTGTTTAATTTAATCTCGCTCATATATTTTCTCTCGTTTTTAAATCGTTAATCATTTCTTTCAGCTCATCGCTTACAGCCTGCACGGTTCGTATGTCCTGCCTGAGCAGCTTCCGTTGGTAAATGGCAAAGAAATAAATAAATAGTCCCAACGGGAGGAAGCCTCCGATACATAAACAGGCTGTTTTATTCAGGTGGGCGCCTAATTGTTTGTATCCTCCGATGACCGGATAATCCATCAGTTTGTTTAAAATAAGATTTTGATCGGAATTGCCCAATTCTTCAATGATTGTTTCCATCTCTTTCGTTATCTGCTCTGCTGCCGGATCTTTACCGCCTTCTTTCCAGTAGGCGATATAATTCAGCCATCGCCGGTGTTTGGACAGATAGGCCTGGCATGTGTCCGTCAGCCGGCCTAATCTTGAGACGAGGCTTGGATAATCAGGGGTAAATATAATGACCTCTTTCCTTTCTATTTTCCGGGATGAACGTTTCCCTATTATATTCTTTAGCGCATTCAGATAGGTGTCGGCATTCAGTATAACCGAATCGTTTACTGCTTTGTAGGTAAGAAAGAGGCCTAAAGGCGTCAGGAAAAACGCACCCAGCCACATCCCTTGCCATGCCTGCCATACGCCGTCACGCGCCATCTTAAATCCTGTATTATATACGATATGATAAAAGATAAACAAGAGGACGGAAATAACGACCGGCATACCGAGTCCTCCCTTACGGATAATAGCGCCTAACGGTGCGCCTATGAAAAAGAAAGCAAGGCAGGTATATAAAACCGTGAATTTGGAGTGCCATTCGGTGAAATGCCTTCGCAGTTTATACGCCTCTTCCCCAATAACCATTGCTTTAAAAACATACTCGTTTTTTACGTTTTCGATAGCCGATTTTGTCCGGTTCAATAAAGCGACCTTATTGCCGGGCGACTCAGCCAGGTACAAACTGTCATAGTATAATGTAATAGCGGCGGATGCTTCCTCCGGTGTTCCCTGCTCATTCGCTTCGTTCAACGGGTGGACGACCGGCAATGGGGTTTCAATGCTCTTTTTGTATGAGTTATTATACAGAATATTGGCATTCAAGTTCTTGATACTGTCTACACGCACGGCAACCGAATCGATGAACAATTGCAGATCGGCCAGGTTCTTCCCCAGGTATTGGTTTTGAAAGAGGGATTCATCCGTCCGGATAAAGTTCGCGTCAAATTCGATCAGGATATCTTTTGTCTCGAAAGATTCCCGCCTGTAGGGAACGGCCTCTTTTATCTGGATGGCGCTTGACTGTTTTTTCAGGTTTTCAAAAGATTCGCCATTATACAGCGTCAGTACAAGGAATAGTTTATCGGCGGATGTTTTCAGCCGGCCTGAATCGGCCAGGATAATTCGTACGTTGATGAATCCTTCCGAATAATCGTAAATCTTTACATTCTTCAATAAGCCGGTGCGCGGGTCTTTCTCTTTGATATAGACACTAAAGTTAGGAATATCTTTATAAAAAACACCTTCGGGGATATCCAACTCCGGGGATTTTTGGCGCATGGAATATAAAAGGGCATACAGCTTAGTTTGAACGACAGGCAGGACATTATTCTGGAAGAAAAAGGCGCCGACACAGACAAAAGCGACGAAGATAATCAATGGCCGCATGATATGGATAAGGGATACGCCGGCCGACTTCATGGCCAACAGCTCCAGGCGTTCACCTAAATTACCGAAAGTCATAAGCGAAGCAAGCAGGATAGCCAGCGGAAGAGCCAGCGGGACGAGTGATAAGGCGGCATAAAAGAACATTTCTCCTAAAACCAGCATATCCAGCCCTTTTCCGACCATCAGATCAATATACTTCCAAAGGAATTGCATCAGTACAATAAACAAACAGATTCCGAAGGTCATAATAAACAACGGAAAGAAGGTTTGCAGCATGAAAGTATATAATCGTTTTAATTTCAACATTGCCGATTGATTGAGAGAGCAAAAGTAATGTAAAAAACGATATGATGCCTATCTGATTCTGTAAAACAAAGCTAAATACCTAACGTGCGCTTTAATTCTTCTATTTGGGTATCCCATAATTCGATGGAATCCTGCTTCTCGTCAGGCTCGGCAAAGTCGGTGACTTCAAGTGCGGTAGCTCCCGTTAACTCGACCGAATGGATTTTAAATTCAAAGTACGTATGATCCTCTTCGTCATCCATCCAATGGTAACGGATATTTATTTCAGGCTTTATCGACAAGATTTCCGCCACCTGTTCTTCCTTATCCCATTTAAAAATATATTTGTCATCATGAATAATGACGTCGTGAGCAAACCATGAAGATAATCCGGGAGGAGTCGTAATATGATTCCATAAACTTCTTTTCGAAACAGTGCCCAAAATATATTCAATATGAAACTTCTCTTTTTTCATTAGGTTAAAATATTAAGTCTTGCAAGGTACATAAAAGAATCCAAAAGAACGATATAGTAAAACAAAAAAACACCGGTATACACTAAAATCTATTTAACATGGGAGACCTTACCTTTTTCTTCGGCAACAAGTAACTCGTTCTTCGGCAACAAGTAGCTCCTTCCTCCCGACACATTGATCGTTCGCCATATGGAGGACGATCGTTCGCCAACTGGCGAACGATTGACCGCCAATTGGCGAACAGTTGACCGCCAATTGGCGAACGATCACTACATACCGAACACGCAGGTAGTTGCTCCTTATCAAAAGGGTAGATGGTGCCGAAGAAAAAGGTAGATGGTGCCGAAGAAATGTCGGTTTCCCCAGCACCTCCATTTAGAGCGCATGATTTTTTTGGAGGAAAGAGTTGCAGAAGATAAAAATAACCTCTACTTTTGCAGCGTTCAAAAAATATCTTGGCGAGATAGCTCAGTTGGTTAGAGCGCATGATTCATAATCATGAGGTCCGGGGATCATAGCCCCGTCTCGCTACACTGAAAACAAGGTGGTTACGATAAAAAGTAACCGCCTATTGTTTTTCAATGTACATACTATGTACATACTGCTTGCCCAGATAGAAAAGGAAAGAGAAGGAAGACAAACGCCTTGTTTTTCACATAGATTCGGTATATTTGTTGCCAAAATAAAAAACGCATGGATACATTAGAAAAAGCAATAAAAGATGCTCAAGAAGTGATGAACGCATACATACAATCTGATTATCAGGGTATGGTGGATAGTTTATCGCTCAAAGTGAACTATATGAAGAAGAAGGAATTAAGAATCTCCTACCTTGAAGCCGAATTGGATGCAGCCACAACCGAACTTGCTCACGAACTAAGAGAAAATCACAGTATTATTTCATCCATATACGAATACACAGATCAAAAGAATTTTCTGTGGAATAGTAATTTTATCGAGGAGTTGACTTCCGATGAAAGAAAAAAATACATCACCTGCAATCATGCCTCCATCAATTACCAAATCCATCATCAACAACTCGACATATTTACAGAATTGCCTTATTTCTCAGTCATTAAACGGTTCACAGCATTATCAAAGTATGTAAAGTACATAGACGGAATATTGAAACAATTAGGCATCGTCTCACAAGCAGAACTCCCGACGATAGAAAAGCCGAATAAAAAGCCGGTATCGGAGAAACCCAAAGCCAAACGGACACTTGAACCCAAATTGGATGAAGAACAACTCACTCTTTTGGCAAATTGCCTGAATGAAATCAATGTGTTTAAAGACCCCATAACACAGGAAGGCTTAATCAATTTATTTTCATGTAATTTATCGAATCCATTGAATATAGCCCGTAATAAGAATAAGCTATTAGTGTACTTTCTCTGGCAGTTGGAAAGCAGAAGCTATATTACTATGGAATGGCAAGCTGTAAGCGCACAGGAAAAATTGTTCTATTCAGATACGGATATTATCTTATCCCAGAATAATCTATCATCCCTATTGTACCAAGTCAAAGAATCACCGCCCAAAGATTGTCATATCATTGACAAATACATCAAAGAACTGAAAGAACATTGAGAACAGGTTGAGACCTCAAACATTCTCAATCATTTACGCATGAACCACACCCTATATTTGCACCGTTGACAAATTAACGGGTAGCGCTACCCATTTTAATAATCTCATAAATCGAATTAAAATGGAACAGAATTTAGAAAACAGAGTCTCCAAATTGGAGCAGTCTCTTTTTATCGTCAAAAGTATTCTTAGCTTTGAGGAAGCAAGCGAGTTTTTGAATCTTTCAAAGAGTTATTTGTATAAACTCACTTCCTCCGGTCAAATACCGCATTACAAGCCGCAAGGGAAGATGCTTTATTTCGAGAAGTCGGAATTGGAAAACTGGCTTCGCCAAAATCCCATAAAGACAAACCAGCAAATACAGCAGGAGGCGGAAGCTTATTTGATGTCAAATAAACCCTTAAAGAAGTAAGTTATGGCAGACCAAACAAAGAGTGAGGGAATCACCATTCTATGGCAAGCAGCCCGACTGACGCTTACAGGCGAGTATATCATTGCCCCTGAAATCCTCAAAATACATGGTTCAGCCATCGGGACACTGGGCAATTTCAGCGCATCCATCGGGAAGGCAAAGAGTAAAAAGACTTTTAATGTATCGGCGATTGTCGCCGCGGCATTGAAAAATGGCACAGTATTGCAATATGCCGCTGAACTGCCTGAAAACAAGCGGAAAATTCTGTATGTAGATACTGAACAAAGTCCGTACCATTGCCAAAAGGTGATGAAACGTATCGTTCGCATGGCGGAATTGCCTTTGGCCAAAGAACCAAAGAATCTGGAGTTCCTTACATTACGCAGGCACACACCGGAAATTCGGATTGCGATTGTGGAAGAGGCTATTTATCATACGGAAGGATTGGGATTAGTCATTATCGATGGCGTCCGCGATATGGTTTATGACATCAACAGTCCGAGCGAAGCAACCAAGATTATTTCCAAACTTATGCAATGGACGGACGAACGGCAGATACACATTCATACCATCCTGCATCAGAACAAAGCGGATGAAAACGCACGAGGGCATATCGGAACAGAATTGAACAACAAAGCCGAAACTGTTTTGGAAGTCGCGAAAGATAAATTGGACAGCAATGTAAGTACGGTTCAGGCGATTCACATCCGTGCTATGGACTTTCAACCATTTGCGTTCCGCATCAATGAAAACGCATTGCCCGAATTGGTCGATGGATACAGCTTCAACAAAGAAAAAAGAGAATCCCACTTCTATGATTACTTTGAACTGAAAGATGAGCAGCACAGACAGGCATTAGAAACGGCTTTTCCCGAAGCGGAGTTGTACGGTTACAGCGAGTTGATAAAAGCGCTCAAACATGGTTATGCGTCAATTGGTTGCGTATATGGCGAAAACAAGTTGGGAAAACTAAAAACTTTCCTTGAAAATAAGCGGATGATAGTGAAAGATTCCGCCAAGAAGTACGGATTCAATTCCGGGTATCATTATTAAAACCGCTTTACCTTACTACGGGTGCATAGATAATAGGATAAAGTAAAGTTTCCGGTGGGAGTGCCGGAAACGCTTTACTTTACCTTGTATCCTATATACACATTGTAATGTAAAGTACTATTTCGCAGGATGGAGATATTCCCGTGAAAGAAGAAAAAATTATTAAATCACTAAAAAACAACAGTATGGATTCAAAAACAATCAATCAGTTCCCGATACGGGATTACCTTGCCGGTTCAGGTATTTATCCGGCAAAAGACAACAGCTATTACGGTATGTATCATTCTCCATTCAGGGAAGACCGCGATGCCAGCATGAAAGTGGATTACAATAAAAACTTGTGGATAGACTACGGAACTGCCGAAGGTGGGACACTTATTGACCTCGTTATGCGCATGGAAAATTGTTCCAATGGTAAAGCCATGCAATTACTGGAACAACGGATTACCGGCGTAGCCTCTTTTTCTTTTCATCGGGAAACAGGCTTTCAACCGGAAAAACAAGAGCAAACCATTGCAATCAGTAAAGTCAGTGAACTTACTAATTCGAGTTTACTCGGTTATCTGCGTGAG
>JAISQD010000002.1 GCA_031274415.1 Tannerellaceae bacterium | reverse complement strand
TTCGGTGGCTGAGCCTGTCGAAGCCCACCGCCACTCTCAACTCTCAACTCTCAACTCTCAACTCTCAACTCTCAACTCTCAACTCTCAACTCTCAACTCTCAACTCTCAACTCTCAACTCTCAACTCAGAAAGCAGTTTGTTGATCGCTTCTTCGGCGGACGGTTCGGCGGAAAGGAGTTGAATAAACTTGCTGCCGACGATGGCGCCGGACGAGTAGGCGTTGGCGGCATCGCGGGTTGCTTTGTTGCTGATACCGAAGCCGACCAGGCGGGGATTGCGCAGGTTCATGCCGTCGATCCGCCGGAAATAGGCTTGCCGCTGTTCGTCGAAATGCTGTTGCGCACCTGTCACGGCAGCGCTGGATACCATATAAATAAAGCCATCCGTGTGGTTGTCGATCAGGCGGATACGCTCTTCGGATGTTTCGGGGGTAATCAGCATAATGACTTTCAGGCCATACTGCGCTGCCGTCTCACGGTAGGAGGAGATGTAGTCGGCAAAAGGGAGGTCGGGGATGATCATGCCGTCGATCCCTGTTTCGGCGCATTTTTGGCAGAAGCGCTCGAAGCCGAATTGCATCACCGGATTGAGGTAGCCCATCAGGAGAATAGGAATAGATACCTCGTTGCGGATCTCTTTCAGCTGATCGAACAGCAGGCGGAGCGTCATCCCGTTGCGCAGCGCACGTGTAGATGCTTCCTCAATCACAGGGCCGTCCGCCATGGGGTCGGAAAAGGGGATGCCTACCTCTACCATATCAATGCCTTTCGCGGCCAGGAGGCGGAGCAGCGGGGCGGTATCGTTCAGTCCGGGATAGCCTGCCGTAAAGTAAACGGACAGGATATCGTGTTGCTTTGTCTCAAAGAGTTGTGTAATGTGATTCATATCGTTTATTGTTGTAGTTTGTGAATAAAACCGGACAGTTCCGGTACGTTTTTTATCCCCGGTTCTGTCTCGAAGCCGCTGTTGAGGTCAACCCCTGCAAGACAGGGATGGTGAAAGCGGCGGATCGCATCCATACTGCCGGGGCGCAGCCCTCCGCTCAACAGGAAAGGGGTCTCCCCTTCGTATGCAGAGAGGGTTATCCAGTCGAACGACCGTCCCGAGCCGCCATATCCCGCACACTTTGTATCGAACAGGAAATAGTCAGCGAGGCCATCATAGTCCTTTGTCCGCTCAAGGTCTTTTGCTGTCTGGACGGGGAATGCCTTGATGAGGGAGAAGCCTCTTTTCTGCAACGCGTAGCAGGTGTCGGGCGATTCGCTGCCATGCAGTTGCAGGTAATCCAGCGAGAAGCGGGCGGCGGTATGCATCATCTCTTCTATGGAAGCGTCGACAAAGACGCCGACCTTTTCCAGCCGGATGTTGACCGCCGGCAGCCGGCAAGTAAGCGTCCGTTCCTTTTCTCCGACCAGCGGGTCACCCGGCGTAATAAACCGCCTGCCCGATCCCGCGTAGAAAATAAATCCCATCCAATGGATGTCCAGTGCGGCAACCTGGAGGATATTTTCCGGATCGCGCATACCGCATACTTTAATGATCATACGCCTCCTCCGATAAAGCCGGACAGACTGTTGCCCGGCTGTTTTGTTTTCATAAACGCCTCTCCTATCAGGAATCCGCGAAAGCCGATCTGCCGTAACCGTGCAACGGTCTCCCAGTCCGAGAGGCCGCTTTCCGAAACCATCAGGGGAGCATATCCGGTCGACCGTGTCACCCCAGCCATCTGTCCGGCCAAGCGGAACGAGTTTTCCACATCCGTATGGAACGTCCCGAGGTGACGGTTGTTGACACCCAGCATATCGACCGAGGGGTTGAGCCAATCCAGCTCCCGTTCGTCGTGTACTTCCAACAGGACTTCCAGCCCCAACGCATGCGCCGTCTGCGACAGCTCCAACGCTTCGTCCCTCTCCAACACCGCCGCAATCAGCAGGATGGCGTCTGCGCCCATGATCCGCGCCTGGTACACCTGGTAGGGATCTATGATGAAATCTTTCCGTAGCAAAGGGAGTTGAACCACGTTGCGGGCGCGTTGCAGGTCGCGCAATGAGCCGCCGAAATAGTCCCCGTCGGTCAGGATGGAACAGGCCGAAGCCCCCGCCCGTTCATACTCCGGGACGACCGAGGCGACATCCGCTTCGGGATAGAACCATCCTTTGGATGGCGACTTCCGTTTAAATTCCGCAATAATACCGGATGGCGATCCGGCCAGCGCCTCACGCATGGAGCGGGTCTTCCGTTCCAAGCTCTCATGCCCCATCGCGATGAGGGTCGGCAGGTCGACGGCTTTTTTCTGCCGCTCTACTTCTATCCGTTTATTATGGACGATCTCTGTCAGGATATCTTTCATCGTTCAGGTATTTAATGTAAGGAATGTTTTGAACGCCTGCAATGCACGGCCACTCTCCAACGCCTCTCCCGCCTCCGCGATGCAGGCCTCTATCTTCTTTTCGGGGCAGATCACCTGGATGGCAAATGCGGCATTGGCGACGACACAGTTCCTTTGTGCCGCCGTCGCCCTGTTCTCCAGCACACGATCGAAGATGGCTGCCGCTTCTCCGGCCGTCTCCCCCCCATCCAGGTCCGACTCCCGGCAACGGGCAAAGCCCAGCATTTCCGGCGTATAGAGCTTTTCCTTTTCAGGCATGGACACCTTAAATTCGGAGGTCAGCGAGATCTCGTCAAAGCCGTCCAAGCTGTGGACAACGGCAAAACGGGTCGCGCTCTCTTGATAGGTATAACTGTACAGCCGCAAGAGGGGCAAATTGTATACGCCAAGCAACTGGTAGGCCGGAACGACCGGATTGACCAACGGGCCTAACATATTAAAGAAGCTCCTTACCCCCAGGCTTTTCCTCACCGGAGCGACCGCCTTCAGCGCCGGATTGAACAGCGGGGCGTGCAGGTAGGCGATGCGGCAACTGTCCATCGACCGCCGCAGCTTCGCCGTGTCGGTGGTAAACCGGACGCCATGCTGCTCCATCACGTTACTGGCGCCGCTGACCGACGTCGCCCCGTAGTTGCCGTGTTTCACGACATGGTATCCGGCGCCTGCCAGGACAAAACAGGCGGTGGTACTGATGTTGAATGTATTTTTCCCGTCACCGCCCGTACCCACAATATCAATGGGTTTGTATTCCGACAGGTCGACCGGCAGGCGCATCTCCAAGAGGGATTCCCTGAACCCCGTCAGCTCCTCGACGGAGATATTGCGCATCAGGAATACGGTAATCAGGCTGGCGATCTGGGAATCGTTGTACTTCCCTGTGGCGATGTCGTTCAGTATCCGCCGCGCTTCGTCGCGACCTAAATAGCGGTGCTCGAACAATCTGTATAATATCTGTTTCATTGTTGGTGCTTTATTTAGATTTTTAACCAGTTTTCTATGAGTCTCTTCCCCTGGGGTGTCAGGATGGATTCGGGATGAAACTGAATACCCCTTACATTGTATTGCCTGTGCCGCAACGCCATGATGTGTCCCTCTTCCCCGTCTTCGGCCGTTATTTCCAGGCAGTCGGGAAGCCCCTCCTTAGCAACCACCCACGAGTGGTACCGCCCCGCCCGAAAACCCGGAGCCAGCCCCTCAAACAGGGGATCCTGTGCAACGATACGGATATCCGAACAAACGCCGTGATGGACGTTCGCGAGGTTGACCAGTTTCGCACCGAACGCCTCCCCTATCGCCTGCTCTCCGAGGCAGACGCCCAGTATGCTTTTTGTCGGCGCATAGCGTTTGACTAAGGGAAGCAGGATGCCCGCCTCCTCCGGTATGCCGGGGCCGGGCGAAAGAAGAATCTTGTCGAAACGGCCAGCCTCATCCAATGTGATCCTGTCGTTGCGGTGTACCTCTACGTCCATGCCAAGCTCGTTGAGGATATGGAGCAGGTTGTAGGTAAAGGAGTCGTAGTTGTCCAATAGTAATATGTTCATTGTCTGTTGTTTTTGAGGGGTTAATTCTTCAGTTTCTCCGCCATGTCGATGGCTTTCTTCAGTGCATCCAGCTTGCTGTTGACCTCCTGCAATTCGCGTTCGTCATGGCTTTTGGCCACAATGCCGGCGCCTGCCTGGTAATACAGCACATTCCCACGGCTGACGAAGGAGCGGATGGTAATCGCCTGGTTCAAATCGCCATTGAACCCGATAAACCCGATACAGCCGCCATACGCCCCGCGGTTATGCTTCTCTATAGCCGTAATCAGTTGCATCGCGCGGACTTTCGGCGCACCGCTCAACGTCCCTGCCGGAAAGGTATCAATATACGTTTTGACGGGATTGCTGCCGGCATGGATATTCCCGCTGACACGCGAGACCAGATGGATCACATGGCTGTAATACTGCACCTCTTTATAGAAGTCCACCTTGACATCCCGCGCATTACGGCTCAGGTCGTTACGGGCAAGATCCACCAGCATGACATGTTCGGCATTCTCTTTCGGGTCGGCCAACAGCGCTTCGGTACGCTGCTTGTCCAGCGCATCATGACCGGTGCGGAACGCTGTCCCGGCAATCGGGTCGATCGCAGCATGGCCGTTCGTCACCTTGCAGTGGGTTTCGGGGGAAGAGCCGAAGATCCGGAAGCCGCCGAAATCAAAATAAAAGAGGTAAGGAGAGGGATTGATGCTCCGCAAAGCGCGGTAGACCTTAAAGTCGTCCCCCTTAAACGCCTGCTCAAACCGGCGGCTCAGTACGATCTGGAAGACATCGCCCCGCAGGCAATGCCTGATCCCCTGCCGTACCATCGCCTTATATTCTTCTCCCGTGACAGTTGATGTCTCCTGTCCGACGGCCGTGAAGTTGTAGGAGGCGTAGTTGCGGTTTTCGATCAGTGTTTCGATCTCCTGCAAACGGCTCTCCTCCTCTTCCTGCAGGAGTTCGATCAAGGTCAGTTCGTTTTTGAAATGATCGAAAACAAGGATATACCGGTACAATATATACAGCATATCCGGCGCATCGTTCTCGTCGTGGTGTGCTTCCATCACCGGTACAGGCTCAAAGTAACGTACCGCGTCGAAGGCCGTATAGCCAAACAGTCCGCACGTCTCCCTGTCCCTGCCCTCTATCCTGAAACGATGGAGGAAAGCGTTCAGCGCATCCGCCACGCCATAACCCTCTGCCGCTACGGCTGTCCGCTCGGTTTTCCCATCCGGGAAAGTGGCGACGCATTCCCCGCTATTGATGCCGATACTGGCCAAAGGGCACAGGGCGATGAAGGAGAGGCTGTTTTCGTTTCCATGAAAATCAGCGCTTTCCAACAACGCCGACTTCGGATAGATATCGCGTACTTTCAGGTAAATACTGACCGGGGTGTGCAAGTCGCCCGGTATTTTCTTCGTTTCCGTTCTAAATGTGTAGTTCATTGTGTAAAAGCTTTTATATAGGTGTCCATATCTTTATCACCCCGTCCGGATAGGGTCAGGACGACGATATCCTCCGGTTTACATTTCATCTTGCCGAGCGCGCCCAACGCATGGGCGCTTTCCAATGCCGGAATAATCCCTTCCAGCTTCGTGAGTTCAAAAGCAGCCTGTATCGCCTCATCGTCGTCTACGGAAAGAACGGTCGCCCTTTTCGTGTGGGAAAGGTGGGCGTGCATCGGGCCTATTCCCGGATAATCCAGGCCTGCGGAGATGGAATAAGGCTCTTCGATCTGGCCGTCTTCGTTTTGCATGACCAACGTACAGGCGCCATGTATAATGCCCTTTCTCCCCAGCCGGATCGTGGCGGCGCTCATCCCCGAATGAATCCCTTTCCCCCCGGCTTCGGCCAGGACAATCCTGACCCGCTCGTCGTCTAAGTAGTGGTAGATCGTACCGGCGGCGTTGCTCCCCCCTCCTACGCAGGCCACTAAGTAATCGGGATAGTCGCGCCCCTCTTTCTCCTGCAACTGCCTCTTTATCTCTTTGCTGATCACCGACTGCAGACGGGCGACCATATCCGGATAGGGATGCGGCCCTACGGTCGAACCGATAATATAATACGTATCCGAGGGGTGGCAGCACCAGTGGCGGATCGCCTCATTGGTGGCGTCTTTCAGTGTCATATTGCCGGAAGTGACCGGCGTCACGGTAGCCCCCAGCATCTCCATTTTCTGTACGTTGGCGTGCTGCCGTTCGACATCCGTCTTTCCCATATAGACCGTGCATGGCATATTCATCAGTGCGCAAACGGTGGCCGTCGCCACGCCATGTTGTCCCGCCCCGGTCTCGGCAATAATCCGCGTCTTACCCATCCGTCGGGCTAACAGAATCTGGCCGATCGTATTATTGATCTTGTGCGCCCCGGTATGGTTCAAGTCTTCCCGTTTGAGGTAAATCGTGCATCCATACTTTTCGCTCAACCGCCGGGCAGGATAGAGGGGGGATGGACGCCCTACATAATCGCACAACAGCCGGTCGTACTCATCCCTGAACGCTTCACTTTCCAATACCTCCAGATAGGTTTGCTGCAACTCCTCCACACATGTGTGCAGGATCTCCGGGATATATGCCCCGCCAAACTCGCCGTAATAGCCGTTTTTGTCTGCTTGATACGTTTTCATTCTCATTCGTTTTCCTGTTTATTATTTGTTCTACCAATTGTTGTTTGTCTTAAAAGGAAGAGAGGCCTGCCGCAAGTGCGACAGGCCTCTCTTCTTCAAACTATTTTTTCTTTTTAGTCCTCATATAGATATATGCCCATGTTCCTTACGACCCTGGAGTAATAAGAAGCGCCACCAATATATATGAGCTAAAATTGTATTCATTGCCTTTCATTGTTATTTCGGCAGCAAATATAGACATTATCCGACAAACTGCAAATAAAAATAAAACAATTAGTTGTTTTTGACTGAAAGTAACTGGGGGAGCCTTGATTTTTCCAGTTAGTCCGTTGCCGCGGGCTAGTTAGTCCGTCATCACGGGTTAGTTAGTCCGTTAAAATGGTATCTCGGGTATCCACATTAAATACAATGCACAGCGTCGGACGCCTTTACTTCTACGGGAATATATCATGACTTCCCATCTTTAACGTGCGTAAAATATCGACTTCCGAACTTTTAACGTGCGTAAAATATCGATATTTCTATTTTTTACAAAGTTACACTTTGTTCCCGAACCGACAAAATATCCTTTGTAATTCAGGCAACAGCTTCCCGTATCCGCAACAGTTTAACCAACAAATCTTCCAACAAGTCCAATGGCAACATATTCGCTCCGTCGGATTTTGCTTCGCTTGGGTTCGGATGGGTCTCTATAAACAGGCCGTCGGCGCCTACGGCTATGGCGGCTTTTGCGATCGTTTCTATCATGGCCGGCAATCCGCCGGAGATGCCCGAGGCTTGGTTTGGTTGTTGGAGCGAATGGGTGGCATCCATGATCACCGGAAAACCGAACTGTTGCATCCGTGGGATTCCCCTGTAATCCACCACCAGGTCCGTATAACCGAACGTCGTGCCCCGCTCCGTGATCATGACCTGGTTATTTCCGGCATCCACCACTTTCTGTACGGCAAACTGCATGGCGTCGGGAGAAAGGAACTGCCCTTTCTTTATATTGACTACCTTGCCCGTTTCGGCGGCGGCAACCAGCAAATCCGTCTGGCGGCACAGGAAAGCAGGGATCTGCAACGCATCCACATACCCGGCAGCCATCGCCGCTTCGGCGGATTCGTGGATATCGGTAATCACAGGAATATGGAATGTCTCACCAATCCTGCGCAATATCCTTAACGCTTTCTCGTCGCCAATACCGGTAAAGGAATCCACGCGCGAACGGTTGGCCTTACGATAGGAGCCTTTAAAGATATAAGGAATATCCAACCGGCTTGTCATCTCCACAATCTGTCCGGCAATCCGTACCGCCATCTCTTCCCCCTCAATAATACAAGGGCCGGCCATCAGGAAAAAGTTCCTGTTCTGCTTAAAATCGTCTACTGTCATCATATTGTTGCAAATATAATACTTTTCATTACATTTGCAGGGAAAACCATAAAAGCAAACCGCTATCATGAAATGGCACAATCTGTTTATTGTCTTGTTGTCCTTGGGGATAACAGCCTGTTCGGGGGGGAAGGAGCATACCGGAGATGAAGAAAATGTAGAGACGGCATTGCCCGAATCAGGGCATGAAGTAACGGTAATGACCCTCCAGACGTCGGACTTTAGCCACGAACTCATCAGTAACGGAAAACTGACAGCCTGTCAATCGGCCAATCTGCGCTTCGAATCGGCCGAACCGGTCGTTGCCATTTGGGTAAAAAACGGCGACAGGGTGACGAAAGGGCAAAAGCTGGCTGAGCTGGCCTCCTTCCGTCTCTCCAACAAAGCTTTTCAGGCAAAGGACGCCTTGGACAGAGCCACCCTCGAGATGCAGGATGTCCTGATCGGGCAGGGCTATGCACCGGAAGATTCGGCCAAGACGCCCCCCGCTACGCTCCAGCTGGCACGGACAAGGAGCGGATACGA
>JAISQD010000193.1 GCA_031274415.1 Tannerellaceae bacterium | reverse complement strand
TACTGATAAACATTTTATGATACGCCTGCTTGGTCGAAGCTCAATCCATATTCGACGGAACTCTTATGCCCTTCTACGAACTTCCTTTTATACTCCTGCTTATGCGGAACTCAGGTTATTACTTCTTTGAGAAAGTCCTGGTCAAAACTCGATATCTCTTTCCATGCCGCATCGCGAACATAGCCATTCGCATCCTTTAGGACTACTTTTTTAAGGAACTTCTGATCGGAAATTCTCGAAACAGCCTCTATACGAACTCCCCAAAAAGCTGCATTCAATGCTATTTTCTTCAATTTATCTTGCCGTCTTGTTTTCCGGACGCCCGTTAAAGCCCAGCCTACATGGGCGCTTTTCCATTCCTGCCCGGTAAGGATAAGAAAGCCCCTGTACAGCAGCCGGGCAAGCAGGTATAGTATGGTCAAGGCGACTGCAAGCAAAGCCGTAAGCAGCAAAGATGCCAAAAAGGCCTTTTCGATATCTAAAGAAGCGAAAACGATCCATAGAACGCCTTCGACTCCTATCATGGAAAGTATTACATAGAAGGATTTCTCTTTCCATTCCTCTTTTTCATATTCTAAAATCATCTGCTTATCTCCTATAATTTAATAGATTCTTCTACATTGAAATATTCAGCCGGTTGGGCTGGGTGGTCGGTATGCTCATCGACGTGGGTATCCATGCATACCTCGACAGAAGAACCGCGAGTGTCTATGTAATCGGTATGTGTATCCATGTGCTCGTGGCCTTCGTATATTATTGTACCAATATGCGAACGAATCCCGTCCCTAATGATGCGGCGGCTTATATATTGTTTATAGATGGTTTGCAGATATTCGGCACAGGCCCTTTTTTGCGGTAGGTCGTCTGTCTTTAGATGCTTTGCCAGTGAAGAGGTTAACACATTGAGCAAGGTATCATCCAGACTGCCTTTCAAGAGTTGTTCAACAGCTGTTTTGAACACATCCCAGGATGATTCGTTTAGCACGATGTCGATGAGACGTTCTTCGTCGAATATCCAACAAAACCATTTACGAATCCCGGTATCGGCATCGCGTGAGGCTATTTTTTTAAGATATTCCAAGTCTTTGATTTTCTTAAGGGCAGCGAGACGCACTTTTGGGTCGGGCGATTTGACCGCTACTTTCTTCAAGTGGTCTTGCCGAGTCATTCTCTTAACTGCAGCCAATGCCCATTCCCATTTTTTGCTTTTCCATCTCTGGCCAGTGATAATAAGAACGCCCTCATATAGTAACCATTTTATTTCCTCGCACAGTGATATGATTCCTCGTCCTATCGCAAGCAATATATATCCTACAAAAATTACTGCTCCCGCGAACGCCGAGAGAAGTCCGGCTAATACAATCGGCCCTACCAAAACGAGAAGGATTATATCTTCAATATCCATATGCTTATCTCCTATTATTTATCAAACGGGATTATGTTGTTTCGCTATTTCTATAAGCTTCAAGAGGGAGGCGCGCAGGGCGCTGCAATCGGTGTCTTTGTAGGCGCGGCAGATGCCGCCGCAGAGGTAACGCACGTCGCAGGCTTTGCACTTTTGCGACTGATCGACGGTGTAGGGGTGATTGCCCCAGCGGTAGGCGTTTGTAGCCTGGATGAGGCCGTCGCGTATATGTCCCAGCGGTTTGCCCTCTTTGAGGAAAGCCCAGCAGGGGTAGATATCACCTTCCGGCGTGATATGCAGGTTGTTTCCTATGCCGCAGGTGTTTCTTCCTCCCCGTAAAGTCTCGAAATAGCTGGCGTCGGCTTGCGGAGGAATCAGTTCATACACACTGTCCAGCGTCTTCGCCCTGCCGATGGGGAATACGTTTGTGATATAGACGTGCCGGATGCCGAGTTGCTTTGCCACCTCCTTTATACGTTCGCCTACTCCACGCCGGCGTTGTTCGGGGGTTAGGGAGGCGCGTACCGCGAGTTTGCATGTCGTTGGGATGCCTTGTAGGCGAAGGATATTGGCGCAGGTGCGGGCAAAAGCGCCTTTGCCGCGACGGAGGTCATGCTCCTCCTCATCGCCATCGAGACTGATCGTGATCTGATTAAACACGCACATAATCTTTTCGGCTAAGGCATTGTCCATGTCGCAATAGAGGTTGGTAAACAAGGCCAGCCGCATTGTGGGGTGGGGGATCTCAGCCAGGCGTTCGACCAATTCGGGGAATTGCTGATAGACAAAAGGCTCTCCACCATTGAGCGACAACTCCCTATAGCCGATCGCGATGGCCTCGCGCACAGTAGATAGTATCATATCAATCGGCATATCCTGAAAACCTTTCGTGGCTTCGACACTACAGTGTGAGCAACGAAGGGGGCAGTTGTTTGTGATGTTTAGGTATAGATTATCAACCAACTGACTCCTGGAAAAGGCATGGCGCGGTGCGGCGGTCTTGCCCCATTCATAATAGAGGAGAAACTGTCGTTTGTTTTTCGCCCTTTCGAGTGGATGCCGCTTATCGCCAGCCATTACGAGGTAGGGCGTAGGGGTATCTTCGCCCAGCATGACGGCGGCCTCATCCTGTGCCAACTTGAAACTGACCTCATCGAAGAGTTTCTTATACAGGCGTCCGGACGGCTCTTTATCGTTGCAGAACGGCAGGGGCTGGTTGTATTTCTCGGCCACAAGCATGCTATACACACAGCCGCCGTTGCAATAGTCGATATGTTTGCAATCGCCGCAGCCTGTCCGCGTTTGGCTGTATTTAGCGGCTATGCGACGGTAGGCGGGATGTGAGGCGATCGCGTCGATCGGCTTGCCGTCGAAGAGGTTTCCGATAGCATATTCGGTGGCGCCGCAGAACCTTTGGCAGGTATAGAGATTGGCATTCGGATCGACAGCGACATAATGCCCCAGGCAGTTGGAGAATGTACACAGTGCGCTTCTTCCGGTAAAGACATTCCGTACTGGCGTTGTGACATCTTTCACCTGTATAGTGGTGGGGTGTTGTTCCATATATTCCAGCGTGCGGAAATAGATCGCTTCGGCCTCGGCGCTTGTCACGTAGCAGTCGCGGGATGTGTAGCCGTGCGAGAGTGAGGGAACAGCGCCACGCAACGTAAACGATAGTTGCTCATCTTCAAAGAAGCGGAAGATATCCGGTATTTTATGGATATTTTTGGGCATGACAGTCGCGATAGCGGAGATATTGAGGCCATTCTCGCGCAGGAGCCGGACGCCTGCCATCGTCTTATCGAAATAGCCCTTGCCGCGTTGACTGTCGCAAAGGTCGCGGTCGCCGTCGAGACTGGTGCTAAGGCTCACCCGGTAGTGGGCAAACAAATCAACGAATTGCCGGTCGAGCAGCCAAAGGTTGGATTGCATTGAGAACCGTGCCCGGTGGTGCAATACCTGTGTCAAAATCTCTAATGTATAGGCAAACCAGTCGTATCCGGCGATCAATGGTTCACCACCATGAAAAATAATTTGGCGGTCGCGCCTGTTCTCCCACAAACCTCCGGCAAAGCGGGCGATCGCATCCACGACAGGCCGTTTCATCACACTTCCCTTATGAGGCCCAAAACAGTACTTACATTCCGCCATGCAGCCCATGGACGGCAGGATCATCAGCGTATGCGGGTCGAATAAAGGTACATGTGTTTTCATGACAGTCGTATTACATATTGAAAGTACAAATCTAACGAAATAAAAAATGATAGCGCTCTTCTGCAAGCTTGTAATTTGGTGTCACGATGGCTATGTTTCGCGCGGCATATCGGAGATTTTCGTAAACTTCCGGCTCGACCTGCGGTCATAGACGCGTTCGGCCTGTTCGAGATAGGCATTCATCGTGTCGATGATCACCGACAACAATGTGCGAAGCTCTATATTTGTCCGGTTAACTCGTTTGAAACATAAAGGGAATTGATGCCGTTCACCAACTCATTATACGCTTTGTCCACTTTGGAACGGATTTGGAGCATCGTTCCCTGTTCCTCTATACTGCGCAGATCGTTTGAGCGCTTATTGTAAATGGTCTCGAAAAGTTTATTGATCGTCGACAAGGCCTCGATGGCCTCCTTCAGGCCGATCAGTTCCACATCTTCTTCATTCGATGGTTTTTGTAAATCATGAATGAAATTGGTAATCTCCGCGATACTTTCACCATAGGATTGCCGAAAGGCATCCTTGTAGTTATTCAAAATATAGTTCAACTTCTCGCCGGTGGCTTGTATTGCCTGAATTTGGCTGTAAATCGCCGCCATGATGGTGTATTTAATCGCTTTAAACGCCGCTTTACGATTCTTGTCAATTTTTACAAGCTCTTTTGTTTCTTCCAACCTGCGGCTTTGTTTAAAGATCATATCCTCTTTTAGATAAAAGGAATGATAGGTATTCCACAATGCTGTAAGTCCGAGTTGGCGTCCTGCCCCATGCGTAATCGACTTGCGCAAAAGCACAGAGACCGACCTGTGATACTGAATATGTTCTGCGCTCCGGAGATAATAAAACTTGAAACGTTGAATCTTTTTCATAATTCTACTTTTTTAGTTATACATAACATAGATACAATATATATGATTTCCTATGAATTGTGCTGACAGGAAAAACTGAAGTAACATGATTAAACCCTTCCCGAAAATCGGGAAAGCCTTCCAAAAGTATTCTGGGTATTTCCCCGAGACGGGGTGCTTTCGTGTAATACATGGACAGAGTTTTTTTAACATGTTCTCAAAAGATCTAAAATTTTAACAAATATAAAAAGAAGTCTGGAAATAACAAACGAATTTAAGGCTAAATATTTTTTTGAGGTGCTATGGTGAGATGTCTCCGCTCGCTATGCTCGGTCGATATGATGGCGGAACGGGCTGGAAATAAATGGGATAGGTTGCCGGCAGTTTCGTCGCAGGCAACCTATCCCCTCTAATAAAAATGCCCCGTCATGTTGACCAAAAAAAAAGATTTAGCCGAATTTAACAAGAAAAATCGTGTAAATTTCATTCCCACAAACGTGAAGAGTAAAAAAACATTTTTTTTTCTGTTCCTGCAAACCGGAAAAGTTAAAAAAAACATTTTTTCTGTTCCCACAAATTGCGGGAGCTCAAAAAATATATTTTTTCTGTTCCCACAAACTGAAAAAGCTAAAAAAAAGGCTCTATACCGTTTGGCTATTCCCACCGGCAGGAAACTATTCCAATCTCCGTCTTTCCATTCGAGATCGACGTCAAAACCGCCGCGGGCGCGTAATCCTTTAGACTACGCGCGGAAAGGACAATAAGAGTCATAGTATCCCTCTTTGCGAACGCCGTGGCGCCATCCGGCGTGTCACCTCCGGATTGTGACAAATCCTGCGTCTATCCAATTTCCGTAATCAAGCATATGGCGACTGCCGGCATCCATACAAACCAGATTGATGCGGCGACTGCCTTTGGGTATCGGCACATCGAAGCGCCAAGGTTCCTGTGAGATACCTATTGCCGGACTTTCTGCAACCTGCTTGCCGTCGATGAAAAGTTTGAATACCACGCTGCTGTGCATCGCAAGAAACCGGCCGAGATGCTGTTCCAGTATATTTTCATCAACGCCTGCCAAGGCGACAAAACGTTCGTATTCCGGCTTGATCTCGTATTGTACCGACGACGGTGCACGGAATCCCATCCCGTGCGAATAGGTTGTATTGCGTACTCGCAAGGGCTTCTCCTCAAATGATTTTCCTTTCTGCGGATGCCAGAGACAGGCCTCAGTATACTTGGAGTGAGGGATATAATCATTTGGGATATAGGGCAAGTCATCGAGATAAATATCCGGTTGGGGCGGTAATCCCGAAGGCAACCTGACGTAATACGCTTCACTTGGTAAACTAACCTGTTTCCCTTTGCGGAACGCTGCCGCACGAAGTGTTTGCGTCTGGTTGATTACCAAAGGTTGCGTATAAAGGGAAGATTTTGCCATCGGTTCGCTGCCGTCGGCCGTATAACGTATTTCCGCTTCGTCCAACCAGGGGGCGGTCAGCGTCACCGTCGCCTGCTCCTCCATCAGATACGGACGGGACGTTTTTCCCCATGGGGCAAAGCGAACGTAATCCAACTGCGCATCGGATTTTATCCATCCCGATTTGCGGAACTCGTCTCCCATATTGATGCAAGGGATGCCGGCTTTCATCAGGTTTTCGTCTGTTTCCTCAGTCCCCTTATCCAGCGTATATCCGGTGGCGGGGTCATAATGCGTAAAGGCGTCGTTGAGGTCGAGAGCCAGCAGGCAGTTGAAACCGGCTGTCCATAGATACGACAGCGCGCCCGGTTTGCCAAAGACGCATATATTGGTGGCAACGCCCATATAGATCACGTCGGTGACGCCGCGGTCGGAAAGTATGGTATATATATCGTCGGTCGAGGCGGAAAACAGGTCGTTCTCCCCGATAACAAAATCAGGATGCATGGCATCGTGACCATAATTGATGCGGCATGCCAAACCGGGACCACACAGGCATGCTCCCATTTTGGCGGTAAAATTCACAGTGAGTTCTTTGCGTATTTCCGGCGTTTTGCGCGATTCAACCGCGATCCCCTTTTCATACGAGGGATGACCGGAATACATGGTGACAACATCCGAAGGATTCCAGATAATTTGTATTCCTGTACGACGAGCGGCGTCCAATACGGCGTTCATGCGGGGAACCATCGCCGCAACCCGCTCGGAACACGTCATGCACCAATGGTAATTCCACATATCAATGACAATGATCGCCGTTTTTGCCGGATTCAAATCTATCTGCTGCGGAATGATTTTTTCCGTGACGACATCATATGTCTGAATGGTAACAGGAAACGTTTTTCCCTGACCATGGGCAAAAACGCACGACATCCAGGCGACGATTAGCATCGTAAGTTGTTTGTTTCGCATCTCTTATTGTTTTGTTATTAAATAAACCTCCCCAGCTTTGGCGCTAAATTCAAGGAGGTTTTCTTCCGCCGAAGACGTCTTTACTTCCGTGCCTTTAGTCGTTATTTTTACCGGCGTTTTTGTACGCAACCGGCATGTCCTGTCATAATTCGCTTTGACCACAGCTTTCAACAGCGCCCCATTCTCCCAAGCTAAATCGACGTCAAAACCGCCACGTGCGCGCAGTCCTTTTACCGCACCGCTTTGCCATGTCCCGGGCAATGCAGGCAAGAGCGACAGTTCGCCGCTGTGGCTTTGCATCAACATCTCGGCGATACCGGCAGTGATTCCCTGTACGCCTTGATTGCCTTCCATTGACGGGGTAATTTGACTGTCTTCCGCTTGCGGATGGACGCTTACATCGGTCAACATTGTGTGCAGAAGCGAATAAGCAGCTTCAGGTTCTTCAAGTCTTGCCCGCAAATTAATTTTCCAGCCGCCGAAATTCCCCCGATAGGTCATGTCACCGCGCCGCTCCATTGATACCCGCAGTGCGTCGGCAAGTTCCGGCGTTTTGCGGATCGTAATGTCATCATCAGGATACGCGGCAAAGAAATGGACAAACAACCGGTGCGTCGGTTCATGCTCCTCGTAATCGTACAGCCATTCTTGTAATTGTCCGAACTTGCCGATTTGGTGCGGTGGTAATTGCGTGAGCATGTCTTCCGACTGTTTCCGCATACCGGCATCCGCGTCCAGAATAGTTGAGGCTTGGATAAAATTACGCAGCAGGTTACGGATCATTTGACTATCGCCTGACGACCCCAATGTCACAGAAACGGCATTTCCTTTATCGTCAAAAAATTTATTCTCCGGCGATGTAGACGGACAAGTCACCAGATAACCGGTGACGGGATCCTTCACAAGAAAGTCATGGCAAAATTCCGTTGCCCCTTTCAATAGGGGGTAGATGCGTTTCAAGTATTCCGTATCGGGGTTGTAGTTGTAATGCTCGTAAAGATGCTGCATGATCCACACGCCGCCAATAGGCCACGTCGCCCAAACAGGTTCGCCGTCGGTGGGTGCGGTGTTGAACCATATGTCCGTTCCATGATGAGCGCACCACCCGCGGCAACCGTACAACTCTTTGGCGGTACGCGCTCCGGCTTGTGCCAGATTCTCCACGAAAAGCACAAGCGACTCATTGAGAATCGGCAAGTTGGCATTTTCAATACACCAGAATACAACCTGCAAATTAAAGTTGAGTGTCCAGCGCCCATGCCAACGACCGTCAAGATTATCAAGCCAAATGTTATGATTATTGAAAGCCAGCGTTTTTTCCCTCGACGCAGCCAGCAACAAGTAACGTCCATATTGGAAGTAACGTGCCTCATACGCCGGATCTATGGCGCCTTTTCGGAGAGTATCCATCACTTGTGTGGTGGTTAAACCCGAATGCGGGTCTGCGCCCAAATTGATTTTGCAGGCGGCAAAAAGCGGACGGTAATCGTCCAAATGACGTTTGAGCAATTGATCGTAAGAGCATGTTGACGCTTTCGAAATATAATCACCGCAGCGTTTCTTCTCATCGGCTGAGACATCGTTCCAGTTCACCCAGTTGGTGGCGCCGGCGAGAATCAATGTGGCAGCGTCGGCGTCACGGACAATGAGCCTGCCGTCCTCGCCTGTTTCCACAGAGCCGCCCTCGTTGAGGATTTTTACCCGCGACTGCCATTTTATTTTCGGCGGTAGGATTGTCCATTTCCCACCGAAATGGGCGTCAACTTTGCCCGGTTTTTCGGAAATGGTTGTTCCTTCCATAATGATTTCGTTTCCTTCGACGCGCGACGTTGCGCTGGGCTGCAAACTGGTGAACCAACCGGAAAAATTAATTTTTCCTTTTTGATCTGCTGTGAGTCGAATGGCAACCACTTGATCCGGATAACTGGCAAAAATCTGTCGTGAATAGTTCACCTGATCTAATGTATAGGAAACATTGACGAGTGCATTGTCCATATCAAGTTCGCGTTTGTAGCCGGTTGCTTTCGACAATTCATGTCCGGTGTAATCCAGATTGAGTCGTCCCATTGCCTGATAGAATTGAAGATGTCTTGGCGTGCTGGATAGGTTCCATGCCTCTTTGGTTGCATTGACGTAATCGCGGGCAAAAGCATGTTCGCGTATTTTTTGCAGCACTTCCGGCCCATTCGGATTATTGGGATTGTACGGACTGCCTGTCCAAAGCGTCTCGTCATTAAACGCAATGACTTCATGCCCCAACGCGCCGGGAATCATCGCCGCAAACCGTCCCGTTCCAATCGGCAACCCTTCCCAATATTTCGTCGCCGGCACATCGTACCACCATTTCATCTGTACCTGATTGACGGCAATTGCCGAATGGTCATTGGGTAAGATGACATACGTTTCTCCCTGTTCGACATCAAATTCAATCAGATTCCCTTCAAGAGAAGTACATGTGAGTTCTTTGTTGCCGGCCAGTACCTTTACAGACGCTTTAGTGCGGAGACGGCAGGTTTTAGTATAGTTGGCTTTGACAACAGCTTTCAACAACCCCCCGTCTTTCCATTCAAGATCGACGTCAAAACCGCCGCGGGCGCGCAGTCCTTTCACCGCCCCGCTTTGCCATGCCTTGGGTAATGCGGGCAATAGCGACAGTTCGCCGCTGTGACTTTGCATCAGCATCTCGGCAACAGCAGCAGCCAATCCTTTCATACCGGCATTGCCTTCCATCGAAGGTGATATCTGGCTGTCTTCGGGTTGGGGATGGACGCTGACGGAAGTCAGCATGGTCTTCATGATTTTATAGGCCTTTTCCGGCTCGTACAGGCGTGCGTACATGTTGCTTTTCCAACTGCCGAACTGTCCGAGGTACTGAAAATCGCCCCGGCGTTCCAATACCTTTTTCGCCGCTGCGACAAGTTCGGGCGAGGCTTTTTGAGGCGTCAAATCATCGTCCGGATACAATCCGTACAAATGGATAACATGCCGGTGCGTCGGCTCCGCTTCTTCGAAATCTTCAAACCATTCCTGCAACTGTCCATATTTGCCGATTTGGTGCGGCGGCATTTCTTTTATCTGTTGCTCCATTTTAGCGCGCAGTTCGGCGTCCGTATCCAGTATTTTAGTGGCTTCAATCGTGTTGCGGAAAAGATGCTTAATGAGTTGGATGTCGCTTGCCGAAGCAAACGAAACGCCGAGGTGATGTCCTTTCCCGTCGATAAAACTGTTTTCCGGCGAGGTAGACGGACAGGTCACCAAATAACCTGTTACGGGATCTTTGACAAGATAATCCACGCAAAATTCAGCCGCGCCTTTCAGCATCGGATAGATGCGCCGTAGATAGGCAGGATCGGGATCGTATTCATAATGATCGTACAGTTGCTGCATCAGCCATACGCCGCCAAACATCCACATCCCATAATAGGTCTCGATATCCGTTGGCGCCGAATGAAACCAGATGTCGCTACCGTGACAGGCACACCAGCCCCGGCATCCGAACATCTCCCTGGCCGTTCTCTCACCCGATGCGGCCAGGTTTTCGGTATACAAAACCAACGACTCGTTCAACTTCGACAGATTTGTATTTTCGACCGGCCAGAAACATTCCTGCAAATTAAAATTGAGCGTATAGCGTCCACGCCATCGTCCGTCCAAATCGTCGAGCCATGGGTTGTGGTTGTTGAACGCCAGCGTCCCTTCGCGCGAGCCGCAAAGCATGATATAACGCGCATAGTGAAAATAACGGGCGGTATAAGCGTTCGTCATAGCCGAAGGCGTAGAAACAGGTTGGGATTTCTCTGCTTCAATCTCTTCCCTGATCGCCTCCATCGTTTGGGTGGTCGTCCAATTGGGGTGGGGATCGTCGCCGAGATAGAGTTTGCAGGCAGAGAAAAGCGGCCGGTAGTCATCCAAATGTCTTTTCAGCAACTCCTTGAAAGAATAGGCCGAAGCCTTATCCATGTAATCGCCGCAACGCTTTTTCTCGTCCGCCGAAACATCATTGTAATTGACCCAGTTGGTAGCGCCAACGAGCAGCAAGGTCACGGCATCCGCGTCTGTTACCGTAATCTTATCCCCTTCTGCCGTTTGCGAACCGCCTTCGTTGATGACTTTTACTTTCGACTGCCAGCGCATCTGTGGCGGTAAGATGATTTCATCCGGCTTTTCGGAAATGGTTGAGCCTTCCATCACCAGGTGATTGTTTTCGACGCGGCTTCGGGCTGTTTCCTGCAAACTCGTCAGGTATGTCGTCAGATTGATTTTCCCTTTTTTGTCTGCGGTCAGGCGATAGACGATCACCTGGTCGGGATAACTCGCAAAAGATTGGCGCTGATATGTTACGCCATCCATTTCGTAAGCAATATTGACCGTCGCATCATCCATATTGAGTTCGCGCCTATAGGCCGACACCCTGTTCGTTTCATGCCCCGGTATATCGATATTCAGGCGCGCCATCGGCTGATAATACTGAACATGCACGGGGTCGCCGAAGAGTTTGTGCGCCTCGTCATCCGCCGCTTTCCAATCGCGCTTAAACGCATACTCGCGGATTTTACGGATCGTTTGGGGGCCGTCCTTGCGAGCCGGATTATACGGACCGCCCGTCCAAAGCGTCTCGTCGTTGAAGGCAATGACCTCGTGATCGGTAGCGCCCGGGATCATAGCGACAAAGCGCCCTGTGCCTATCGGCAAACCTTCCCAGTATTTCACGGCTGGAGTATCATACTGCCAAAGCATCGGTATCTGATTGACTGTCATTTCAGGATTCTCCTTGTTACAGGACAAAAATGCGATGCAGGTAACCCATATCGCACAACAAGATGTAAAGTGTTTCATTTTGATTGATTATCTATAATGTATTTATGTATAAAATCAATGCATCCAGTTCTTCCTTGCTTAAATTTTTTGTGAAGCCGTGTTTGTCATTCGTATTGTAGATGGTGAAGACTTCTTGCAGCGTTGCCGCCCGTCCGTCGTAAAGGTAGGGAGCCGTGCGCCATATTTCGTTCAGGGCAGGGGTGTCGAAAGGTCTTCCCGCATCGTTGCCGATGTCGTATTTTGTCAGGTCGGTCAGGTATTTCCCTTCGTGACACTGTGCGCATCCGGCTTGCTCGAAGAGTTTTTTGCCCGTCTGTTTCGGGTCTCTTTTCTTGTATTCCCTGAGGAAAGGACTTTCGAGAGGCCTCATGCTTTTGAGGTAGTCGTCGATATCGACAGCCAGCGTTTCCGGTTGCCGGGTCTGTAGCGTATGCAAAATACCGCTTCTTACGGCCGCTTCGGCTGATTCGCGTATTCCGGTGATCATGCTGGGGGGCGTGACGTGCGAATAGAGCAGGCTTTTCGTGTTTTTCGGATTACCCAGTCCGTCGTTCTGCTGATCCCAGTTCAATCCGTCGGCTCTTCCGTCGGGATGGCACGAGGCGCAACTTTGCCACTGTTGATAGCAGATGGAAGCGTCGCAAAAAGCGAGTTCCCCGCGTCGTATGCCATCGGGTTCCGGCTCTTCGCCGAGTACCAATGCAACCGGTTGGCCACCCTCCGCCGAGACGGCCTCGATGAAAGGCGAAAAGCGGCTGCTGACATAAATCCGTCCGCCCGCATAAACCACTTCGCGCGGTGAACGCCCTTTTAATGCCGTCCGTTTTTTATATGGTGAAATAAACGAGAGCGAACTGCTCAGCTCTTCTTTGTTGCGCACGTAGGCATCCTTTTCCTCTCCTTTGAAAAGTGCGGAAAGGCTTTCGTGCAACCCGTTCATATCTATCGTCATCAACTCGTGCGATCCCGAAAGGGCAATGTATAATTCCCCGTTCTCACCGGTACATATCCCATACGGATTCGCCGCCCCGCGATCCACGTCGTCCAACAGGACGGTGGCATAGAGCGACCGGTCTGCCAGGTCGATAATACTCAACGCGTTCGTATTGACCCATCCGCGGTCCAACTGCGTAACAGGCACGTTGAAACGCGACAACAGATGAACGGCATAGAGATAACGCCCGTCGGACGAGCAGCTGATTCCCGCGAGCGACTGCGCACCGCTGGCCAGCGTGACATGCGTACGTACGGTGTTGGTTGCCGCGTCGATCAGTGTAATCTGTGCCGCCACGACAGGAGCCGTACTGGCCTCGGCCGGAAGAAAATTGGCAACGGCTATTGTTTTCCCGTCGGGCGTCATACAGAGCGAACGGGGTTCGCGGATGGCCGGAATGTTCTTTATTACTTTACCTTTGGCTACATCAATGACGGAGACCGTATTGGAAAAACGGTTGGCGACGTACAGGAATTTATTGTCTGCCGACAAGACCATCCCTTCGGGAGTATGTCCTGTCGGGATGGTCGATTTCACCTTTTTCGCGGGTAAGGCAATCACGTTCACGGTTCCTGCGGCATCGCCCGTGCTGACGAAAAGCGTAGAAGCGTCGGGCGAGAGGAGAATGCCGTTCGGGTTTTGTTTCAACTTGATTTGTCCCGTCGTTTGTCCGGCTGCAATATCCGTAACGGCGATTGCTTTGGCGGTGGTTAAAGTTGTGTATATAAGGCTTTGTTTTTCGTCAACCGCCATTGCTCCGGGAGAAAGATACCTGATTTCCGAAGCGACGGAAAGGTTGAAAGCTAAGAGGAGTATATAAGATAGATATTTCATGTTTACCGTTTTTATTTTACCGTTTTATACATACGGGAAGTTTGTTGTAACTCTCGGGAGAAGGGATGGCGTAGGCCTCGTCCGTTTCGAATGCATCGAACGGTCCGGGACGCGGCACAATCGGCGCCGTATTCACTCTCGGACGTTGCGACAGCCAGTCTTTCCCCTGGAAAAGCGGATCTTCCATCTGCCGCAATTCCTCGAAACCATAGTAAGGCCCCATGGCATCGACCCAGTGTATGACACGCGACAGCGCTTCGGGGTCGACTTTTACGCCGTGATGTTCCCCGCTCGACATGAGATCGACCAGACGGCTTTTGTAAGACAGTTTCGTCATCGGAGGCATCGTTTGATACGCTGCGGAATCGAGCGTGCCGAACGATTCCACCAGGATAACGTCCGCCCATCCGAAGCCTCCGCAGGTATTTTCCCTGTTTTGATACGCGGTACCCCAGGTCGGGCTGCCCAGCAGCGTCATATACGGCTCCTTAAATCCGAGGAAGCCTTGACGCAGGGTGGCGTCGAACCTTTTGTATCCCTTATGTTCCGGATCCTGGTGGCATTTGGCGCAATATGTGTCAAGCGCCGGTTGCACATAGCGTTCGTAGCTGACGGATATATCTTCCCATGGCACAGGCGTAATGGTCGACGGACTGCGTTGCAGGGCTTTTCCCATCTGGGCGGCAGTGATCGTCCGGGTATGCGATTCGTGGCATCCGAGGCAACCGCGCGGCTCTCCCGGCTGTACTCCGGTAAAACTTCTCATCGTCTGCAACGCGCGTTGGTTTTCGTCCAACAGCTGGAAGTGCAGCGCCATACCGCTCGGCGCCACAAAATTGACGCTGCCGTCGTCTTCAATGGGTACCGTTCCGATGATTTTCTTTATCCCTTCCGACTGTACGGCGGATATTTCCGGCCCCGATGACACGTAGTTGCGTTTAAACCAGTAGGTATATGTCTTATGGTCGATAGACCAGATACGCAGGTATTTCGCTTTATCTTTCAGTTCTTCCGGAGCGCCGTCGTAGACGTTGTTGCTGTAGAGGATGCCCGGTTTCGGATTATCGCGTTCTGCCAGGGTAGGCCATTCGACCAGATCGGGTTGTACCGGAGGCGTGTCGCGTTTGCGTACAGGCATCGCATACCAGATATTGTATGCTCCTTCGTTGATGATTTCCCTGTTTCCGTCGGTATCCATCAGTAGCAGTACAAATTTCCCGTTATCGCCGCCGCGTTTTGCGGAGACGATAAAATCCTTCTCGCTCAATGGATAAGGAGAATAGTAGGCGGTATACTGACCCGCAGCATGGTAGTCGGGACTTTCGACAGGATTCACCGGCCCCTCACCGCACTCGGGCCATTCAACATCCTGCGTGACTTTTGTCAGCCCGTCGGGGAAATTAAATCCCTGCGACGGGGCAATGATGCCTATACTGCCGGAAAACCAGTTGTGGTGAGCGCTTCCGGTGAACATGACGCGGTCGCTGCCGGGTATCTGGCGGGCATCCTTGAGCAGGTCGGGCCATACCGACTGGTTACCCCAGAACGTTTGCACCATCGTGCCGTTCTGACGCATTGTCCACAAGCTTTGAGCGCGCCATAGCGGTTTATCCGTATATTCCCAACGGGTGTATATGACGCGCCCGTCGTTCAGTACGGAAGGCGTATATTCCGGTTCGCCGCTACGGGAAATGATGTACAGGCTTTTGTCGCCCGGCTTAGTGTCGAGCGGCATGCGCGCCATCACAAAAGCGTTGGTGGGCGGCATACAGCGCACGTAGATATGTCCGCGCGTTGTCAGGAACATGATGTTTTTGCCGTCGGGCATGTAAATCGGGTCAAGATCGTCGAAAATACCGCTGGTCAGCTGCCGCAGGTTTGTTCCGTCAACGCCGATTTCATAGATATGGAATGTCTTTTCGTTGTGCGGTTTGTGTGAGAACAGGATCCGTTTACCGTCGAATGACAGGTCGGGACGCCAGAATGTGCCGTGCAGCGGCTCTTGCGGCATGAGGGGGGTGATTTTCCCTCCGGGATCCAATCCTTTCTGCACGATAAGCCGTCCTCCCGGAACGGCCTGGTAACCGAGCCGGTGGCGGGTTTCATGCATCCATTCGCCTCCGTCAGGGTTGGGATTGTCGATATAGAGAACCGACTCGAAGTCGATGACCGGATTCTTAAACATCACGTCACGTTTTATTGTCCGTACCGCGAAATACAGCTCCTTGTCTTCGCTGTCGGGATTTTTGGCTTTTGCTTTTGCTTCGAGTTCGTTGAGTTTGGTGTTGAAGCCGTTGGCGGTCTTTTCATTCAGCGCCAGGCGCGACAGCAGCTTGCGTGTCCACCCCACTTCGTCCAATGTCCGTTGAACAGTCGGTTTTCCGTCGCACTGGAAGAGCCATTCGGTTTCGATAACGTTCCGGGCTTCGTCGGCCGTGCGGTCGATCGCCGGTGGAGTCGTTGGTTTCCTGTATGCGGCGACAGGTTCGTTCTGTACGGGACGCTGTTCGACTACATTTTCCATGTCGTAAAGCGCCGTACCGAGCTGATTCTTATCCATCTTCGCAATCCATAACGTATCGCCTTGATAATCGAACCGCGAACGGAGCTGTTTGATGCGTTCCCACACAGACTGTTCGGATTTCGGGAGAACGCTCCACTGCAACTCCGTCAGCGGCAGGTATTCAAATGCGGGAGTAGCCAGTTTTTCCGCCAGGCTGCGGCGTTCCTTTTCGTTCAACAACAGATTGTCGAGCGGGCTTTTCTGCCATTTCATGATGTATGCGTTCGTTTCCTCCGGAAAGTCGTTGCGTACCAGTCGTTGCAGCTCTACTGCGGTAAGCGCGTCCAACGCGGTTTGTTGCGAGAGGCTTTTATCCATTGCCGCAAGCGTTTCGAGGAACGAAGCGCCTTTGCGGTAAAGCGTCGCCGCTGTTTCCCGCGCCTTCTTCAAGTTGGCGGATAGCGACTGCTTGCCTTCGGCATACAGTTTGGCGATGCCCTGTCCGTCGAGCGCCTGGGCATAGAAACGGACGTCGTCGATTTTGCCGTTGAAAAAGTCGCGGGTTCCCTCTGTCGAACCGATAAAGAGCGGAACGCCGCGCACCGTAGCCGTTTCGAGGGTTTCATACCTCGAGGAGGCGATATCGTCCCGCCATTGCTTGATGGGGGTAAAGTCGTAAACGGTATTGAGCGGCGCCTGGCGTTCGAAAGAGCCGATCTCATGGCCGTCGAGGTAAACGCGCATCATACGGCCGTCGAATGTGCCGGCAACAAGATGCCAATTCCCGTCGCACAGTTCCTGCGGGGATACCAGGGCGTCACATTCGGCATAGTTGCCGCCGCAATTGATACCCAGCGAAAGGAATTTGCCGTTGTTTTGAATGGCCAGCGATAGACGGTTTTCGCCATGTACGCCGACGTCTTCCTTACGTATAACGGTAGAGCGGTCGCCAAGCGCTTTCGGCGCGATCCATGCGGAAAAGGTCAATTCGTGCAAATCAATGGGCAGGGCGCCGGGAGGGATTTCGATACCCTTGCCGGTAGAGTCGCGGGGTGAGAGCTGGACGGCATTGCCTGTCACTCCGGGAACAATCCCGATTTTCTTACCTATATGGGCGTGATACTGATCGGAGACACTGTTGCGTCCCGGATTGGGAGTGTCAAAAGACCATCGTGCAATGATTTTTTCCTTGGCCTTGTCATTGACCGAACCCACATCATTCGTGTCGGACGGGATATACATTCCTGTTATACAACAGAAGATAATCGCCGGAATAATCCACATTAATTTTTTCATCATACTACATTATTTAATAGGCACATAATTTATTCAGTTCTTCATCGGTTGCAAAGCCGTTTGTTTTGACGGCAAACAGGTGCTTGAAGGTGACGGATTCGCCGGGAGGCAGGGTGAGGACGAATAGCGCCGCATCCGGATCGAAAACCCGGCTTCCCATGTTGTTGGTCGAAAACAATCCGTAACCCCTTGCATGCGAATGTGCCGGATAGCCGGGATTGTCTTTATGATCGAGGATGGCAAGGGTGATTTTTTCTCCCTCTTTCTCGGCCGACAGGCAGACCCATCTGGCCGGTTTACCCCACACGTCTCCTTTTTCCAGCCCTTCGCTGTTGCGATAGACGCCGTTTACCCCTTCATTGTTCATGACGGGGACATCCGTTGGGTTGCCGTTGGCGTCGAGAAAGAGTTCCGGCTTGTCCGACGGCTCCTCAAAAGCCCTGTCTACACGGATCGCGATAAGCCCCTCCTTATTGTCGGTGAACGTAACGGTGTCTTGTTGAGCCGTCAGCGAAGTGATACGTTCGATGATACGCCAGTCGCCTTCGCCGCGGAAAATAAACCGGGTTTCTTCTTCCAGCAGCCTCTTTTCCCGGTAGTCGATCCAATCGGCGGATACAATCAGCAGGGCTTCTTTTTCTCCTTCCCTGATACCGGAGATCCGGGTGTGCCGGATAGATCCGTAACCCGGCTTTTTCTCTACCGGAATAGCATACGAATTGTTCCAGAAATCAAGCCCGTTGACGTCGCCGAAGTTCAACCACAGGCCTACATGGTGGGGATGGTCTACCCGTTCGTTGGGACGCGGGTCGCGTGGAAATCCCCGTGTGACGGAGGTGCCTTCAGCCGTATAGATAGGATATAATACCGGTTTTTCCAGATCGGACGGATAGATATAGGAAGTAAAGAGCTTCCCGTCATACAGGATGTCTATTTTCCGTCCGGCTTCATCGGGCAGGATTTCAATACCCTGGTGCGTGACATGGACACATCCTGCAGCTCCCGCCATCACGGCGCATAAAACAAGTATCCGGTAAGGCATGGGGTTATATTTTTTCAGGTAAAAGATAAGGGGCGCGGTATTCGCGCGACAGCATATTGTTCGCATCTTCATCGCCCACGAAGCGTTCGGCTACGGGGTCGAAATCCAGCTGCCGCCCCAGACGGTATGAGATATTTCCCAAATGCGCCAACGCGGATGAGAGGTGTCCGCTTTCGACCGGCCCGTTCTGGATACTCATATCCCTGGCGCGGATCGCATCAAACCAGTTCCTGAAATGATCTCCTTCGGCCGTGCGGGCAGGCCCTTTTTCCCGTTTCTCGCCAAAATAGGTCGCATACGAATCATATCCGTTGATCACCATATACCCTTTGTCGCCATAAAAGATATTACCCACCCCGGCGCCGTCTTCCAGGTTGGTACACCAGTTTCTGACTTCAAACTGGATGATTTTCTTCTGTTTGGGATAATGATAGATAGAGGTTTGTATTTCGGGAACTTCCTTGCAGTCGTCCCACAGGAATTTACCGCCCATAGAGGTGATGCGCTCGGGTAATCCTACGTTTAATCCCCACATGCAAAGGTCGGTTTCATGAATGCCCTGGTTGCCGACGTCTCCATTGCCATAGTTCCAATGCCAGTGCCAGTTGTAATGCACCAGGTTTTTCGTAAAGGGAACCATAGGCGCCGGGCCGCACCATAAATCGTAATCCAGCCCTTCCGGGATATTGGATATGCCTTGATTGCCAATGTCCGGACGCCAGCGGTAGACCAGGCCGCGTGCCATATAGACACGCCCGATCAATCCGTCGCGCAAATGTGTAATGGCTTCACGGATAGCCTCCGAGCTGCGGAGCTGTACGCCGTGCTGCACGATCCGGTTGTATTTATAAGCGGCTTCAATCAGTTTTTTACCTTCGTAGATATTGTGGGTAGCCGGTTTTTCGACATACACATCTTTCCCTGCCTGACATGCCCAAATAGCTTGCAACGCATGCCAATGGTTGGGGGTAGCCAATGTGACGGCGTCAATGTCCCTGTTTTCATATAATGTACGGAAATCCTGTTCGATGGCGACTTTTTGTGTATACTTTTCTTCAAACGATTTCGCCCGTTGCTTCAGTAGGGGTAAGTCCGGGTCGCAAAGTGCGGCCACTACGGCATCAGGCTGTTTCATAATTTCTTCAATATGGTTTTTCCCCCGTCCGTTCACGCCTAATACGGCAACACGGATTCGGTCGTTCGCGCCGAATACTTTTTTGGGGATAATGGTTGGTTGGCTGACAAGCTGCACCTGTTCCTTTCCAAATACTATGGGGGCTGCAAGGGATGCTACTGTTCCTGATGCGGCGGCCAGGAACTGCCTTCTTGATTGTGTTGATTTCATATAATATTATTTTCTGTGGTAATATTATTCTCTGTGGTTGTTCAACCAGGGCTCGAACCTGGAATTTCAGGACCAGAATCTGACGTGTTACCATTACACCATTGAACAATTTCAGTGCAAAGATACAGATTTTTCAATATATGCAATAGCTTGTGCGTTATTATTTCATGGCAAATGCATCGTCCGTCATGCCAGCACAGGATCGTCTTCTTAATATCGAACCTACGTTTGTTTACAAAAAAATGGATGTCAGACTAGTGTCACGTCAATATGATAATGTCTAATAAAATTGCTACCTTTTCTTCAAAAACAGCTATGGTAAGATATAAAGTAACATTAACAGAGGAAGAACGCAAAGTGTTGGAAGGCATTGTCCCGCAAAGATTATCCGGAAGTGCTGAATATAAAAACGGACGGAGACTTCGAAGCCCATTTAATAGCCTTGAGTTGCAGTGAAGCCCCCGCAGGCTATGCCCGCTGGTCTTTACGCTTATTGGCAGAGAAGGTGGTAGAGTTAAACTATATTGACAGCATTTCTCACGAAACGATTCGTAAGGTGCTAAAAAAACGAAATAAAACCGTGGCGGATGCAAGGCTGGGTCATTCCACCTTTGGAAAACAGTGATTTTGTGGCTTGTATGGAGTTCGTATTGGATGTTTACAAGCAAGCATACAATCCGATGTATCTTGTAATCTGTATGGATGAATCCCCCAAGCAACTGATAAAGGATACCCGGATTGCTATCCCTGCGAGTCCCGGTTGTGATGCCAAAATAGATTATGAATATGAACGCTGTGGCGTAGCCAACATCTTTATGGTTAA
>JAISQD010000177.1 GCA_031274415.1 Tannerellaceae bacterium | reverse complement strand
GACCTGGTCACCATGAAGAAAGAAGACCTCGTCAAAGAGATGCTGGAGTTTTATATGGGGAAAAATACGATGGAGCGGCAGAACTTCATTATCGACAACCTGGTAGTAGAAGAAGAGATCGTATGAAAAAGAGCGCCCTTTTCCCCGGCACGTTCGATCCGTTCACGATCGGGCACCAGTCGTTGGTGACCCGCGGGCTGACCCTTGTCGATGAGATCATCATAGCCATCGGGGTGAATGAACAGAAGCAGTCCTACTTCTCGCTGGAAAAACGTATGGAGGCGATACGGACGTTATACCGCGACGAACCGAGGGTACGAACGGAAGCGTACAACCTGCTGACGGTAGATTTTGCCGAGGCGATGGGCGCCCGGTTTATCCTGCGCGGCATCCGTACCGTCAATGATTTCGAATATGAAAAGAGCATTGCCGACGTCAACCGTAAGCTAACGGGGATTGAGACCTTTATCCTTTTCACCGAACCGGAACATACCCATATCAGCTCCAGTATCGTCCGCGAACTGTTGCGATACGGCAAAGATATCTCGCTCTTCGTACCCAAAGGAACGGAGCTATATTAAAATAAAAACAAGAGCATGAAAAAAATCGTGTTATGCCTGTTATTTGCAGGATGTTTCTTTGTACGGACGGATGCGCAACAGAACATGGGGAACATGAATCTGGAAGCGAGGAAGCTGTCAATGGCGCTCTATGCCATATCCAATTTATATGTCGACTCGGTCTATACGGACAAGCTGGTCGAAGACGCCATTACCGGAATGCTGGACAAGCTCGACCCCCATTCCAACTACCTTGATCCCGAAGAGACAAAAGATATGACAGAACCGTTACAGGGGAATTTTGACGGGATCGGCATACAGTTTTATATGTTGAGCGATACGTTATACGTGATACAGGTGATTCCGGGCGGGCCGTCGGAAAAGGTAGGACTGATGGCGGGCGACCGTATCATCCTGGTCAACGACACGTTGATTGCCGGCGTGGAGATGAAAAATACGGATATTATGAAACGCCTGCGCGGGCCGAAAGGGACGGAGGTGCGCATTAAGGTCAAACGGGGAAGCGACCCGCAGTTGATTGAATTTAAAATTATACGGGGAAAGATACCGGTCTTCAGTCTCGACGCCGCATACATGGCGGATAAACAAACGGGCTATATCAAACTGAACCGTTTTGCAGCCTCTTCGACTGATGAGTTCAAGGAAGCGTTGGCCAAACTGAAGAAAGAGGGCATGAAGCACTTAGTGTTAGACCTGCAGGGGAATGGCGGCGGGTACCTGAATATTGCCATCGACCTGGCGGATGAGTTCCTCAATAAAGACAAACTGATCGTCTACACCGAAGGGCTTAAACAGCCGCGCGAAGAGGCAAAGTCTACCGCCAAAGGGAACTTTGAAGAGGGGCGGTTGGTCATCCTCGTGGATGAAGCATCGGCATCGGCCAGCGAGATATTAGCCGGAGCAGTACAGGACTGGGATCGCGGCATCATCGTCGGACGCCGTACCTTTGGAAAGGGATTGGTGCAAAAGCCTATCCCCCTGCCCGACGGTTCGATGATACGCCTGACCGTCTCGCGCTATTATACGCCGACAGGACGCGGGATTCAAAAGCCATATGAGAACGGAGACGCCGACAGCTATAACCATGAGTTAATCGACCGCTACAACCATGGCGAGTCCATGAGCGCCGACAGTATCCATTTCCCTGATTCGTTGAGGTACAATACCTTGCGTACCAAACGGACGGTGTATGGCGGAGGAGGGATCATGCCCGATATCTTTATTCCGCTGGATACGACCTATTATACGGCGTATCACCGCCGGTTGATTGCCTCGGGAGTGATGAACCGCCTTGTCATGAACTACCTGGATAATAACCGTACCGGGCTGTTATCCAAATATCCCGGACTTGCCCGGTACAAACAATCGTTCGAAGTAGGCGAAGATATTTTGCAGCAGTTATTGGCAAAGGCGAAAGAAGAGGAGATCGAATTTAACGAAGAACAGTACACCCGTTCCCGCCCGCTTATCCGGCTACAGATAAAAGCGCTTCTTGCCCGCGACCTGTACGACATATCAGGGTATTACCAAATCATAAACGACGAAAACCCCAGTTACCGGGAAGCGCTCAACATCCTGAACAGCAAAGAGAGGTATGAGAAGATCATAGGATCACCTCCCGTATGAAGCGGGAAGAATCACGCCATGCGCCTTTCTCCGGTCAAGCGAACTGCCTAACGGAATGATGTCTGGCCGGTCGGTTGTTGCACGCAAAGAGGTCTGATCCGTTGGAAAAGAACCCGTTGTGATGAGTTGCACGACCTTATGCAGGAGATATTCATCGTTGTCCCCAAGTTCGGTAAACGTAGATTCCTCCGCTTCGGAACAGGCATGGTCAGGCGGGAATCCGCCGGCATAATCGGAAAAGCCAGCGCGATTCGACAGGGCACAGACAATGGGATGGAGCTCCCATTCAAACCGGTCGTCGTCATAAGCCACCGAACCGACATTCTTCCCTTCCGTCTGTTCACCGACCAGAATCACCTCCATATAGGGTTTAAGGCCATTGATCACCGCTTCCGATGCCGACGCCGTGCGGCTGCTGGTAATTACATACAACCGTTTGAGGTTCAGGTTTGCACCCTGAACGCCGGAAGTCATATAGTCTTTTGCCAGCTTTAGGGTATATTCTTTCTGGGCGCCGCTCTGTCCATTATATGTCAGTTTGCAAAACACATCATCGAGCGCACTTTCAGGCGCTAACATAGTGGCCAACAACTGCGAACTGGTCACAATCCCTCCACCGTTATACCGCAGATCCAAAATAAATTCGTCCGGCTGTTCTCCCTTGAATTGCGCGAAAACGGTACGCAGCTCATTATTAAAGGTCTCATCCGTGCCGTCCTCTTTCGGGCCGGCGGTGAAATGGTTATAGACCAGATACCCTATTCTCTTGTTACCGGAACGAATCACCTTACTGAGGTATACGGGGCTGTCCTCAACCGCCCGCGCACTCAGCGTAGGCTGCCGGCTGATCTTGGAGTCTCTCTTATCGGAGATACCCAGCTGTATCTCTGCACCGGAGTTTAATTGGGCGATCAGGGCGTCCGAGACCGGACTGCCGTTTATTTCATATATCCAGTCACCTCGGCGGATATCCTCTTCGGAAGCGGGCGAATCGGGAATAATATACAGTACGCGCAAAGCATACTTCTTCAAATCCTGTATATAATAATACTGATACTCGAACCCCAGTGAAAGGTCGTCTCCCTGATACGCCTTTGTCGCCTCTTTTTTCTTTATAATCGTGGAATAGTAATAATGTGTATCGTTCTTCATTTTCCCGTCTTTAGAAGAGAGCAGCTTCGTGAAGAAGGCGTCCGGTTCCTGTTTGTAATCTAATTTTGAACGCTCCGGTATATCCGTATACCATAAATAATTGGTTCGCATCTTGCTGTCTATCCATTCAATGACAGGCGCTACATCTTCCGGTACGGGGTCGTCCTTTTCATCCGTCATACAGGAAAAGCAAAAAACAGCCATAAGGGCTGACAGGGGAACATAACACAATCGTTTGATCATAGGTTATTATGCATTAAATAATACTCAGAATTTTTTCTCAACAACCGCCTGCATGACGTTAATGATGTAGTCACCCATCTTTTCACACTCACTGATCATATCCATGTAGTATACGCCGTCCTGATAGTGATATTTCTTGAGGTTGACATCTTCGATGTTACGCAGTTTTAATTGGTTGCGGTAATTGTTTATCTCGTTTTCAAGGTTGTAGGAAGGATTGATATCATCGTGTACAACTTCTTGTTTATGCAACGTTTTATTCATATACGAAAGCGCGTGGTCGAGCAAAGACATCATCTGGTCAAAGCCGTGATTCTGCTCTTCCGAAAAGACGGAAGACCCTTCATTGCGGCGTTTGATCGTACGCGCCATATTATAGCATGAGTCGGCGATACTCTCGATCTCGGTGGTAGCGCGAAGCATCACACGGATTTCTTCTTTACTTTCAGAGCTTAACCGGCCTTCCAGGACATGCGTCAGGTAATTGGCGATTTCAATCTCCATCCGGTCGCTGATATTTTCATACTTCTCCACGCGGCCGTATATTTTCAGGAACTTATCTTCGTCCTTTTCGTAGTACATCTCCTTGACCATAGCAAGCATCCGGTAGGTACGGTCGCCATAGACCGCCATCTCCTTTTTAGCCTGTATCAACGACAGCTCGGACGTTGAAAGCATACCGGCGGAAATAAACGTCAACTGGAACTCCTCTTCGTCCTCTACATTCTTCGGCTTGATAAGAGCGGAACACACATACACATAGAGCGGAACCAAACAGATCATAAAGCATACGTTGAAGACATTAAACATGGTATGGAACAAGGATAAAGCGTATGAAACGGAAACCTGCAACGACAACAACTGCTCTTGCAAACCAATCAAAACAGGGTCTGTCAGCTTTTCGTCCGATGTGATGAGTGCAATCGTTTCGGGACTTAGCGTTGAAAGGAATTGCATCATCTCATTCGGGTCTCCCGGACCATAGTTCGTCACGATCCATGAGATCATATGGGTAAAAGGATAGAATAGCAGCAACACCCAACAGACGCCAAACACGTTGAACATCAAATGGGCAAGCGCCGCCCGCTTCGCCGATATATTGGCCGAGAACGCCGCCAGGTTGGCCGTGACGGTCGTACCGATATTCTCGCCCAGTATCATGGCCGTCGCCATCTCGAAAGGAATCCATCCTTTCGTACACATGATCAACGTGATCGCTACCGTCGCACTGGACGATTGGACGATAATGGTAAGAACCGTTCCGAGTAAAAGAAAGATAAAAAGGGAGCGATAACCGAGCGTGGTGTAATTCTGGAGGAAAGCCAGAATTTGTGGATTGCTCTGCAAATCAGGCACCGAATCTTTCAGATAGGCAAGCCCTATAAACAGGAGAGCGAAACCCATGATAAACTCGCCCCACGACTTTCGCTTGCTGTTTCCGGAGAATATCAAAGGAATACAAATCCCAATTAAAGGAAGCGCAAACAAGCTGATATCCACCCTGAATCCGAAGAGTGAAATAATCCAGGCCGTCACCGTCGTCCCCACATTTGCCCCCATGATCACGCCGATGGACTGGGTCAGATTGAGCAATCCGGCATTGACGAAGCTGACGACCATTACAGTCGTCGCACTGGACGATTGAATAAGTGCAGTGATGAGGATACCCGTTAATACTCCGGTAAAGCGGTTGGTCGTCATCACGGAGAGTATGCTGCGCAGTTTATCCCCGGCAACTTTCTGTAGCCCTTCGCTCATGATCTTCATTCCATAAAGGAACATACCTAAAGAGCCGACAAGGGTCAGAAAGTCAAAAAAAGAATAGTCCATTTAAAACTTTTATATCCGATTAATATTCCTATTTTTACCTCCGCAAAACTACAAATAAAAACTGAATAACATGTCGGATACAATTACAATTTATTGCAAAAATAACCAAACGTACACAACTGTCCCCATCGGTGCGTCCCTGTTGGACATCTACGCCCTGCAGGGATCTCCACTGGATTACCGTCCGCTGAATGCGCTGGTCAACAACAGGGTAGAGGGATTGACATACCGTTGTTGGCAACCAAAAGACGTCGAATTTATGGACTATACCAAGCAGTCGGGCATGCGGACATATGTCCGTTCGCTGTGCCACATCTTCTCCAAAGCGGTCAACGATATACTCCCCAATGCGACATTGAACATGGAACATCCCATAGCAAAAGGATACTATTGCGTGATCCGTAATGGCATACTGACCGGGGAAGAGACCATCGACAGGATAAAAAAGCGGATGTGGGAAATTATCCATGCCGACCTGCCCTTTCACCACAAAAGTGTCCGCACGCCGGAGGCTGTGACCCTCTTCCGCGAACGCGGCATGGAAGATAAAGCCCGCCTGATAGAGACGGCCGGAATGCCCTATACCTCCTATTTCGAACTGGACGGATACATCAATTTCTTCTACGGATGCCTGACGCCTTCGTCGGGTTATATCCACCTGTTCGATATCATCCCCTATTTCGATGGCATGCTGTTGCGTATCCCACAAAGGGATCATCCGATGGAACTGGCGCCTGTTATTGGTCAGGATAAAATGTTTGAAGCCTATAAGGAACACCATACCTTGCAGCGGACATTGCACCTGAAACATGTAGGCGACCTGAACAAGGCGATAACAGAGGGTCATACCTCCGAAATTATTCTCGTCTCGGAAGCCATGCAGGAGAAGAAAGTGTCGCAAATTGCCGAAGAGATCGCCCGCCGCTACCGCGAAGGCGTGCGTATCGTGTTGATATCCGGCCCCTCTTCTTCGGGAAAGACCACCTTCTGTAAACGCTTGGAAATACAACTGAACACCTGCCTGCTTCATCCGGTAGGGATATCGCTGGACGATTATTTCCTTAACCGGACGGATACGCCGTTGGACGAAAACGGGGAGTACGACTTCGAATCGCTGTACGCCCTCGACCTGCCCCTTTTCAACGACGACTTGCAAGCTCTCCTGTCCGGCAAAGAGATTCAGCTGCCAACATATAGCTTCACCACCGGCACGCGGGTTTATAAAGGGAAGACGCTCAAACTCGAGACAAACTCCATCCTCATCATGGAAGGGATTCACGCCATGAATCCCGAACTGACCGCCATGATCGACGAACAGTATAAATACCGCGTATACGTTTCCGCCCTGACCTCTATTTCGTTAGACAACCACAACTGGATACCGACGACCGACAACCGGTTGTTGCGCCGTATCATCCGGGATTACCGTTTCCGGGGCTATTCGGCGAAAGAGACCATTGCGCGTTGGCCAAACGTGCGCCGGGGAGAAGACAAATGGATATTCCCCTACCAGGAGACTGCCGATGCGATGTTCAACAGCGCGATGCTGTATGAATTAGCCGCCCTCAGGAAGTATGCGGAACCGATCCTTGCCGAAGTACGCGAATCGGATCAGGAAAATGCAGAAGCCTACCGCCTGATCCGCTTCCTGCGCTATTTTACCTACATTTCCGATCAGGAACTACCCGCCACATCACTATTACGCGAATTTCTGGGAGGCGGTGCTTTTCATTATTGATGAACTATTCATAAACATTTCTTCTATGACCTATGTTAATCACATGTACTGAAAGAATATCGTCAAAAATATCATAGATAATGCGGTAATCACCTATACGGATACGATAGCCATCTCTACCTTTTAGCTTTTTGTAACCTTGTGGGCGTGGGTTGTCGGCAAGACGGCACAGGGCTTTTTTTATATTGGTGTAGTGTGGCTCATTGAGCTTCTCAAGTGTTTTGATCACTCTTTTCTTTAAAACAACCTGATAATAAGCCATTACCGGAGTTTGCGTTTGGCTTCAATTAGTTCAAAGGCTTCATCAATCGGGATTGAGGGTTCGTCGGATTTTTTGGCCTCATCATACAAACGGATATCTTCCAATTCTTCCAACTCTTCCAAAATGGCTCTAAAATCCCTCATGGGAAGCACCACAGATATCTTTTTGCCTCTGTCGTCAGTAATGTATTGTGGGTGTACCGTCAGCATATTCCTAATGTTTTTATCTGTATTGAACGAACAAAGATAATAGAATTATTGATAACCGGCAATCCTTTACCCCATTTATCGCACTGCCAATGCCGGATGTATTCCGGTAAGAGATCGTTTGAAAAAGACTATTGTGTATTCTTGCGCGGATGCAGGAGTATCTTTATTTTTGTCGTTAGCCAATCTTTATTCGACAGTTGTCGAACAGCTGTTTGACAGCTGTCGGACAGCTGTTCGACAACTGTCAAACAGCTGTTCGACAACTGTCGAATAACAAATACATAATAGCCTTTTTTTTAAGTTCCTTAGACTCCGTCAAGATTTCCCTTAATACATTTTTATTACGATCACCGACTAAACGACAACGTTGTCGGAACAGATAAAATAACCAACCGATACGGATCAAATCGCCAAAAATAAGATCGAAAACGATAATATAATGTAACCGAAAGCATGTTCCTTTGGCGCTAATTAACGTTGATAGTCAAGCGCTTTGCTTTGGAACTTGAGGCAGTAATCCATCAGTAAATCCTTGTTTAAATCAATGTGCAAAAAATCTTCATCCAAGCGTAACTCCTCCAATTCCTGTTCATTATCGTAAAATGGATATAGATACAGCAAATCAAGCAACGCTTTTTCGGGTGTGGCAAACTGTATGGAGCGGTTGCCTGCCATTGGCTTTAAGTCGTACCCGAACATCAGGTTTTCTTTGACGCTCTTGTAAGCGTATTCGGCAAAATCGTTATTAAATCATGCTGTTTTCAAGGGAGTTACATTGGTAATTTGCACGACCGCTTCCGGTATCATCCCATAAAATTTGATCAACAGAGTTGGTTTTATCAATTTTATTACTAAATTTGCCCCCAATTAATTTATAAGATTTAAAAGTTATATAGCTATGAAAAAAAGAAACGGTCATTTTATTCCTTTTATTTTTCCCGTATTCCTGCTGTTTGTATCTCAGTCCCCTGTTCGTTCGCAGGTTGATCATCCGTTAACATGGAATAGTTTTGTGAATGATCCGCAGCAGAACGTCCTTGCTAAGGATACGTTTTTATTCCAGTCTTTCGAAGAAGAAGCGACAGACACATGGACATATACAACAAACAATGCCACCCGGTTTGACGCATCCCAGGAAGGAATAATTGGACAAGGTGGTAACTATTCACTTAAATTACCCTCTCAATCAAACGTCCGGTTCGCTGATTTTTCGATACATGCTTATGAAAATGTCATGATGAGAATCACATACGGTGCAAGAAAATTAGATAAAGATAATGCGCTAAAAGTCTTCTCAGACAGAGCGGATGGTCTCTTGGAAAGAACCTGGGCAATTGCCCAAAGCAATGATTATACGTTGCAATACAGGCAAACAGCAATAGGAGAAGACGGTAAAAGGTCAAACCCTATACAGGTGACCCAAAAGCCCCGCAACATCCAATTGGTCACTTCATCCACAAACGCAAATGGGTTTTTCTGTATAGATAGCGCCTTAGTCTGGGGAGACATCCCTGTTTACTCTTTGTTCACAGAGAACGGATCTTGGGGTGATACAACGCTGTGGAGCCATCTCCCGCCGGCGCGTCACCGGAAAGCATTGATAAGCGGAGACGTTACCGTCGACTCTATCGTCAGTTGCCAGCAGGCTTCTATCGGCAACGGTGGCCTGCATGTGACGGAAAAGGGGCGACTGACATTGGATAACCTCTCATTATACGACATGTCCGCCGCTTTCACCTCTTCGGGAGAGGTGACGGTCAGGAAAGAGGCCACAGTGTATAAAACATTTGACGAAGCCGGCAAGTGGTATTTTATCTCTTTCCCGTTTGACGTCTATTTGGACGGTATCGACCAGCGATTCCAACTGAAGGATGACCTGTTTCAAGGTGAAGGAAACTACTTTTACGTTCTTGCTTACAACGGAGAGAAACGGAGCGTGAGCAATAGCAGTCAAGGAAACTGGGAAGCGCTTTCTCCCGGCCAAACAGGCGATCAGCCCGTTTTCAGCAAGGGGAAAGGGTATCTGATCGCTTTGGATGAAAAAGCGAATGACCTGACCATGGCTTTTTCCTCCACACCGGGTAAGCTCCCGAAAGATTTTGGCCAAAACGTCCCTGTCCCCATTCAGGCGTTTGCCGGGAAAGACACGCAAGAGGAGCATTCCGGCTGGTATCTTTGCGGGAATCCGTTAGCGACTTCCCTGTCGCTTTCGCAACTCGTTGCCAATCCCGATTTGAACGGGGTGATTTATGTCTATGACAAGTCGGAATACAAGGCATATCCCATTGGAGGCGATTATAAACTGCCACCCTATTCCACCTTTTTCGTAAAAGCAAAGAAAAATACCATGCTGCACCTCACCAACGTCGTCCAATCACAAGATGAGATACTGATAGAGACGTCCTATCCGGTCAAATCAAACGTCTCCGAACCGGAAATAGCCGCATCCGCTTCCATCTCCGGAACAACGATGGGCAGTGTGCGAAGCCATGTCGCGCACAACCATCTTTATATAGAGAACCTGCCGCAGGAAGGAACGGTTTTCCTGTTCGATTTCATGGGACGGAATCTCCTGAAACAGACCGTATCCGCCGGTTCGTCGGTCGTCCACCTGCCTGTCCCTGCCGGATTTTATACCCTGACCATCGAATTTCCCGGTTACCGCACACAACATAAATGCATGATAACGGGGTAAAATCGTATCCAACAGGAGGCATTGAAGTAAATTTCAAGTATATTTGCATGTCTATAAACAAGCATCTATTATGAAATATGTCATTTTATTTCTGGCCATCGTATGGGCGACAGGGAGTTTCCCCCTCCATGCGCAACATGAACAACAGGATTTGATTATCCGGCTGAACCATTATTCTGCCGAGAAATACAAATCGGCAGTGTATGATCTTCAGAAAAAATATCCCGGACAATTTACGCCGGATAAAGACTGGGAGAAAACTGTCGCAGAACTGCAACAGAAGAAGGAAGAGCTGACGGACAGGTTGAAGGCGGGCGATACGCAAGCCGGAAAGGAAGCTGTCCGGTTGCTCCGCAAGCTGGATGCCGTGTTGCTGGCCAATCCCCTGCTGGCGGGTAAACCGGTGGTGAGTATCCACCGGACATTAACCGATAGAGCCCGAAAGGCGATGAGTGGGGAGCTGGGTATTGCCCCTTCCAATTTCCAGAACAATTCGGAGATATGGAATACCACTACCGCATGGAAAAATGAGTTCGTCACCCTGCATATCTCCCCCAAAGGGGTAGAAAAGCAAACACTTTTCAAACCTCAGGAGGGCGTGATCATCACCGACCCCGAACCGGCGTTTGACGGGGAGCGCATCCTCTATTCGTCGATCGGGACAAACAACCGGTGGCATCTCTTCGAGTTAGACCTGAAAACCAATACAACCAAGCAAGTCACTCCGGAAGCGTACAGGGATTTCGACAGTTTCGACGGCTGCTATACACCCGGCGGGAAGTATATTTTCTGCTCCACCGGAACGTTCCTGGGGCTTCCCTGTACAAACGGGGGAAATAAGATGTGCGGACTGTTTCTGTACGATCCGCAAACGGATAAAACCAGGCAGCTGACCTACGACCAGGACAGCAACTGGGGGCCGGTGGTACTCAGCAACGGGCTAATCCTCTACCAGCGTTGGGAATATGCCGATATCCCCCACTCCAACTCCCGTCTCCTGTTCACGATGAATCCCGACGGTACCGGACAATTGGCCTATTACGGCTCCAATTCATACTTTCCGACGGCCTTCTTCGGTGCACGCCCTGTACCGGGGCACCCGACAGCTGTTGCCGGCGTCGCCACGGGGCATCACAGCGTGTCGAGAAGCGGACGCCTGTTTGTTATTGACCCTGCTAAAGGCCGAAAAGAGGCCGATGGCGTAGTCGCCGAAATCCCCCATTCGGGCAGGAAAGCGGAAGCGGAAATCAGAGACCTCTACCCCAACGGCGTATGGCCGCAGTTTCTCCACCCTTTCCCGTTGAGCGACACCTATTTCCTCGTCTCCATGAAAGCATCCCCCAACTCGCTGTGGGGGCTTTATCTTGTGGATACGTTCGACAACATCACCTTGATTGCGGAAGAAGAAAACAGCGCATACCTCGAACCCATACTCGTGGAAAAACAGCCAACGCCCCCTGTCATCCCCGACCGGGTAATGGAAGGCGAAACTACGGCTACGGTTTATTTGCAGGACATATACAAAGGAGAGGGGTTGAAAGGCATTCCGCAAGGTACGGTGAAGAAGCTGCGGATCGGCTCCTACAGTTTCAGCCCGATCAATCAGGGAGGGCTGCTCGGTACGATTGGGATGGACGGGCCGTGGGACGTGAAACGTATCCTGGGTGAAGTCGATGTCGAAGCCGACGGTTCCGCCATGTTTACCGTACCGGCCAATACGCCCGTTTTCGTGCAACCGCTGGACGAGGAGGGGAAAGCGCTGCAATGGATGAGGAGCTGGTTTACGGCAATGCCCGGTGAAATGCTCTCCTGTATCGGTTGCCACGAAGACAGGAACACGATCCCCTCCGCCCAAATGAATATGGCTTCGCGGAAGAAGCCGCAAGCCATCAGGGAATGGTACGGAAAAGCGCGCGGCTTCAGCTACCGGCACGAAGTGCAGCCGGTGTTGGACAGGTACTGCATCTCCTGCCATCAGGATGAAGGAAATGCCCGGAAGCCCTACCTGAAAGGCGATAAATGGATCACGGACTGGTCTTCGCAGATCGCCGGCGCCGCCGATCCCTCGTATGGAGGCCACTTTACGGTATCGTATGCCAACCTCCACCGCTACGTCCGCCGTCCGGGAATTGAAAGTGATATGCACATGCTTGTTCCAATGGATGTACATGCCGACCAGACCGAACTGATGCAGGTGTTGACCAAGGGACACCATCAGGTGTCGCTCGACAGGGAAGCGATTGAAAAGCTGGCCTGCTGGATTGATATGAATGCCCCCTTCCACGGACGGCGTTCGGACATAAGCAATTATCCGGACACAAAAAATTCAAGGGACTTGAAGAAACAATACAGCGCCATGTTCTGCGCTCCGGTGGATGACCTGGAATGGTTGCCGGAAATAAAAACGGATATCGTTTCGGTCTTGCCGGAAAAGAAAACGCTTGAAAAAGGGGAAAGCGCACTGGATAACTGGCCGTTGTACGATCCCGTCAACACATCATATCATGATTGGAGCGCCGCGCAGAACGCGCAATTGGGATTGGATAATTTCCAGAAAAAGATTGACCTCGGGGATGGCGTTGCGCTGGAACTCGTCAAGATACCGTCCGGCGTTTTCCTGATGGGAAGCGATCTTCAGCCCGACGAGATGCCCCGCAGTAAAGTGGCCATCGACCGCCCGTTCTGGATGGGACGGTTCGAAATCACAAACGAACAGTACCGCCTGTTCAATGCCGAACACGACAGCAGGGATGAACACCGCCACGGGTATCAGTTCGGGCGACGGGGATATTCCATGAACCACGACGACCAGCCGGTTGTCCGCGTCTCGTGGGAAGAGGCGATGGCCTTTTGCGACTGGTTAAGCCAAAAGACCGGATTGAAGGTGACGCTACCCACAGAAGCGCAATGGGAGTGGGCTTGCCGTTCGGGAAGCAGTACGCCCTACTGGTTCGGAGCGTCGGGCGCCGACTTCTCCCCGTATGCCAATCTGGGCGACATCAAACTGAAAGAGTTCGCCGCCTGTACCTCGTATAAATTCTACGAGAGCGCCCGTATCCTCGATCATCCGAACAGGTACGACGACTGGATTCCGCGCGATACGACATACAACGACGGCGGTTTCATCTCCGAAGCCGTAGGGCGGTATATCCGTAATCCGTGGGATTTGTACGATATGCACGGGAATGTCTGGGAATGGACGCTGTCAAGTTACCAACCCTATCCGTATGATGATACGGACGGACGGAATACGGTTGTTTCCGGTAACAACAAACGGGTCGCCCGGGGAGGATCATGGTACGACCGTCCCCACCGCGCCACCTCTTCTTTCCGCCTGCCTTACCGCGCATACCAGAAAGTATATAACGTCGGGTTTCGTATCGTCATCATGGAGTAATCCGAGCCGCATGAACCGTCGTACACAGACCTTTCTCCTGCTGCTTTTTCTTCTTGTCCTGACCACTTCGTGCGGGACAAGGAGACGCCTTTCTGCTCCTGCCGGCGTTGAATCCCGCGCTGAACTGTCGCGCCGGTTCGGCGTCAGGATTACGCCGGAAGACCATCTTCACCTATACGCAACAGCTTCCAAATGGTTGGGTACGCCATACCGTATGGGAGGGAATACGCTGCGGGGCGTTGACTGTTCAGGGTTTGTCGTCGCGGTCTATCGTGAGGTCTATCATAAAAAGCTGGCGCGCACATCAGCCGGCATACTGAATGAAAATTGCAGAAAAGTGAAACGCAGTAAATTACGTGAAGGCGATCTGGTATTCTTCCGGACGGATAATAAAAAGAAAAAAGAGCCTAACCACGTAGGCATCTACTTGAAAAACGGAAAATTTGTTCATGCCAGCTCATCCAAAGGCGTGGTCGTAAGCAGCCTGAGCGAACCCTATTATGTCCGTGCATGGATGACGGGAGGACGAATAAAATAAGGGAGGCGATCTCGGACAGGGCGCTGTCCATCTGAAACAGCATGTTCGTTGCTCGTTGAGTCTTTTTCTTCTAAATAATTCATGTTCAATAATTTAATTGTTAATAAAATGAGTTCTTTTCTCTCTTTTTAAACGATGTGCACCGGATGTGCACCGGATGTGCACTTTGTGCACGCTCTGATAGCCCTGTATTCATGCGGCTTTGAAGCATGTTGCACACTAAGCGTGTTTTGATTTTATGCAAACATTGATACATCTCTACATTATATATTAGAATTAAAATAAGAATAAAAAAAGAAGAGCGTAACCGCTTTTT
>JAISQD010000170.1 GCA_031274415.1 Tannerellaceae bacterium | reverse complement strand
TATTATCGCTTGTCGAAACGGCATTTTCGGTATACAGCCCCATATCCATTACATATACTTTCTTGGGATTGCGCGCCTGCACTTTCAGCGAATGGTTGAAGAGGGGAATAAATTCCAGTAAATAGGCATCTTTCAGGTAGGAAAAGTAGTCTAGGAAAGTAGCGGGGGATTTTATGCCAAACATGTCTGTCAACTTGTTTGCCGAGACAAGATTGCCGATATTGGTGATCAGAAAGGATGTCAATTGGCGCAATGAAACCACGTCGCGAACCGCATGCCTGACCGCTATATCCCTCATCAGTATATCGTCCACAAGGGTGTTCAGCACGACAGGTATCCCGCTTTTCACATATTCGGGTATTCCTCCTGCCGTCAGGTAATCCATAACGGCTTCCTTTGTGTCGTCAAGCCTTTTAAACCGTATGAACTCGGAATAGGAAAACGGAAACAATTCCATCGGCAAATACCTGCCGGTAAGATGTGTACCCAATTCAACGCTAAGCATAGACGCATTGGAGCCGGTTATAAACACCTTGTACCCGTCGCGCAACAGTTGGTTGACATACTTTTCCCAACCCTCTACCACCTGTATTTCGTCAAAGAAAAGCGTTCGTATAGCCCTCTTTTCCACCTCCCTGTGAAGACGGCTGAAATCTCCCGTTTCAAAACCGGACAGGCGTATATCATCAAAATTGAGGTAGACGGCATCCTGGTAATCCCGGCGAAGCAGTTGCAAAAGCAGCGTACTTTTACCGCAACGACGGATTCCGGTTATGATGGTAGCAAACGAATCCGCTATCGGCATACCGGCAAGCGCATCCCGCGCAAAACCGGAATCCTGCCTCATAAAAGCCTCCCGTTGCGCCTCTATAACTACAGCTATTTCTTCCTGTCGCATCATATTCTTACCTCTCTCTGAAATATTTCATCTTCCAGCACAAAGATAGTACATCTTTCATTATACCGAAAGAAATCTTTTACTATATTGAGTAGAATAGAGTAGAATAGAGGAGAGAAGAGGAGAGGGGGATAGCAATCAAATAGGGGTAAATAGCCTAACTATCTACCCCTAAGCATTTTTATCTGCTCGAATAGTGCGATCTATGAGAAGAATGCGATCTGTGAGAGCTATGCGATCTGTGCGAACTATGGGAATAGTGATCGGCAAGTAAACTACTGGAATACATATCACTACCTTGCGTTAACACAAGTTGCTTTTGTGTCTCTTTTTTCGTTTCTTTCCTCATTTCTTTCATTGCATTTCCCGTAAACAAAAGTGCGCTAATGGAAAAAGCAACAGAAACCACGTAATAAAGGACTTTCTTAAATTTCACTCTTTAACACCTCCTTTCCGCCTTTAGATTATTGCATCTTACAATGAAGACTTTATTGATTTGATATATTTACTGTACCGGTGGTTTTCTACAGAAGCAAAGAATCCGGCACATCCATTTTTTATTTCACATCCCTCACATTTAGGCAAATAAATATTCTTCCAATCGGATATGGATTGCTTGGCATAATCCTTTATGCTATCAGGTAGAATACATAGCTGAGAATTATAAATAGAAACGTTCATATTTCGACGAGCGAGATTCAGAACAGCTTCTTCCAATTCGGCATTATAATCGTAAGGGTCAATCCAAAGTTCATCCATATTTTGTGAGGCTAATCCAATTATTTCCATTTGCATAAAAGCTACATGAAAGACGAAAGGAAAGTTTCGATAAATAAACTCTGATAATTGAGGTAAACGTCTATAAGTTTGCTTATGTACGACTATACGTAACCCGATTTTTTGACGAAACAAAGCCAAATTATAAAGTCCTTCTATCGTTTTAAAAAAAGTTTTTACACCGACAATTCGATTATGTTCCGTATCTATATCAGAAAACAAAGGGATATCAATCTGTAAATCATGATGACAAATTAATGCAAGTTTTTGAGTGTATTTATAATCCGAAAACTTCACTCCGTTAGATAGTAAACTAATCGATGCTTTTGGTAGATGTTTTTTAATATATTCAATTAGAATGAAAAGATTGTCGCCGATAAGCGTAGGTTCTCCTCCTGTTATGCCGATGTCTTGTGTGTGCTTGTCAAATAATGAAAGTAATTTAAGGTTGAAATCTGTTTTGTCACTTTCTTGCATAATCGGAGGTTGTGGACACATGATACACCTGTGGTTACAGCGTTCTGTTGCCATAATTGCATTATGCGTGGAATGTAGTTCATACAAAACGTTAATTGAACCGTCTGGGTTAATGAGAATAATATCACCTTCATTTAATTCGGCATATTGTTGTACTTCAAAAACTATAGGTTGATTTGCTTCGCGCTTTTGCATATTTGTTAGTACAGCAAAATAGCCTGATGGAAATTTGGTTGTGTTGGGTGCAACAAAGACATAATCTTTCCTTGAGAAAAGTCCCACGCCTTTGAATGTGACTTTTCCTAATATTTCATCACTTATGTTTTGTGGTATCCCTGATAGATTCTTCATAATTCATTCATTTGAGATTGACTGTTTTGTTATCCACGACCAAAAAACATTATTGATTTTCGGGTCGTTTTTTTTAATAAGTTCAAGCAGATGCTTGACCCATCTTGAAGTAGTGATTGTTGACACTTGCCAACATTCTTGCTTCATCCGAAACATACACATTGCCATTGTAGTCATAAATAACGCCGCTAATACCAACTCCCGCTGGCGATTGTAAATCAACAAAGCCTGTGGCAAAGGGCGTTAAGATTCGTGTTAACAATAATTCCGCATAACCCTCAATGAAAAAAGTTCCTTTCAAATTCAGTTCAATGATATAATCTAAGGCTTCCTTATAATTACTGATAAAGTCCGAAACAGGATAGGCAATCTTGTGTTTATCCCGTTTTGCAAACCCATAAGGATTTAACGCTCTCAAAAATATAGAATTAAAACCTAATCGAACATACTCATCTATAATCTCTTTAAAACGACCTAAACTGTAACAAGTAGTGGTCATTAATGCAGAAACACTATCTTTTCCCAATACCTCTCTGCATAAGCTTAGTTTTTCCTCAAAAATCTCATGGTTATGTTCGGTATCCTGCAAAGGACGATTCGTATTGTGCAAATCGCGTGGACCATCTAATGAAGTAGAAATATAGCATTTCTCCATTGTCTATTTTGGCAATATGGTCTTCACCGGAATGTTCATCGTAGTAATAGTCGACGCCTAAATTTAGAATCGACATTTTCTCTGATTTTAAATAATTCTTTCGCGCATCCCGCCAATCCCATAAAAAACTACGGATATTGGTATTCCCCAATTCTACATTTTCAACATCGGGTAAGATTACCATATTTCTTTCAGAGGGAATATAGGATATTTTACTTCTTTGATAGGCATATCTATCGTTCCATTCAATGGAAAAATGCGTTGCACTATATTCTATTTCTATAACATTGCTTTTGTATGAAATGTATCTTCCCTCTTGTTTGAAATATCCTTTCAGTTTATGAAAGGTTTCAAGGCGGTCAATAAAATAATTATCCCTCTTTTGATACATCTCCAAAGATTGACTTGTTGCTACATCTTTTTCAACCCATGTGCAGGAACTGATTATTTTGGCAATGGTGCTTTTACCACTGCTTTGCGGCCCCATCAATACATTGATTTTGTTGAGGTCAATATTGGCCTCTTTTACGGGTCCTATATGTCGGATCTTTATTGTTATTGCCATATTTCTATGTTTCCTCTTCCAGCACAAAGATAGTACATCTTTCGTTATTTTTTAATCTGTTCCTTCTTTATTATACATCCGCTCGCGCATAATAGGGAATAGGGAAGCGTTTCCAAACATGAGTAGAACAATCTTTGCAGGGATGCAGAGGTATCTTTTTTTTTATCCTTATCCATTTGTTATTTGACAGTTGTCGAACAGCTGTTTGACAAGGGTCGAACAGGTGTTCGACAGATGTCAAACACCTGTTCGACAACTGTCGAATAAAGATTGTTTAACGACAAAAACCGGTCTACTTCGGTATCCCGGCAAAAAAATGTAGGCACCCCTGTCGGTATGCTTGTATACTGGAACTGTTTTTCTATATTTGTACCTTTAAAAGAGATAACCTCAATAAACAATTGATGTGATGAGAAGAATACTTGTTCCGCTCTACCTCGTGTTGGGTAGCTATATGGCAAACGGGCAGCGGTCGTATCAGGCGGAAATACCCAACCGGCTATTTGTAGAAGGTAAGGAGCTGTTTGTCTTAAAAAACTATGCCGGTTGTATGGATAAATTAGAGACATACAGGCAGCAGTCTACCGATGCCAGCCTGATTCAAGAGGCGGAGTATATGTTGGCATATGCCATATACAAACAGGGAAAGAGCGATGCCCCCGAATCCCTGAAAGGGTTTCTGGAGAGCTATCCCGATTCGCGTCATGGAAACGAAATAAGTTTCTTAGTCGGCTCTACCCATTTTGGACGGAAGGAATACGAGAAAGCGATTTTCTGGTTTAACGAAGCCAATATTGATTTGCTGGATACCGGTCAACAAGAGGAATATAGCTATCAACTGGCTTATTCCCTTTTGCAGACAGGCGACAAGGAGAAGGCAAGGGATTATTTTGCCGGTGTCGGCCGGATCGGAACGGTATACAGGGAGCCGGCAACCTATTATACGGCTTATATAGACTATACGTCGGGGAAATATACGGAGGCGCTGGCCGCTTTTTCCCGCCTGAAAGAAAGCCCGGCATACCACGAACAATCATGCTATTTTATGACACAGATTTATTTTATACAAGGTAAATACGATAAAGTAGTCAGCGAAGGGGAAGAGCTGCTATCCCAATATCCCGACAGCCGGAACAACAGTGAGTTGAACCGGATCATCGGTAACGCCTCTTATCATCTCGGTAATCAGGATAAAGCCATCGAGCGGTTAAGCAAATATATATCATCGACCGATCATCCTTTGAGGGGAGACCTGTATATTGCCGGCGTCTGTTATTACAACAAAGCGCTTTACAGCAATGCGATTACAGTTCTTGGACAAACCGTTGGCGAACAGGATGCGCTCACGCAGAACGCCTACCTTTATTTGGGGCAATGCTATCTGAAACAGACGAATAAACACAGTGCGCGGATGGCGTTCGAGGCGGCGGCTACCGGCTCTTTCGACAACCAGGTAAAAGAGGTCGCCACCTACAATTACGCCCTGCTGGTACACGAAACGGCATTCACCGGTTTCGGCGAATCGGTCGCCGTATTCGAAAACTTCCTGAACAGCTTCCCCCACTCCAAGTATGCGGATAAGGTAAACGATTATTTAGTCGAGATCTACCTGACGACCCGCAATTACCAGGCGGCGCTCACTTCGATAGAGAAAATCAAACAACCGGGCGCAAAAATACTGGAAGCCAAACAGCGCGTCCTGCTCCAGCTGGGGACGCAAGCTTTTGCCAACATGAAAATGGACGAAGCCATCGACTTTTTTACACGCGCCATCGACATGGGAGCCTATGATACCGAAGCGCGTAACGACGCCTGTTTCTGGCGCGGCGAATCCCTCTACCGTAAAGAAGAGTACGCCAAAGCGATCACCGATTACCGCACCTACCTGAACAATACCCGCCAACGCAGTACCGAGATGTACGCCCTCGCCTATTACAACATGGGATACAGCCATTTTAAGATGCGCCGGTACAGCGAAGCGTTAACGGATTTCCGCCAGTATATTGAGACGGAGAAGAATCAGGACACGCCGGCTTATACCGATGCATACAACCGTATTGGCGACTGCCTCTTTTATAACCGGCAGTTTGCACAGGCCGAAGAATATTATACACGCGCCGCTTCCCTACAACCCTCCGCCGGCGATTATGCCGTCTTCCAGAAAGGGTATCTGCTCGGCCTGCAAAAAGACTACAAGGGAAAGATCAGCACAATGGATCGCGTGATTCGCGAATACCCCGAATCGCGGTATGTGCCCGACGCCCTCTTTGAGAAAGGGCGGTCATACGTCCTGCTCGAAAATACCCCGCAGGCGGCCGAAGCCTTTGAAACCCTGATCAGGCAATTCCCGCAAAACAGCCTCGTTCGTAAAGCCGGTATCCAGTTAGGCCTCTTATACTTCAACGATAACCAGCCCGAAAAGGCGGCCGAAGTCTATAAACGGGTCATCAGCGATTATCCGGGCAGCGAAGAGGCTCGTGTAGCCTTGCAAGACCTGAGGTCAGTCTACATTGATTTGAACGATATCCAGTCGTACGCCACATACGTCAACTCGTTGGACGGAAGCACACGCGTGGAGATCTCCGAACAGGATTCGCTCACCTACCTGGCGGCAGAGAAGCTGTTTTTACGAAGCGACAACGAAAGCGCACGCAAGAGCTTAGTCAGCTACCTCCAGAACTTCCCGTCAGGCGCATTCAGCGCCAATGCCAACTACTACCTGGCCAGCATCGCCTTCTCCCGTAAAGAATACGATGAGGCAAAGCGCCTGTTCGGTTTGGTCGTGGAAAGCGGCGATATCAAATTCAGGGAACAATCGTTAGCCCGTAAAGCCGAAATAGAGTATATCGGCAAAGACTATCCGGCGGCGCTGGAAAGCTTTAAGTTCCTGCTCCAGATCTCCGAAAGTGCGGAAAACCGCGAAGCGGCGAAGCTGGGCGTGATGCGCTGTGCACAGCTGACAGGACAATCGCAGGATGCCCTGTCAGCGGCCGAAGAACTGCTGAAAGACACGAAACTTTCGCCCGAGATCAAGTCCGAAGCCCACTATATACGGGCCAAAGCATTTATCGACATGAGCCAGGGAAACAGGGCGTTACCCGACCTGCTGGAACTCAGTAAAGATACGCGTACGGCACACGGCGCAGAAGCAAAATACCTCGTTGCCCAACTGTATTACAACACCAATGAAGATAAAAAGGCGGAAGAGGTACTGATGAAATTCATCGAGACCGGGACGCCCCACCAATATTGGCTGGCACGCGGATTTATTTTGTTGGCTGATATCTATATCCGTCAGGGGGATGATTTCCAGGCACGCCAATACCTCGCCAATTTACAGAAAAACTACAAAGGCAGCGACGATATAGCCGCTATGATAGAAAACAGACTGGGTAAACTAAAGAAATAATGAACATGATGAAAACAAGATACAACATAAAAGCGATTTGCGCAATCCTGCTGCTCGGCGTTTCGATCACCCTCCCCGCACAGGAAGAAGATCAAACGAACAGGGACTTGAACCGCGAAATGACGTTGGAAAAAGAGTACGACCCCTCTATCCGGGACGCCAACAAAGTGAATACGTTACCGGCCGTTAAAGAGCCGGAAGTAAAGAAAATGCCCATTGATTACGCGACCTTCGCTGTGCCGGTCGACCCGCAGAAAGAGATCACCCTCCTCCCGTCGGGAAATATCCTGACCGACGTAGCATACAACAAACGCCGCGGCTATTTCAATGCCGCAGGGGGAACGTACCTGAACCTGAATGGCGATGCCGGCTACCATATCCTGGATACGGAGAAAGACCAACTGAACATCTTCTTCTCCCACCGCTCGACAAACGGAACAGTCAAGTATAACCATACCTATTATTATATAGACGCCGAGAAGGTGAAAGCCAAACTGAATGACAACCTGGTAGGCATCCGCTTCCGGCACCTGTTTAAAAAGGCGGACTTCAAGCTGGGGACACATTACGGGTATTCGTCGTTCAACTATTACGGTATGCCTATTTTTATACCTTCGTCTTCCTACGCCATCCCTTCTTTGGATTTCTCTACCAACCAGGTCAATCAAACCTTGCAGGCCTTTACCGGTATCTCATCCAAAGAGGGAGCCAAAGTGGGCTATCTGCTGGATTTGGATTATACCAATTTCTCCCGCAAATATGCACTGACCAAAGCGGATGAAGGCATTACCGAACATACGTTAGGAGCGAAGCTGGGTCTAAGCTCCGCTTTTAAGGGAAACCAGCGGGTTGGCATCGACGGAAAGTTCGCCTACCTTACCTACACCATACCCCGCCCTGCATCCGGTGATCCAATGGCCGACTACGACAACCGTCTTGAAGGGACGATCACGCCCTACTACCGCGTAGAGGGCGAGAACTGGCATATACAATTGGGGGCGAATGTCCTGTTTTATACCGGCGACAGCAGCAAACTGTTCGTCTCTCCCAACGTCGAGGCGGACGTCACGGTCGGGGCAAAGACGGTACTGTATGCCAAAGCCGGCGGCGAACTGACATCAAACAGCGCGTATGCCCTGTCGCGGGAAAACCGCTATGTCAACCCTGTTGCACAGGTGCTACCATCACGCGTCTGGCTCGATGCCGTTGTCGGACTGAAAAGCGGTATCGCTCCCGGTTTCTGGTTCAACCTTTTTGCCGGATGCAAATTAACCGACGACGACCATTTCTTTCTCCCTCCCTCCACCTATTCCCCCAGCGATTTCAAAAACGCTATAGATGTGTTGCAATTAAACGCTACGCTTATACGGGGAGGCCTGGAAATGACATACGCTTATCAATGGATCGAAGTGACGTTAAAAGGCGTCTACAACAACTGGAGTATCAGGAAGAACAAGTCGCTTAACCTCACTTCCGATCTTTTAAAAGCCCAAGGACGGCCGAAAATGGAGATAACGACAGGCGTTCTTGTTAAACCGGTTGACAAAGTATCCGTCAATCTGGACTACTATTTAGCCGGCGGACGCGAAGTGTATCTTTATAAGATGAAAAACATCCATGAACTGAACCTCACCGGCTCGTACCGTTTCAACGATACGTTCGGCGCCTATCTAAAACTCAACAACCTGCTGTTCCAGAAGTATGAAGTACTGTATGGATACCCTTTACAGGGCTTTAACGTCATGGCTGGCATCAACATCAATTTTTAAACGACCCCTCTTTAACGCATTAAAAGTATGGAACATCCATTAAGCATCTACAACACGCTGACAAGAAAAAAGGAACCGTTCATCCCCATGCACGAACCTCATGTCGGAATGTATGTATGCGGCCCTACGGTGTATGGGGATGCACACCTGGGACATGCCCGTCCGGCAATCACATTCGACCTGCTCTTCCGCTACCTCCTACACCTGGGATACAAGGTACGCTATGTACGCAACATCACGGATGTAGGACACCTGGAACATGATGCGGACGCCGGGGAAGACAAGATTGCCAAAAAAGCCCGTCTCGAACAGTTGGAACCGATGGAAGTCGTCCAGTTTTACCTGAACCGCTACCGCAAGGCGATGGAGGCGCTCAATGTGCTTCCCCCCAGCATAGAGCCGCACGCTTCGGGGCATATCATCGAACAGATCGAGCTGGTCAAAGAGATCTACGACAACGGGTATGCCTACGAAAGCAACGGATCTGTCTACTTTGACGTGGAGAAATACAATACGCACCATCAATATGGCATCCTCTCCCACCGCCATGTGGAAGATATGCTGAACACGACGCGTGAACTGGACGGTCAGGAAGAGAAGCGCAATCCCGTAGATTTCGCCCTGTGGAAGAAAGCACAGGAGGAGCACATCATGCGTTGGCCGTCCCCGTGGAGCGACGGCTTTCCCGGATGGCACTGCGAATGTACGGCGATGGGTAAGAAATACCTGGGGAAACATTTCGATATTCACGGCGGAGGCATGGATCTGATCTTCCCCCACCACGAATGTGAGATTGCACAGGCAGTCGCCTCAGGAGGGGATGAGATGGTTCGCTATTGGATGCATAACAATATGATTACTGTTAATGGGCAGAAGATGGGTAAATCGCTCGGTAACTTCATTAACCTCGAAGAGTTCTTCACCGGCAACCACCCCCTTTTACACCAGCCCTATTCCGCTATGACGATCCGTTTCTTTATCCTGCAGGCACATTACCGCAGCACGGTGGATTTCAGCAACGAAGCGTTGCAAGCCTCCGAAAAAGGATTATCCCGCCTCACGGAAGCATACGCCCACCTGCAAAAACTCAACACATCCGACACCTCTTCCGTCGACATAACGAGTATCCGCGGGAAATGCTACGAAGCGATGAACGACGACTTAAACTCACCGATCGTCATCTCCCACCTGTTCGATGCCGCCCGCTTCATCAA
>JAISQD010000025.1 GCA_031274415.1 Tannerellaceae bacterium | reverse complement strand
TTGTTTGTCTCAAGCTCTATTCCTCGAAAGCTTTAAACCTCATTTATCTGGCAGGTCTTCTGACTTACTCCTCTTTGAATCGCCCTTCCCATTCCTCTTCGGAACAGTGGATGTGAGTATTGTTCAAAGATGTTGGTGGAGCTTACAGCAGCGGGTCTGTTCAGGATTCTCACCTGATTCCCTTTTCATCCCTTTCCGGCGGATACCGGAAAGAAACACCAAATCTGCGGCAAAGATACAAAATAGTTTTTAAATAGTGAACAGCCGGAATCAGGATTAAACAAGGTGTGCTTTTCGTCTAAAAGAACTAACCTTTTCTTCAGGAAGAACTACCCTTTTTATCCGGAACAACTACCTGATTGGTCTGCACCTATTGATCGTTCGCCAATTGGCGAACGATTGACCGCCAACTGGCGAACAACTGACCTCCAATTGGCGAACGATTGACCGCCATATGGCGAACGATCAATACCTTTGGAACAACGACTTAGTTCATCAGGAACAAACAGGTAGTTCATCAGGAGCAAAGAGGTAGTTCATCAGGAACAAAACAATACCACATAATAGTAACGTGAGTTCGAAAGAAAACAATAACTTTGCAGCTGTATGTATTATACCCTTTTTATTCTATTATTCATATGAAAATATCTTCCTTATCATCATTGCTTTTTGCAGGTATAATCACCTGCTCCCTGTCCGGCTGTAAACAAAACAGCATAACCATCAATGAGCCGTACAGGCCGGTGAGCGGTTCGTTTTCGGGAAAGGCGGTCGCCTGTTCTCCCGATCCTCTGGTATCGTTCCGGTGGAAAAATCCGCAGGCAACGGACAGTTTGGAGATATACACCCTCAAGCCGGTCGCCGTTTGGTCGGACAACGAGGACAATGTGAAAATAAAAAACCCTGCCGCCGTCAGGGTAAAAGGCAACTGCAACCTGATGTTCGATTTCGGGCGGGTGAGCGCCGCATGGTTCGAATTCGATTCCGAGAATCTGGACGGTGACATTGAAATGAGCATCAGCGAGTATAACGAACCCGCCATTTTCAATATCGGCGCCGAACATCCTCACAAAACAGCCCGTCCCGTAAGGCACGGCAACACTTACCGCCTCGAACTCAACCGGGAACTCTACGAAGGCGTCCGCTTTGCATGGATACATGTCAGGGAACTTTCCTGCGAGGCGGATATCTCCAACATCCGTCTTGTGTGTCAAACCAAACCGGTGAACTACGACGGCAGTTTCGACTGTAGCGACACGCTCTTTACGAGGATGTGGTACACCGGCGCTTACGACGTCAAACTGAATCTCCTGTACGACTATTTCGGCGCTATCCTCATGGAACGCAGCGACCGGCATTCGTGGACGGGCGACGCGTATCCCTCGCAGGCGGCTTCGATGGTGGCGTTCGGAAACTACGATTTCGTGAAAACCAATCTCCGTAACACCGCAAAGCTCTTCAACGGTATCGCATCCTACTCCCTCTACTGGATGCTTAGCCTGATGGATTACTACTATTACACCGGTGACAACGCCCTGCTGGACGAGATGATAGACAACGCCTGCGACAAAGCCGACGTGGCTTACACGCATTTCGACAACCTCCCGAATTTGAATTTCAACGGATGGGACGAACGCCTCGGAGCAGGATTCGAATATCCCGACTGCCCGGAGTCGCAGAACGTTTACCGGATGCTTTGTATCCATACATGGAACCGGTTTGCCGATATGCTCGAACGGACAACATATAGCCGGTTGGCAGATACATACCGGCGTTATGCCGACGAAAAAATAGCGGCTTTGCGCAGCAATCCCGTATGGACAAACGATCTGGGTATACATTCGGCAGCCGAAGCCATCCACGCCGGATTCCCCACAGCGCAGGAAGAGGAAGCGCTCCGGCAACACGCTTTCGCCGACCGGCTGCAACGCGTCTCCTATTCTCCCTTCAATCAATACTTCATCCTGCAAGCAATGGCGCGCATGAAGCGACACGCCGAAGCGCTCACCACTGCCGACGACTGCTGGGGCGGGCAATTACGCTACGGCGCAACCACCTTCTTTGAAGTATTCCGCCCCTCGTGGAACCGTATCTCCCAACCCAACGACGCCCCCGTCAACAACCAGTGCGGCTACACCAGCCTGACACATCCCTGGAGCGCCGGCATCACCAAATGGCTCAGCGAGGAAATCCTCGGCATCCGTCCGCTTACCCCCGGATTCGCCTCTTTCGTCTTCAAACCACATCTCTCGGATAAAATTACCTGGGTAAAAGGCGCTACGCCCACTTTGCACGGCGTGATCGCCGCCTCCTTCGACGCCACAAGCGGCAAAGGCGAACTGACGGCGCCGAAAGGAACCGTCGCCTCCATTGCCATCCCCAAAACCGGACGTAACATCACACGGGTCGTTTTCACCGGAAAACAAAGCGGAGAAAGGGAAATCTCCTCGGAAGACGAAACCCACCTCTATTATGACGGGTTTGAAGCGGGGACATACAAAATCAACGTCAGTTACGAAGGAACAATGCCCTCCTCGCCTATCGAACCGCTCGTTTACGATTACGGCGAAACGCCGGCGACGGAAGACGCGTCCACACAGGGCAACTGGAAAGGCGTCTACGGAAGCAAAGGCTACGTGCTGCTGAATTACGACAGTCTGCAACATCGCATGACGTTGCCCGCCTTTGTCGAGAATATCCGTTTCAACAAAGAGGCTAACATCCACTGGGCTACCGCCGTCGACGACGCAAGGGCGCTCCGGTCCGATACCGGCGATGCGCTGCGCAACATCGGGGCGATACACACCAACGACCCCAACGCCTGTCTCCAGACCATGACCGTCGATATTGCCTCCAAACCCGCACAGGAATACAACGTCTCCCTCTACTTTGTGGATTGGGACGAACAAAACCGGCGTTCGGCAATCGAAGTCTTCGCCCTTGACAGCAAGCGGCTACTGATGCCCGTGCAAATGGTGCGCAACTATCAACAGGGAAAATATGTGACATTCACGCTGCACGAACCCGTACGCATACGTATCAATATGGTGCGCGGTATCAATGCCACCCTTAGCGGGCTTTTCTTCGATTAATAGGTCACTTTCAGATGGTAAACGCCTGACGGTACTTTAAAGGCGGCATAATTGTCTTTCGTTTCGATGAAGCGGGCGCCGTCCTTCACGAAAGCCTCCTTCTCCTCCTCCGTTATCCCCTTGCCGCACGGGACATATACGGTGGCTGAGGTATTGCCGGGTATCGTCATATCCCAATGGAAAACGCCCTTCTCCTTTTTCCATGCGCTTTTGATCAGCCCATGAACCGAATGGAACGACGCCTTCACATAATCAAGGCCTTCCAAAGGATAAGGCTTCATCACGATCTCTTTAAAACCAACGCTTCCGGGCATATTCCGTATCCCTGCCAGATATTCATAAAACCAGACGACCAGGTCACCCAGCAACATCACATGGTTCGCTGAATTCATAGAAGGGTCGGCCGTATTCCCGTTCCACAATTCCCATATGGTCGTCGCATTTTTTTCAATCATATAGCCCCAACTGGGATAATCCCTGTTGGTCGCAATCCGGAGGGCAAGGTCGGGACGCCCGTAGTCGGACAAGCCGCGCATCAGCCATTGAACGCCAACCAGACCGGTGCTCACGTGGTTCTTGAACTCGCCTGTCGTCTTCTCTACAATATTGTTAAACACAGCCTCCCTGTATTCATCAGGAACCATGCCGTAGCACAAAGACAAAAGATTTGCCGTCACCGTATTATTGCTGTATTGGGCGGTCTCCCTGTTAAGGTATTTCGCATTATACGCCTCCTTGACGACCTGCGCTTGGCGGGCGAAATACCCGGCGTCGTCCGGCTTATCCAGCAAACGGGCAAAACGCTCCAGAAGATACAGCATACGGAAATAGTAGGTCGTCCCCAAGACGGCTGCATCCGTCTTACGGGAAGGGTCTTGTGAATGGATCAGTTCCGGCGATTCGGGAGGCATGCACCAGTCCCCATACGTATCTTTGGTCATGATATGGTCGACCATATATCTTTCGCGCATATACTCCATCCATTTCTTCATCGAATCATAATGGGCGGCAATCGGTTCTTTATCCCCGTATTGTTCGTACAGCATATTGGCAATGATCGGGTAAGCGGCCGGCCATGTCATATTATCCGAATATACGCTCCAATAATTGGGTGCAACATCAGGAATGCTCCCATCTTCACGCTGAGCCTGTTCAATATCGTTCAGCCATTTCACATACAAGTTATGCACATCAAACATGAAACTTTCCCCGTGTGAACCGACGGCGCGATCACCCAGCCAGCCCATGCGTTCGTCGCGCTGCGGACAATCGGTCGGCATCCCGCGATAATTGCCCCGTGTACCCCAGCAGGCATTTTTGTACACCTGATTAATCGTCGGATCGGACGTTTCGAACTCGCCGGTCACCTCCATCTCATCATAGACGACTTGTCCTTCAAAGTTGTCGAGGGATGGTTTTCCCGGAAAACCGGTAATCTCCACATAACGGAAACCATGGTACGTGAACGACGGTTCCCACGTCTCCACCTGTTTACTTTTCAGCGTATATTTATCGGTCGCCGATGCGCTGCGCAGATTGTCTGTATACAGCATGCCGTCCTCTTTCAGCGTTTCGGCGAAACGCAACTGCACCTGATCGCCCTCTTCTCCTTTTACTTTCATCCTGAGCCAGCCCACCATATTCTGCCCCATGTCAAGGATAAAGAGGCCCGGTTTGGGTTCATTGACCGCCACAGGGCGTATCGTCTCCATCACTTTGATGTTGCGGTTCAGTTGAGCCTCCAATCGTCCTCCGGGAGAAGCGACTGTTTCAGCCTGCAGCCATCCGGTATCGTCAAAGCCGGCCGTATCCCAACCCGGCATCTCTTTCCTGGCGTCATATTCTTCGCCGTCAAATTCGTTATTTGTACGGATAGGCCCGTCGACCGTCACCTTCCACGTATCGTCGCTTACGACAACTGTCCTTCCTCCGCCGGCATAGTCCACTTCCAATTGAAGAATCATTTTCGGATAGCCGAAATGGCGAACTTCGTGAATCCGCATGGAGAAGAAACGCCCGTTACCCAACGTAACGCCGATCGCATTATCTCCTTTTGAAAGCAGACCGGTCACATCAAAGGTATTGTATTTGACGACTTTGGAATAATCCGTAGGCGTTGGGGACAGTTCCTGGTTGCCGATCCGTTTGGCATTGATATACGCTTCGTAAAAACCCAGGCCGGATATATACAGTGTCGCTTTTTCTATTTTCCTGTTCTCCAGATTAAACACTTTCCGGAAGTAACGGGACGACAGCCGTGTCTTCCCTTCCAGCACATCATCGGGGAAACTCCTGTCCAAGCCTGTCCATTTCGCTTCCCAGTCCGACGGATCCAGCAACCCCATTGTCCAACGTGCCGGTTTGCTCCATGCCGTTATCCCCTTGTTGGTCGTCGCCTGTACTTTCCAATAACACGACGCACGGCTGCTTAACGTATTTCCGGCGTATGCCACCTGTATGGAACGATCCGATTGAACCTGCTTCGAATCCCACAAATCGCCTTCCTCTGCCTGTAACTTTTCCAACGATGAGGCAACAAGAATACGGTATGCCACCTGCCGGACATCCCGCTCGTCCGAAGACAGTTCCCAACTCAAAACCGGCGATGTACAATCAATACCAACCGGATTTACCAAATTCTCACAGCGAAGATGTACTAAAGATACGGCCTCTTTTTTCGTGCAGCCCGCCAGCACAATCATGGTTATAACACAAAGGGTTAATTGTTTTCTCATGGCTTATACAGTTATGTTTTTTATCTTTCAAAGAAACATCTTTTTCCTGTAATAAACAAAAAACAGGCGACTTCTTCTTTTTGTTTATTATCTTTGCCACAAAACGGAACAATGAATTTATTGTAAATTATTAGTCATATGAAACCTACTTTATTTGTACTGGCTGCCGGTATGGGTAGCCGTTATGGGGGCTTAAAACAGTTGGACGGACTGGGTCCTAATGGCGAAACAATTATGGATTACTCCATTTTCGATGCGATCCGTGGCGGATTCGGCAAGTTAGTTTTTGTTATTCGTACCTATTTTGAAGAAGATTTCCGTACAAAAATCATATCCAAATATGAGAACCATATCCCGGTGGAAGTCGTATTTCAGGAGTTGGATTACCTGCCTGATGGTTTTACCGTTCCCTGCGGACGTGAGAAGCCTTGGGGGACGAACCATGCCGTTCTGATGGGCAAAAAGGTTATTCACGAACCTTTTGCCGTTATCAATGCCGATGATTTTTATGGACGCGACAGTTTTGCCGTCTTAGGGAAACAGCTGGCTGGAATGTATGGCAAGCAGAATGATTACTGTATGGTCGGCTATCGAGTCGGCAATACATTGAGCGAAAGCGGTGCGGTAGCGCGTGGCGTGTGCGAAACAAATGCGGAGAATTTCCTGACGGGGGTTGTTGAACGTACGGCGATTGAACGCATAGACGGAGAAATCCGGTTTGTCGACGAAAAGGGAGAGACGATTGTTTTACAGGAAAACACGCCGGTATCAATGAATATGTGGGGCTTCACCCCTGATTATTTCACCTATTCGGAAGACTTTTTTGTCCAGTTTCTGGAAAACAACATGGCGAACCTGAAAAGCGAATACTTTATCCCATTAATGGTGAATGAACTAATCACCAAAAATATTGCGCGGGTAAAAGTATTGGATACGACATCCAAGTGGTTTGGCGTAACGTATGCCGCCGACCGGCAGGGAGTGGTGGATAAAATACAGGCGTTGGTGGACGCAGGGGAATACCCCGCCAAATTATTCTGACCCGTCTCCAATCCGTTCAAAAATGGAGACTTTTGTTTCAAGAGACAGTATACTGATTAGAACATCATGGATAAGTACGATTGGTAATACGGTATTGTCGGTGGCTAAAATAGTCATCGGGTTGGTATCGGGGAGTTTAGCTGTATTGGGAGATGGGATTGATTCGGCAACAGATGTCATTATATCAATCGTCATGATTTTCACCGCCCGTGTTATCAACCGTCCGCCCAGCCGGAAATATGTATTCGGTTATGAAAAGGCGGAAAGTATCGCGACCAAAATCCTTTCGTTGATGATCTTTTATGCCGGTATCCAGATGCTGATATCGTCGGTACAACGTATTTTCTCCACCGCAGAGAAAGAGATGCCCGGTACGATTGCCCTCTATGTCACAGTCTTTTCCATTATCGGCAAGCTGGGGCTGGCGCTTTACCAATCCCGTCAGGGAAAGAAGATACACAGTTCGATGTTGATTGCCAACGCCAAAAACATGCGAAACGATGTGATCATATCGGTCGGCGTATTGTTGGGGTTATTCTTTACGTTTATACTTAAACTTCCCATACTGGATTCGGTCACCGGATTGGTCATAAGCCTTTTCATCATCAAGTCGTCCGTCACTATTTTTATAGAAGCCAATGTGGAGTTGATGGATGGGGTAAAAGATGTCTCGATCTATGCAAAGATATTCGAGGCCGTCGACAGGATACCGGAAGTGAGCAATCCGCACCGTGTGAGATCGCGGCCTATAGGGAGCCTGTACATGATTGCGCTTGATATCGAAGTGGACGGGAATATGACGCTCAACGAGGCGCACAGCCTTGCCGAAGAGGTAGAGAAAAGCATAAAGGATTCCGTTGAGCGGGTGTACGACATTATCGTACACGTCGAGCCTAAAGGGAAATGCCATGCCGAAGAGAAGTTCGGTATAGACAAGCGGATGCTCTGAACAGTGGCGTCTTATTTGCCGCCGGAAGGAGGATAATCCAGCGTGTAATGCAGTCCGCGGCTTTCTTTCCTGTCGATAGCCTGACGCATAATCAGATAACCGACATTAATCATATTACGGAGTTCGCAAATATCCTTGGATGCGACAGAGCGTTTGAACAAGTCTTCCGTCTCTTCGTAGTTGATATCCAACCGTTCCCAGGCGCGTTTTAAACGGAGATCGGAGCGTACGATACCCACATACGTGCTCATGATCTGCCCCACCTCTTTTGCGCTTTGCGTAATCAGCACCATCTCTTCCGACGCCCGTACTCCGGCATCGTTCCATGCCGGGATATCTTCCTGATACGTCAGTTTACCGATAAGCGGAATACTGTGTTTGGCGGCAGCATCGGCATAAACGACCGCTTCGATCAGTGAGTTCGAAGCCAGGCGGTTACCGCCGTGCAGCCCGGTGCAGGAACATTCCCCTACGGCATATAACCGGTTGATTGATGAACGTGCATTCCTGTCGACCAGTATTCCGCCGCACAGATAATGAGCCGCCGGCGCCACGGGAATATAATCCGTCGTTATGTCGATCCCTATATCAAGGCATTTTCTGTAAATATTGGGGAAATGCCTCTTTGTCTCTTCCGGGTCTTTATGTGTGACGTCGAGGCAGACGTAATCGTCTCCGCGCATTTTCATCTCGTTATCAATGGCGCGGGCGACAATATCGCGCGGAGCCAGAGACAACCGCCTGTCATATTTCTGCATGAACTCTTGTCCATCCTTCGTCCTCAGTACGCCGCCGTATCCGCGCATAGCTTCCGTGATCAGGAAAGAGGGGCGGTCTCCTTCGTGATACAACGCGGTGGGATGGAACTGTATAAACTCCATATCTTTTACCGTACCTTTTGCACGGTATACCATGGCAATCCCATCGCCTGTCGCTACTAACGGATTGGTTGTCGTCTGGTACACGGCGCCGATCCCTCCGGTTGCCATCAATGTCACCTTCGACAGGAAGGTATCAATCCCGCCCGTTTTCAAGTCCATGATGTATGCGCCGTAGCAGGCGATGTCCGGCGTCTGGCGGGTAACGGTTACGCCCAGATGGTGTTGGGTGAGGATCTCGATGGCAAAGTGATTCTCGAAGACCTCAATATCGGGATGCCTTTTAACCGCCCTGATCAGGCTGTCCTGTATCTCTGCGCCGGTGCTGTCCTTGTGATGGAGTATTCGAAATTCGGAGTGCCCGCCTTCGCGGTGGAGATCGAAGTTTCCTTTCTCGTCCTTATCGAAGTCAACCCCCCAACTGATCAACTCATTGATCTGGCGGGGCGCATTCCGCACCACCATCTCTACCGCCGTACGGTCGCTCAACCAGTCGCCGGCAATCATGGTGTCTTCGATATGTTTCTCAAAGTTGTCCGAAATCAGGTTGGTTACCGAAGCGATCCCTCCCTGCGCAAAATAGGTGTTGGCTTCCTCCAGATTTGTTTTGGCAATAAGCGCCACCTTTCCTTTATTCGCCACCTTGAGGGCAAAACTCATACCGGCAATGCCGGAACCAATGACCAAAAAATCAAACCGTCTAACCATTCCATTACTATATTAACAGGACAAATGTAGGGATTTAAACGCATTTATGCTCAACAATCTCTTCGATGAATGACGAGAATGTGCCGAAACGCTCCCCTCTTTGCTTAAAACAGGCGATAAACGCATCCAACCGTTTGATCATCTTCCGCCCCGATTGGTTCGTGATCAGGAACGGGAGTTTCAACTCTTTCATCTTCCCCAACTCTATAAACTCCCAGGGATGGAAATACAGGTTCAGGTATCCGTCATGTTTCAGCGTCCGGAGAGCCAGGAAGCGGTATACAGGGAACGGCAGATGGTGAAACGACAGCCAGAAAAGGGGAAATCGGACACAGGGCGTCACCGAAGCCGGAATCTGCAACACCTTTCCGGTATAAAACCACCGGCGCGGCTTGTTCAGGTTATAATACCGTCCCGGCACAAAAGCGGGATTCAACGACGAGTTGTACCTGTACCCCGCCCTCTCCACCTCTGCATCACTCACCGGCATCATCCTTGCCATGCGGTATCCTGTGACGGGAAGCCCTGTCAGCCTTTCCAGCACCTCTTTTGACTTTTTCAGATCCTCAGGGCTGAACGAGCTATGGTTGTATCCGTGCGAAGCGATTTCATACCCCCTTTTCTTCATCTCAAGCAGGATAGCGGGAGCGCGTAAGGCAAAATTGGCCGTACAGAAAAAGGTGGCCGGAACGTCATGCTTTTTGAGGATGGCCAGAAGCCGTTCGACGCCTTCGACAGACAAACGCATCTGCTCCTCTACGGAAAGCGTCACACCATACTCCGCCGGCGTATCAAATTCTTCAATATCAAAACTTAACAGGATCATGACAAATTGGTTTCTTTGATGATATAATTGGGTCTGTTTTTCGATTGAATGAATAGCCGCCCCAGATAGATACCCAGAATACCAAGTATCATCAATTGTATTCCTCCGAAGAAAACAACCGTCAGCATAATCGACGACCAACCGGAAATGGTATCACCCGTGAAGTACGAATAAAGGACATAAGGCAGGTAAAGCGATGACAGTACCGACATGGCGAATCCGATATACATGGCAATATACAGAGGCGAAACACTGAACGACGTGATCCCTTTCAGCGCCAGGTTGAACATGCTTTTCGCCGTGTATTTCGTCGTCCCCGAGAAACGTTCGCCGGGTTCATACGCGATGGCATATTGCTTAAAGCCGACCCATTTGATTATCCCGCGTATAAACAGGTCGCTTTCGGTCAGCGAAGAAACGACCTGTGCCACGCGGCGGTCTACCAACCGGAAATCGGCCGTTCCCTCTTCCAGTTCGATATCGGATATCTTATTGCGGAACCTGTAAAAAGCGCGCGACGTTATCCGTTTAAAATAGGGAATTCGTTGATCTTCCAACCTGCGGGTATACACCACGTCATACCCCTCTTCCCATTTTGCCAACATCTCATTGATCAAGCAGGGCGGATGCTGCATGTCGCAATCCATCGTAATCACACAATCGCCCCGCGCACAATCCATGCCGGCTTTTAGCGCGGATTGATGTCCGAAGTTTCGCGACAACTCGATGTAATAGATATGCCTGTCCTTTTGCGACAGCTCAAGCAGGATATCCGGCGTATGGTCCACGCTGCCGTCGTTCACAAAAATAAGTTCGTACTCATACGCCAACGGTTGGAATATATCCGTGATGACCTCGGCGATCACCCGGATATTTCCTTCTTCATTGTATGCCGGAATAACGATAGAGATTTTTTTCATAGAGACCTACTGTTTATTTATTCAAGCGTCATTCTCATTCCAAGATTGTACATGATAAAAGCAAATATATCCGCATATTCGTCCAATACTTTGCTGATGGGTTTACCTGCGCCATGTCCCGCCTTTGTTTCGATACGGATCAGTTTCGGCGCATTGCCGGTGTCGGACGCCTGTAAGGTTGCAGCATATTTAAACGAATGGGCGGGAACTACGCGGTCGTCATGATCGGCTGTTGTGACCAGGATGGCAGGGTAGGGCGTTCCGTCGTTCCGTATCGTATGCAACGGGGAATAGGCATGAAGGTATTCAAACATCTCCCGGCTGTCTTCGCTTGTCCCGTAATCGCTTGCCCAATTCCAGCCGATCGTGAACGTATGATACCGCAGCATATCCATGACCCCTACGGCAGGCACGGCGACGCGAAACAGCTCGGGACGTTGGTTCACCACCGCTCCGACCAGCAGTCCGCCATTCGAACCGCCATTGATGGCCAACCTGTTCCTGTTTGTATACCGCTCGCCGATCAGGTATTCGGCGGCGGCAATAAAGTCGTCGAATACATGTTGCTTATTCATCTTGGTTCCCGCTTGATGCCATTCTTCGCCATATTCGCATCCTCCGCGCAGGTTGGCCTGTGCATAGATACCTCCGTTTTCGAGAAAAACCAGCCGGTTGGTCGAGAATGACGGACTCAGGCTGATATTAAAACCGCCGTATCCGTAAAGGAGAACCGGATTGTTCCCATCTTTCTTCAACCCTTTCTTATAGGTCAGGAACATGGGAATTTTCGTGCCGTCCCTGCTTGGGTAGAAGACCTGCTCCGTCGTATATTCTTCCGGGTTGAAAGCCACTTTTGGCGCCATATAGAGCGTCGACTGATTGGCGTCTATATCGTAGCTGTAAATGGTAGGGGGAAAGGTGAACGAGGTAAAGACATAAAATGTCTCTTTATCGTCTTTATCGCCGCTAAAACCAACAGAACCTAAAGTAGGTAACGCAATTTCATGCTTCTTCTCCCCTTCCAGGGTATAGACGTAGGCATGATGGGACGCATCTTTCTCATAGGTCAGGATAAATTTCCCCCCGATCACTGTCGCACCCGACAGGACGGATTCCGATTCGGGAATCAGTTCCGTCCAGTTTTCAATCTCAGGAGAAGCGGTATCGGCCACCATGATACGGAATCTGGGCGCTCCGTAATTGGTCTGGATATAGATCTTATTGCCTATGGTTTCGATGGGATTGTAGATGTATTCGAAATCGTCCGTTAACCGGACAACGGGGGCATTGGCCTTTTTCAACTCTTTCATGAACAGGTTGTTCCCGCTTCCGGCTCCCGCCTCGAAGATAAACAGAAGACGTTCGTCGCTACTCACATCCGAGTAATAGAACCGTTTCGGCTCTTTCGGGTTTTGGTAAGCCAACCGGTCGCTTGACTGCGGTTCGCCCACTTTGTGGTAGTAAATCGTATGGTTTTCGTTCATGACGGAATACTCTTTTCCGGCTGTTGGAGCATCGTATGCGCTGTAATAAAAGCCGTCGCCTTCCCATGATGCACCGCTGAATTTAGACCAGAGGATATGATCCGGCATCTGTTTGCCTGTTGCCAGGTCGATAACAAAGATCTCATTCCAGTCCGACCCGCTCCGCGAGATGGAATAGGCGAAATACTTGCCGTTGTTGGAAAAGGAGTAGCCGGCGAGCGCGACAGTCCCGTCTTCCGACAGGGTGTTCGGATCAAGCAATACGCTCGCTTCGCCGTCGAGCGTCTCCCGTACATAGAGGACGCTCTGGTTTTGCAACCCGTTGTTTTTGAAGAAATAGTACTTGCCGTTTTTCTTATGGGGTATTCCTACCTTCTCATAATCCGTCAGGTCGGTCAACCGCCGTTTGAGGTTGTCACGAAAAGGGATTCCCGACAAATAGGCCGACGTGACGTCGTTCTCGGCTTCCACCCAGGCCATGGTGGCCTGGGATGTGTCGTTTTCAAGCCAGCGATAAGGGTCGGCCACTTCCGTTCCGAAGTACATCTCGACCGTTTGATCTTTCTCCGTTACCGGATAAACGATCTTTGTACCTCCATTGCATGCGCCAAGAAGCGTGATCATAAGCATTATTAGTCCTGTGCGATGCCCCATTGCTGTTTCGCTAAACGTTTGTAGTTGTTGTACCTCCACCGCGCATTCTCTTTGGCGGCGGCAAACAGTTCGGCGGCTTCGCCGGGGTATTGTTTCAATACGGACGAATAACGCACCTCACCTTTGAGGAAGCCCTCGAATTTATCCCAGTCCGGTTCTTTGCTGTCCAGCGTGAACGGATTTTGTCCTTCGGTTTCCAACGCCGGGTTGTAACGCCACAGGTGCCAATATCCACAGGCTACGGCATCCGCCTCTTCCTGTTGGCTTTTGCCCATGCCCGCCCTCAGGCCGTGAGCGATACAGGGCGCATAGGCGATGACGATAGACGGCCCGTTGTAGGCTTCCGCTTCGCGGATTGCTTTCAGTGTCTGTGCCTGGTCTGCGCCCATGGCAATCTGTGCGACGTATACATAGCCGTATGTAGAGGCGATCAGCCCAAGGTCTTTCTTACGGATACGCTTACCCGAAGCGGCAAATTTGGCGATCGCGCCGACGGGTGTCGCTTTTGACGATTGACCGCCGGTATTGGAATACACTTCCGTATCGAGAACCAGCACGTTGACATCGCGTCCCGACGCCAATACATGATCCAGCCCGCCGAATCCGATATCGTACGACGCCCCGTCGCCGCCAATGATCCATTGCGATTTTTTGATCAGGAATTTGCTTAACGAAGCGATCTCGGCGCATATCTCGCAGGCGCCGGCATTGGCCGTTACAAGCGGGGTGATCCGGGCTTCCAGTTCGATGGTCTTGGCGGTATCGTTGCGGTTGGCCATCCACTCTTCGAAAAGTTCTTTGCTTTCGGCGGGACACTCCTTTTCGATCGCCTGCTTCATCAGTTTGACTAAGCGTTCGCGCATCGTGTCGACGGCCAGGTTCATCCCCATACCGTATTCTGCGAAATCTTCAAACAGGGAGTTACCCCAAGCCGGCCCGTGACCGTTTTCCGCTACCGTATAGGGGGTAGAAGGTACCGAACCGGAATAGATGGAAGAACATCCCGTCGCGTTCGCAATCATCTGGCGTTCGCCAAACAGTTGGGTAAGGAGTTTTACATAAGGCGTTTCACCGCAACCGGAGCAGGCGCCTGAGAACTCAAACAGCGGCGTGGCAAATTGCGAATTTTTCACATTGGCCTGCACATTTACCAGATGTTGTTTGCTCTTCACTTCACCGGCGCAATACTCCCAGCCGGGAACTTCCTGCATCTGGCTTTCGAGGGTGGCCATTTTCAGCGCCTTACCCTGCTTGTTGCCCGGACATACATCCACACAGTTGCCGCAACCCAGGCAGTCCAATACGGAGACCTGAATGCGGAATGTCATGCCGTCAAACTGTTTGCCGATCGCCTTCAACGTCTTATTGAACGGCGCCTTTCCCTGTTCGGCCTGATCCAATACAAACGGACGGATAGAGGCGTGGGGACACACATAGGCGCACTTGTTACACTGGATGCAATTGGCCGGCTCCCAGGCAGGCACATGTGAGGCGACGCCGCGTTTTTCGTATTTGGCCGTCCCCTGCTGCCATGTCCCGTCTTCAATCCCCGTAAAGGTAGAGACGGGCAACAGATCGCCATCCTGCGCATTGATGACGTTTACTACGTTTTCAATAAACGCCGGCGTCTCTTTCCTGTCGCTACCGGCTTCGTCGGGGAGGTTGGCCCATTCCGGTTTGACGGTCAATTGGCTGTAAGCCCCGCCCTGGTCGACAGCCGCATAATTCTTGTTGACGATATCTTCTCCCTTGTTTCCGTACGATTTCACGATGAACTTTTTCATCTGTTCGATCGCCAGGTCTACGGGGATGACTTTGGTGATACGGAAGAATGCCGACTGGAGAATGGTATTGGTGCGGTTGCCCAGACCAATCTCTTCCGCAATCTTGGTGGCGTTCATATAGAAAACCGTGATATTCTTCTTCGCAAAATACCGTTTGATCTTGTTGGGCAGGTTCTTTTCCAGCTCTTCCCCGTTCCATATGGTGTTGAGAAGGAATGTGCCGTTCGGGCGGAGTCCGCGCGTGACATCATACATCCTTAAATAGGCCTGTACGTGGCACGCCACGAAATTGGGGGTATTCACCAGATAGGTCGAACGGATCGGGTCGTCGCCGAAACGGAGGTGTGAACAGGTGAAACCGCCCGACTTCTTCGAGTCGTAAGAGAAATAGGCCTGGCAGTATTTATCGGTATTATCGCCGATAATCTTTACCGAGTTCTTGTTTGCGCCGACTGTCCCGTCCGCGCCCAAACCATAGAATTTAGCTTCGAACATCCCCTCGCCGCCCAGCGCGATCTCCTCTTTCTGGGGAAGCGACGTGAAGGTCACATCATCCGTTATGCCGATCGTAAACCCGTTCTTCGGCAGGGGCAACGACAAGTTTTCGTAAACGGCCAGTATCTGTGCCGGAGTGGTATCTTTTGATGATAAACCATAACGGCCGCCCACGATAAGCGGGGCGTTCTCCTGTCCGTAGAAACAGTCCTTGACATCCAGGTACAGCGGTTCGCCGTTCGCTCCAGGTTCTTTTGTGCGGTCGAGGACGGCGATTCTTTTTGCCGTCTTGGGTATAGCTGCAAAGAAATGTTTTGCCGAGAACGGACGGTATAAATGGACGGCGACCAGCCCGACCTTTTCTCCCTGCTCCGTCAGGTAATCAATGGCTTCGCGGATAGCTTCGGTAGCGGAGCCCATGGCGATGATGACACGTTCGGCATCTTCTGCGCCGTAATAGTCGAACAGGCCATATTTACGGCCGGTAATCGCCGATAGCTCATTCATGTATTCTTCGACAATGGCGGGGACAGCTTCGTAGTAGGTATTGCACGCCTCCCTGTGCTGGAAAAAGGCGTCGGGGTTTTCGGCCATACCGCGTGCGACGGGGTGTTCGGGGCTTAACGAGCGGGCGCGGAACCCGGCCAATGCTTCCCTGTCGATCAGGTGCGCCAGGTCTTCATTTGCCAGCGCTTCGATTTTCTGTATTTCATGCGAAGTACGGAAACCGTCGAAGAAATTGACGAACGGTATGCGGGATTTGATCGTCGCCAGATGAGCGACGGCAGCCAGATCCATCACCTCCTGTACAGAACCTTCGGCCAGCATGGCAAACCCCGTCTGGCGGCAAGCCATGACATCCTGATGGTCGCCAAAAATTGAAAGCGCATGTGAAGCAAGCGTACGGGCGGAAACATGGAATACGCATGGAAGTAGCTCCCCTGCAATCTTATACATGTTCGGAATCATCAACAACAAACCCTGTGAAGCGGTATACGTCGTGGTTAATGCACCGGCTTGCAACGAGCCGTGAACAGCGCCGGCAGCTCCCCCTTCCGACTGCATTTCCTGTACCAACACCTTTTCGCCGAAAATGTTTTTACGGCCGGCGGCAGCCCATTCATCTACATATTCTGCCATCGTGGACGACGGCGTGATGGGATATATGGCCGCCACTTCGCTAAACATATACGATATATGCGCCGCAGCCTGATTCCCATCGCAAGTTAGAAATTTCTTCTTTTTCGTCATTTTAAAATAATTATTTAAGTAACACTATAATCAATATAAAAAACCAAACAGCCAGAGGGGTATCAGATTCTCCCCTCCTGTTTCCGTCTTGTCTACGGCATAATATACATCCGGATTGTTCCGTACCCGCAGGGATTCTTCAATCCTGAAATTGTAGGTACGATCAATCATAAAATGGGCATTCTTCGTTCCCATATTGACGTGATGATCCTTATGAAGCATATTATAGAAAAAGGTTTCACGCACAGCCTGGGGGTTGACATCCGACGGACGGATGGGAAACATCAGGTTGGAATTGTGCATATACACTTTTGCCGGTTTCTTGGGGAAACGTTCCCCATCCATATACAGCATGTCTGTTAATCTCGCATCCGTCAGATATTTGATATAGTTCATAACCGTAGCCCGGCTGGTTGCTATATCTTTGCTTAATTGACTGACATTCGGAACGCCCGGTGCGCTGATGGCCAGTAGATAGAGCAACTTCCGGAGCTTGGGCAGATAGCTTTGTTCGATTTGTTTGATGTATAATACATCGACTTCCAGCATCATGTTCATGGTCTTCAGCAGATTCTCCGAAAAGTTTCTCTTTTCAAGGAAAAAAGGATAGTAGCCGTGATGCAGGTAATCCTGGAAGAATGCCATCGGTTTCACGTGTGAACAGATCGAATCCGCTATGATCGCATGATCTTTGATAATCTCCTCTAACGAATAAACCGGATAGGCCGTCTTTGCCATCAGGTTCAGGTATTCGCGAAAGGAGAAACCGCGCAGGTTGTAAGAGGCTACATGGCCGGATAAATCAGGGTTTTCTTCTTTCAGGCGCATAACGGACGAACCTGAAAAAACAATGCGTATATCCGGATAGTGATCATAACAATACCGCAACTCTTTTGACCAGTCGGGATATTTAAACACCTGATCGATCAATAACACCTTTCCGCCTTTAGCCCTGAATTCTTCTATGAAATCAATAATCGTACGTTCCGTAAAATAGAAATGATTCAGGTTGATATACAGACACTCCCTGTTGTCTTTACCAAAAAATTCACGGGCGTATTCCAGTAAGAAAGTTGTTTTCCCAACGCCTCGCGATCCTTTAATGCCAATTAAACGGTCGTTCCAGTTAATCTCATCCATCAATTGACGTTTGACGGGTGAAGATGTGTGTTCAAGCAGATAGTTATGTGTTCGATAAAATGTTTCCATAACGAATGGCTGTAATAGGTCACAAAAGTAATAAAATATTCTTGATTGCAATACAGAGATAGCAATTTTAGCATAGTAGACGTGTTGTCGCCGGTCTGGAGTGCACGTTTCTAACTTTTTACTACACAAAAAAGGATTTATATAAAACCATTCGGTGTATTTGCTTGTTCCGTAACTGAAGGGGTATAATTAAACGCCAATTATGCACACAAATGAATTTTAAAGACAAACTTGCGAAAGCAGGTATTAAGTAACATTATTTTGAAAGGAAAGAAGTATGAGAACAAGACGTATTTTCATAACAATTGCTTCTATGGCATTTCTGCTTACGAATTGTAGTGTAGAAGAAAAAAATGAGGGCGAGGGCGGCGATCCTCACATGGCATCAGACGTAGCCGTTAATTTCTCCGCCGGATCACCATTGACACGCCTGACCAACCCGGGAAACGACCAGAGCAGGTGGGAGGTCGGGGATTCTATCGGCATCTATATGGTAGACGGGACGAAACCGTTTACGGCCGCTTCTATTCTTGCGGAAAACAAGAAATATGTAGCAACCAACGTCAACGAGCAGAATGCAGACTTCACATGGGCTGATTCCGAGGATAAAATATTCTATCCCATGGATCCCGAACAGACCGTAAGGTTTTATGCCTATTATCCCTACACCTCCGCGATCAACGAACTCAACTGCACGATCAAAGTCACCCCTGTACAGGACTACAAAACACAGGGAACGCTCGATATCCTGTACAACACAGAGTTGAAACAGTGGAACAAGACATCAGGGAACGTGATACTGAAGTTTAGCCACAAAATGGTTAAACTCGTCTTCCACATTACCGATGAAAGTTCGACGTCGGGTACCTTTACCGACGGCTTGGTTATGGGGATCAGCAGTATGTACGAAGAAGGAACGTTGAACCTGGTTGACGGGATCGTTAGAAATACCGGTACGACGCGAATCATCGTCAATCCCCATATCACGGTCTTTAAAGCGACTGAGGCTATGGCCGAAGCGATCGTGCTGCCTGTAAGCGATGTGGTGAAAGACAAGGTAACGCTGACATTTACCAAAGGCTCCAGCACCTTCGAAGCCAGTTTACCGCCTGTACAGGGTTCAAGCAGGCTCGAATCGGGAAGCCGTTACATCTATGATGTCAACCTGCAAGACCGTTCGGTGTCTATTTCAGGTATTATCGAGGATTGGGTCGATAAAGAAGGCCCGGTCATCAACCCCTCTTGAAATGAGAAAAGTGGATATATCGGGAAGAATAATGAAACGCAATCCGAGATCCCTTTTTAGTGATGAAAAATAGATAACTTGTAATGGTCTGCATTTACCGAACGGCATTCCGTTAGGAATGCCTCGCTCGGTAGAAAAAAGAGGCCACCGCTGTTTCTGCATCCTGTCAGGGATGC